>JAGWNU010000255.1 GCA_028871175.1 Burkholderiaceae bacterium | reverse complement strand
CTGACGGGTGCATCCCCTGCGCCGGCCCGGCAGGGGATCAAGAGCGGGCAAGCCACCTCGCAGACCCGCCTCAGCGCAGCGCGTACGCAGCCGCCACACCCGCAAACAGGCAGGCCCCGAGCCAGTTGTTGTGGCGGAACACAAAGAAACACTGCAAGCGATCCCGCGTACGCAGCATCGGGTAATACCAGAGCGCCAACGCCACGGCGGCGGCAAACCCGATCCAGTACGCGACGCCCAGCGCCATGACGTGGCCTGCCCAGGCCATGATGCCGAAGAAGCCCACGTAGCACAGCATGATGGCGGCCACGTCAAAGCGGCCAAAGGTGATGGCGGAGGTCTTGATGCCGATGTGGAGATCGTCGTCGCGATCGACCATCGCATACGCCGTGTCGTACGCAACGGCCCAGCACACATTCGCAACGAGCATCCACCACGCCAGCGCGGGCACCTGGTCCTGCAACGCCGCATAGGCCATCGGAATACCGAAGCCGAACGCGATACCCAGGTACGCCTGCGGAATCGCGAAAAACCGCTTGAAGAACGGGTACGTGCCGGCAATCACGATGGCCGCGACCGACATCCATTTGGTCAGCGCGTTCAGCGGCAGAATCAGCGCAAATGCAATGACTGACAGGGCGCCCGCCAGCGCCAGCGCTTCCCAGGGGGCGATCAGGCCAGCGGTGAGCGGGCGCTCCTTGGTGCGTTTGACGTGCTTGTCGAAATCGCGGTCGGCCCAGTCGTTGACGGCGCAGCCCGCCGAGCGCATCAGGAAGGTGCCGACCGTGAAGATCACCACCAGCGAAACCGATGGATGGCCATCGGCAGCCATCCATAGCGCCCACAGCGTCGGCCACAGCAGCAGCAGCGTGCCGATCGGTTTGTCCATCCGCATCAGGCGCGCATAGAGCACGAGGCGGCTGGGTTGGGCAGCGGACGATTGCATGGAATTCACCAAAAGAAAATGGCGCCTGCACGAGGCAAGGCGCCATTTTAGTCCCGATGACCGGGGCTCAGGCCAGATCGAAACGGTCGAGGTTCATCACCTTGACCCAGGCGGCCACGAACTCGCTGATGAAGCGCTCCTTGCCGTCGGCGCTGGCAAATACCTCGGCCAGCGCGCGCAGGATCGAGTTTGAACCGAACACCAGATCGACGCGCGTACCGGTCCACTTCAGCTTGCCGGACTCGCGGTCATAGCCTTCGTAGATGTCGCCGGCTGGCTTCCATTCGGTGCCCATGTCCAGCAGGTTGACGAAGAAGTCGTTGGTGAGCGCTCCCGGGGTGTGGGTGAGCACGCCATGCTGGCTGCCATCCGCGTTGATGTTGATGGCGCGCAGGCCACCGATCAGCACGGTCAGTTCAGGGGCGGTCAGCGTCAGCAACTGTGCCTTGTCGAGCAGCAACACTTCGGCCGGCATCGCGTAGTCGGCTTTCTGGTAGTTGCGGAAGCCGTCGGCGACCGGTTCCAGCGGCGCGAACGATGCTGCATCCGTCTGCTCCTGCGTGGCGTCGACCCGGCCCGGCGTGAACGGCACCGTGACGGTCGTGCCCGCAGCCTTGGCAGCCATTTCGATACCGACGCTGCCCGCGAGCACGATCACATCAGCCAGCGAAGCCTTGCCGGAGGCGCGCTGAATCTCCTCCAACTTGGCCAGCGTGCCAGCCACCGGCTGGTTGACCGCCCAATCCTTCTGCGGCGCCAGGCGAATGCGCGCACCGTTGGCACCGCCGCGCTTGTCCGAACCGCGGAAAGTCGAGGCAGACGCCCACGCCACGGCAACCAGCTCGGATGCCGACAGGCCCGAAGCAGCAATCTTCGCCTTGAGGTCGGCGATGTCGGCCTCGCTCGGCTTGTGGATGGCAGCCGGCAGCGGGTCTTGCCAGATCAGATCTTCACGCGGCACTTCCGGGCCGAGGTAACGCGACTTCGGGCCGAGGTCGCGGTGGGTCAGCTTGAACCACGCGCGTGCGAAGGCTTCTGCAAACGCCTGCGGGTTGTTGAGAAAGCGGCGCGAGATCTTTTCATAGGCCGGATCGAAGCGCAGCGACAGGTCGGTCGTCAGCATGGTCGGGCGGCGCTTGGGCGAATCGGGCGTCGGCCCGGGAATGATCGCTTCCGCATCCTTGGCCACCCACTGCAATGCGCCCGCCGGGCTCTTTTCCTGCACCCATTCGTACTTGAACAGGTTCTCGAAGAAATGGTTGCTCCATTGCGCAGGCGTTTGGGTCCACGTGACTTCGAGCCCGCTGGTGATCGCGTCCGCGCCCTTGCCGGTGCCGAACGTGCTGGCCCAGCCCAGGCCCTGGGCTTCCAGCGGCGCCGCTTCAACGTCTGCGCCGACGTGGCTCGCCGCGCCCGCGCCGTGCGTCTTGCCAAAGGTGTGGCCACCGGCGATCAGGGCCACGGTTTCCTCGTCGTCCATCGCCATGCGGGCGAACGTTTCGCGGATATCGCGTGCGGCAGCAAGCGGGTCGCCATTCCCGTCCGGGCCTTCCGGGTTCACATAGATCAGGCCCATCTGCACGGCGGCAAGCGGATTGGCGAGATTGCGGTCGCCCGAATAGCGCGTCTCGGCGAGCCAGGTGGTCTCGTTGCCCCAGTAGACGTCGTCGTCCGGTTCCCACGTGTCTTCGCGGCCGCCGGCAAAGCCGAAGGTGCGGAAGCCCATGGTTTCGAGCGCCACGTTGCCGGTCAGGATCAGCAGGTCGGCCCATGAGATGGCCTGGCCATACTTCTGCTTGATCGGCCACAACAGGCGGCGCGACTTGTCGATGTTGACGTTGTCGGGCCACGAATTGAGCGGCGCGAAACGTTGTTGGCCGCGCCCTGCACCGCCACGACCGTCTCCGGTGCGATACGTGCCGGCGGCGTGCCACGCCATGCGGATGAACTGCGGACCATAGTGGCCGAAGTCGGCCGGCCACCAGTCCTGGGAATCCGTCATCAGTTTGCGCAGATCTGCCTTGAGCGCTTCGTAGTCGACCGACGCGAAGGCCTTGCGGTAGTCGAACTTCGCGCCGAGCGGGTTCGACTTTTCCGAATGCTGATTCAGCAGATCAACGCGCAGCCGATTCGGCCACCAATCCTTGTTGGACGTACCGCCACCGAAGGCATGGGGCGCAGCAGAGGCATGGCCGGAAAACGGGCATTTGGCTTCAGAAGTCATGGTTATCTCGTGAGGTCATGGGGGTGGGAGCGGCCCCGCCCGCGACCCAGCGGATGACGGGCGGGGGGCGATTGTTCTGCTGTCCGGAGCCTTGCGGTCCATGTGGCGAAACGCCAGTCCGGGCGGACTTACGCGAGCAGCGAGCGCAGCATCCACGCGGTCTTTTCGTGGATGTCCATGCGTTGGGTGAGCAGATCGGCCGTCGGTTCGTCAGCGGCCTTGTCGACATCCGGGAACAGGCTGCGGGCGGTGCGGGTCACGGCTTCGTGGCCGGCGACCAGCTCGCGCACCATGTCCATCGCCTCAGGCACGCCCTTCGATTCGGGGATCGACGAGAGCTTGGCGAACTCCGAGTACGAACCGGGTGCCGGAAAGCCGAGCGCCCGGATCCGTTCAGCCACCGGATCAACGGCGTTCCACAGCTCGTTGTACTGCGTCTCGAACATCAGATGCAGGGTGTTGAACATCGGGCCCGTGACGTTCCAGTGGAAGTAGTGCGTCTTCAGGTACAGCGAATACGTGTCGGCCAGCAGCCGCGACAGGCCTTCGGCGATCTTCTTGCGGTCCTTGTCGGCGATACCGATGTTGATCTGGGCTGCTGCTGCAGCGCCGCCATTCTTCTTGGCCATCTGGATTCCTCTCAAAAAGTGGTATGCGAAAACGCGAATGTCCAACCCCGATACGATCGGACCGCCCGCGCCTCGAGCAGTTCGCCCGATTGCCGCCAGCGCGACAGGCCCCGATTGTGGCACCTGCCTATGACGATGGCGATCACGCCATCGTATGCACCATGCCATGCAGGAACAAGATCACGGCGCCGGCACTTGCCAGCGCCAAGCCGACCTGTTTGCGCAACAACTTGCGCTGCAGGCGACCGCGCTCCGCACTACGCAGTTCCAGTGCGCCGGCCACGCCGGACAACATCGGCAACCCGGCCTGCGAGGCGCGCGCGGACGCTGCAAACGCCTGCCATTCCGAAACGAACATCCGCACCTTTGCCATCATCTTTCTCCTGGGTCATGCACACATCGCGCGCTGCAGCGGCTGTGCCGCCTCGACTGCGCGATTTCCAACTCAAAGGCTCGTCAGGCTCGGGCCGTAGGCCGACGCGGCGCCGGCGAACGCGCCAGGATCAATGCGACTCACCATAGGCGGCGAGCCACTCAAGTACGGTCGCAACGGGGTTCGTTGCAAGAGGCTGGGGCATGTCGGACTCCATGGTGGAAGTTGAACGAGCCGTGCGGCTCACCATGGAACAGAGTCTAATTTATGACTATCGTTCTTGTGAATTTGATTGTTTTTATCTATCAATTAGGCATGCGCTATGACCGTCATGCAGTGGCGCTGACGGCGCGAAACCCTCAGTGAACGAGCGGGGTGAAGGGCAGCGGCTTGATGCCAGGCAAGTCACATTGCGAGACTGCCTTGGCCACCGCCTCGATGGCGGCGATGCGGGTGAAGCTCTTGCGCCAGGCCAGCACGACACGGCGGTCGGGCACCGGCTCCTGGAACGGCACGTAGGTCAGGAGATCGGTCGCGGCGGGCTGCATGCTGGGCACCGATGTGCGGGGCAGCACTGTAATGCCGACCCCGCTGGCGACCATATGGCGGATGGTCTCCAGCGACGAACCTTCGAATGTCTTCTGGATGCCGTCTGCGTTCTGTGAAAACCGCGACAGTTCGGGGCACACGCCCAGCACATGGTCGCGGAAGCAATGGCCGTTTCCCAGCAGCAGCATGGTCTGCTGCTTCAGGGCTTCGGGGTCCACTGCGCTCGCATTGGCCAGTTCGTGGCCGCGCGGCACCGCCACCACGAACGGCTCGTCGTACAGCGGAACCGTCATCAAACCCGCGTCGGGAAACGGCTCGGCCATGATGGCGCAGTCGATCTCGCCCTGCTTGAGCAGTTCCACCAGCCGCACGGTGAAGTTTTCCTGCAGCATCAGCGGCATCTGCGGGACGGAATCGATCATCTGCTTGACCAGCGCAGGCAGCAGGCAC
>JAGWNU010000254.1 GCA_028871175.1 Burkholderiaceae bacterium | reverse complement strand
ATTACGGACTCCTTCAGGTGCTCGAAAGCCTTGGCATGCGGGCGGTAGAGATTCCGACCAGCCCGCGCACCGGCATGTCGATCGAAGCCCTCGAAATGGCCGTGCAGGCCTATGGCAACATCCGGGCCGTAGTGGTGGTGCCCAATCTGCAGAATCCGCTGGGCAGCATCATGCCGGATGTGGCCAAGCGCCGGATGGCGGCGTTTTGCGATGCCAATCGCATCGCCCTGATCGAAGACGACACCTACAGCCCGCTCGCTGACAGCGCCACGCCGCTCAAGGCGCTCAAGGCGTGGGACCGCACCGGCAACGTGATCTATTGCGCGTCATTGAGCAAGACCGTGGCGCCTGGCCTGCGATTGGGCTGGATGACCGCGGGCCGCTGGCACGAGCGCGTGCAGATGCTGAAGTTCGCGCAGTCGCGCCCGAACGACTCATGGTCGCAGGTGCTGGCGGGGCGCTTCATCGCGTCGGGCGCGTATGACCGGCACCTGCGTACGCTGCGCCAGACGCTGAGCGAGCAGCGTGAACGCATGGCGGAATCGATTGCCAGCTGCTTTCCCGCCGGTACGCGGCTGTCTGTTCCCGCCGGGGGCTTGGCAATGTGGGTGGAGCTGCCGGCCAACGTATCGTCAACGGCGCTGTTCGATGCCGCGCTTGCACAAGGCATTCGCATCGCGCCGGGGACCCTGTTCTCGAACCTGAATCGGTTCGATCACTACTTCCGCATCTGCTTCGGGCTGTCGCCTTCGGCCAATCTCGAAGCCGCGCTCGCCACGCTGGGGCAGCTCACCCAGCAACTGGCGCAGAGCTGATTGGCTGCCGCCTTAGCGGCACCACGCGGGCGGGGTGGAGGGGGATTCCAGCGCCTGCACGCTCAGCGCAATCTGCTGCGACCACTGCTGCACCATCCGCTGCGTGGACGACACCACGGCATCCACGCCTGCCTTTGCATGCGCGTCGCCATTCGTCGGCTGTGTCAGGGTGGTCTGGCAGGTGAGGGCGGCGGGCACGGCGCCTTGTGTGGCGGCATCGCGCGTCACGCGCCATGACACCAGCGCGCTCACGCCCTGACCGGGCCGCGCATCGTAGCTGCGCATGGCGGCGCTGATGCGGTAGAGCGGCACACCTGCCGGCGCTGCGTTGCCGCCCACGTCGACCGCGGACAACGTGCCGGCCAGATCGGCCGACAGCGCATCGCGCAGTTCCGCGCCGAACGGCGAGGCCCAGCGCTGCTGCTCCAGCGCCTGTACTTCGTCATCGGAGGTGCGCAGGACGATCTGCGGCCTGTCCAGGCGATCGGGCACGCGCACGCCAGCCAGGCGGAAGGCACGCTGGAACCGGCCGGGATCGGTTGCCGCTGGCCGCGCCGACAGCGTATGGAGCGTCGGCTCGGGCGAGGCGCACGCCGCTACGAGCGCCGCGGCGGCGCAGGCAGCAGCCAATCGAATGGGAGACCACGTCATGGTTGAACTCATTGCGCATCCTTTGCCTTGCCCCGGATCAGCGCTTCGGGGTGGAGTTGCAGGTAGTCGGTCAACACGCGTACCGAAGCCGCCGCCTTGGCAACCTGGTCGAGCGTGTCGCGTGCGTTGCGCTGCAGCGGCGCATCGTCGGAGAACACCTGGCGCGCGCTGTCGAGCGTGCGGCGCGCCTCGGCCAGGGTTTCCTTCATCTGCGGCGCCAGGTCCGTGTTGACCGTTTTGGCCAACTGCTCGGTCTGCTTGAGCGTCGCGTCCAGGGTGTTAAGCGTGTGATGGACGTCTTGACCGATCTGCTCGAACGGCACCTTGTTGAGCTTCTTCGCGATGCCGGCGATCTGCGTTTCGATGTCGTCGGTCGGGTTGTCGGCGGTCGGGAAGATGTAGGCGCCGTCACGTTCGCGCGGCCCGAAGTGCGGCGGCGTCTTTTCGCGGTCGGCCGCGTTGATGAAGTCGAGCTGCACGAACTGCTGGCCGGTCAGCAGGCTCGCGCTTTTCAGTTGCGCGCGCATGCCGTTCTTGACGAGCGCGTCGAACTGCGTGCGCACGTCTTCGGCGGCGTGCTGCGGGTTGTCGTCGCGGATGTCCATGCCGAAGCGCGTCGGATAGAGCGTGGCCGTCACGGGCAACACAAACTCGTGCCGCTTCTTGCTGTAGTGGATGCCGATCGACTTGATTTCGCCCACGTTGATGCCCTTGAATTCGACCGGTGCGCCCACCGTCAGCCCGCGCAGGGAGCGGTGGAAATACATCACCACCGTCTGCGAGAGATGCTCTGGGTCCTTCAGCGCCATGGTTTCATTGCGCACGAGCTGGAACTCGGCATCCGACGCGGCGGGGCTGTGATCGGCTTCTTCCGGCGTCTGGAAGGCGATGCCGCCGAGCGCCACGGTCAGCAGCGATTGCGTGTCCACCTTCAGGCCGCTCGCATCGAGCTTGAGGTCGATGCCGCTGGCGTTCCAGAAGCGCGTGCCGTTTGCCACGAACTTGTCGAACGGCGCGTTGACGAAAATATGCAGGGTGACGCCCTTGCCATCGGTGTCGATGTCATAGGCGGTGACCTGGCCGACGCGCACACGGCGGAAATACACCGGGGCGCCGATATCCAGCGAGCCCAGGTCGGACGCATGCAGCGCGAACTGCTTGCCCGGCGTGTCGGCATAGATGGCCGGCGGCGTGTCCAGTCCCTTGAAGGTGGATTGCCTGTCGTGCGAGCGACCGCCGTCCACGCCGATGTAGGCACCTGAGAGCAGCGTGCCGAGCCCCGAGATGCTGCCTGCCGCCACCCGCGGGCGGACTACCCAGAAGCGCGTGTCGGAGGCAGCGAACGCCTTGCCGTCGTGCGTGAGTTCGATCTGCACCACCGCGCCGGAGCGGTCTTCCGTCAGCCCCACGGCCTTGACGACGCCGATGTCGACGCTCTTGTACTTCACGCGCGTCTTGCCGGCTTCGATGCCTTCCGCCGAACTGAACGTCACCGTCACCTGCGAGCCGCGCGCCAGGATCACGCGCGCCATGAGCGTGGCGCCTACCGCCAGCGCGACGATCGGCACCAGCCAGATCAGCGAGGGCAGCCAGCGCTTGCGCTTCATGCGGCGCGGCGCCGGAACGTTTTCGTTGTCTACAGGGTCGGTCATGCTTGGGTCTCTTCGGGGTCGGGTTCGTCGATGACGTCCCACATCAGGCGCGGGTCAAAACAGCGGGCGGCAAACATGGTCAACACCACCACGGCGGCAAACGGACCGACCCCAGGGCCGGGCTTGATGATGGCCAGGGTGGAAAGATGCACCAGGCCTGCCAGCAGCGTCACGACAAACACGTCGAGCATCGACCAGCGGCCGATCGCCTCGACGATGACGTAGAGGCGGGTGCGCAGGCGTGGGTTCCAGCGCCAGCGTTGCTGCACGGACAGGCACAGCACCGCAAGAATGCCCAACTTGGCCAGCGGGACGAAGAAGCTGGCGATGAACACGATGATGGCCAGGTGCCATGAGCCCGATGTCCACAGGTAGACGATGCCGCTCATGATGGTGTCCTGCTGCGAGCCGAGCAGCGTGTCTGTAATCATGACCGGCAGCAGGTTGGCGGGCAGGTACATGGCGGCGGCTGCAATCAGCAGCGCCCAGCAGCGCGCCAGGCTTTCGGGTTTGCGCACATGGATCGGCGACAGGCAGCGGGGGCAGACCGGCGCGGGCGTGCCAGGGTCCGGCGCATCCTCGTAGTGCAGGACAGCCTGCGTAGCCGCGTCCGCGGCGGGCATGCGAGCGAGCAGGCCGCAGCGCTCGCATGTAGCCAGGCCATGCGCGGCGGCACGCAGCGGGCGCGCTGGCTGTGCGGTCGTGGTGCCGGTCGCGGCGCTCATGTGCGGTCCTTGCCCGAGGCGGTTTCGCCGGGACGGGCGGCGGCGTCCAGACCGGTGGGCGCATCGATGTGCGTGCGCGGCGGCAGCGTCAGGCCGATCTCGCGCCAGAACGGGCGCAGGTCGATCGACAGCGCGATGGTCAGGAACACCGTGAGCGCGGCAAATGCCCACAGGCCTGCATCGGCCTCCAGCGACACCATGTGGGCCACCTTGATGAGCGCCACCACGACGCCGAGCATGAAGATCTCGATCATGGCCCACGGACGGATCATGGCGGCCGCGCGCAAGACCAGCGCCGCGGACGGATGCTGCCGCCCGCGCAGCCGTGCAATCAGCAGCGGCGCCAGTACCGACATGTACATCAGCGGAAACAGCACCGTGGTGAGCGCGACCAGCACGGCCGCGAACACCATGCCGTAGTTGTACAGGGCCTCGATGGCGCCCCAGAGGGTGGTGGCGTTGCGGGAGCCGCCGCCATTCATCTCGGCAATCGGGAAGACGTTGGCGACGACGTAGACGATGATTCCCGTGATGAGCAGGGGCAGCAGGACCGACAACCGCTCGGTCTGGTTGCGATACAGCTTGACGCCGCAGCGCGTGCAATGCGCTTCCTCATCGAGCGCAATGACCTCGTGGCGATGCAGGGTGTCGCAGTGCTCGCAGGCGATCCAGGCATCGGGGTCACCGGGCAGCGGCAGCGCCACCGGCGCGGCAGGGGGAGCGGCAGGGTGGCCCGATGCAGGGTGTGGCGTCAGCCCGGGCAGGGCCGCACGCCAAGATGCCGGCAGCGGGAAGGGAAATCTCACGTTGAGCAACTCCATCGTTTGCCCGGCGCTTTGAGGCACCGAGGTGCGGCCGATTATACATACACGATTGAATGTATAGCTCAGGTGCGGCCATCCGCATTTTGACGCAGGGAGCCACGCAAGTAACCCGCCATCGCGCGTTCCTGACGCCTTGCTCTAGGGTGACGGCGGAACGGCCCTTGCTGTTGCACGAGGTACGTCTTCAACCCCAGAGGAGCCATTCATGACGCATCTTCGAGCATCTTCCCTGTTGGTCGCGCTTGCCCTGGCCGGTACCGCAGGACTTGCCAACGCCCAGGCAACAGGCGCGCGATCGAACAGCGCGGCCGCAGGCGGCAACGTGCCCCCCGCGGGTGCCGACGCCACCGGAATGTACGGCGGCCACCGCGCCACGCGGGATCCCGACGCCACCGGCACACAGCGGCGGTCGGGCAGCACGTCGTCTTCGGCGCGGGGGGACGGCGGCAACGCGAACGATTCGATGGGCACGGCCATGCCGGGGTCCGCCGCGGGTCGCGCAACCGGCGGCGGTTCCGGCGG
>JAGWNU010000027.1 GCA_028871175.1 Burkholderiaceae bacterium | reverse complement strand
CCCGGGCATTCTGGGCACGATCATCGGCGGCGTGGCTGGCGGTATCCTGGGCCATCAGGTTGGCGGTGGCACGGGTAACACAGTTGCAACCATTGGCGGCGCGGCACTCGGTGCATATGCTGGAAACCAGGTCGAGCAACGCGCGGGTGCTGGCGGGCAGACCGTGTATCGCATCACGGTTCGTCTGGACGATGGCCGCGTCGCGACCGTCACGCAGCGTAACCCGAACAACCTGCGCGTGGGTGACCGCGCCATGGTTGCGAATGACCAGGCAACGCCAGCCTACTGATGAGAGGGTGAGGGGCGCTGCCTCGTTGAATGCAACAAAAAAGCGGTGGCGCATTCCTGCGTCACCGCTTTTTTTTGCCTGATGTTCCTGCGTGCAGCGGACGAAAAAGAGCCCAGCTTGCGCTGGGCTCTTTTTTAGGCAGATACCGAATTACTGAGCCTTGCGGGTACCGACCACTTCCACGTCCACGCGGCGGTTCGGCTGCTGGCAGGCGATTTGTGCCTTGCGCGAGCCCTTGCACGACTTCGGATCAACCTTCAGCTGGCGCTTGCCCTTGCCTTCCGTGTACACGCGGTTGGCTTCGATGCCCTTGCTGACCAGGTAACCCTTGACGGCTTCAGCACGACGGACCGACAGGCGGTCGTTGTACTTGTCCGAACCGAACGAGTCGGTGTGGCCAACGGCGATCACGACTTCCAGGTTGATGCCTTGCAGCTTCGAGACCAGGTCGTTCAGCTTGGCCTTGCCTTCCGGCTTCAGCACGGCTTTGTCGAAGTCGAACAGCGTGTCAGCAGCGAATGTGACCTTTTCCGAGCTAACAACCGGCTTGGCTGCCGGGGTCGGCTGGGCTTGCGGGGCAGCAGCCGGAGCCAGAGCGCCGTCGCACTGAGCGTTGGCGGTTGCCGGCGTCCAGAAGCCATTGCGCCAGCACAGTTCATTCGTGCCGTTCTTCCAGACCCACTCGCTCGTGCCGTTACCCCAGTTGTCGTTGACGGCCTTCTTTTCGTAGGGCACCGACTGAGCGTAAGCGGACGCAGCCATGGCTACCGCAGCTGCAGCGAACGCGAGCTTGGCAAATTTTTTCATATTTCTCCTCTCAGGATGAGATCACCGCAGAAGACTGCGAGCAGATGGGACGAAAACAAGTCATACATTCTTCGGAGTATAACATTCTCGGTGTGGTGAAGGCTCCACTTCGAACAATGTCTGCCTCTTCGCTGGGGGATTGTGCCACAAGCACGCACTCCTAAAAAGCAAATATAAGCGATTCAGACGGGGCGCCTGGGCCTTGTGGTGTGTACGCAACAAGGCAGGAAATGGCTCGCAAACCCTTATGGGGACTAGGTCCTCGGTTTTGCTCCCGCTCGCAGGGAACGTGCCCGGGGTTGAGAATGCGCCGCACGCCATCGCGGCGGGAGGGGGCTTGCGGCATGGTAAAATGTCCTGTTATTCGCGCAACCGCAGCGTCCCATAGTGCTCACTACGGGACCTCCAATCGTTCGCCCAATGGATCAATTCGCCAAAGAGACACTCCCGGTATCGCTCGAAGAAGAAATGCGCAGTTCGTACCTCGCTTACGCGATGAGCGTGATCGTGGGCCGCGCCCTTCCTGATGTACGGGATGGTCTCAAGCCGGTGCATCGCCGTGCGCTTTATTCGATGCACGAGCTCAACAACGACTGGAATCGTCCCTATAAGAAGTCCGCCCGTATCGTCGGGGATGTGATTGGTAAATATCACCCGCACGGCGATACGGCTGTATACGACACCATCGTGCGGATGGCTCAGGATTTCTCCCTGCGTTACATGCTTGTGGACGGTCAGGGCAACTTCGGCTCGGTCGACGGCGACAACGCGGCGGCGATGCGTTACACGGAAATCCGCCTCTCTAAAATCGCACACGAGCTGCTGGCCGATATCGACAAGGAAACGGTCAACTTCGAGCCCAACTACGACGGCTCCGAAACCGAGCCCTCGATTCTGCCGGCGCGCATTCCCAACTTGCTCATCAACGGCTCGTCCGGGATTGCGGTGGGTATGGCGACGAACATTCCGCCGCATAACCTGAATGAAGTGGTCGACGGCTGCCTCCATTTGCTGCGGAATCCTGAAGCCACTGTCGACGAACTGATCGAACTGATCCCGGCACCTGACTTCCCGACGGCCGGCATCATTTACGGCATCTCGGGGGTGCGTGAGGGTTATCGCACGGGGCGCGGCCGCGTGGTGATGCGTGCCAAGACGCACTTCGAGGATATCGACCGGGGCCAGCGTCAAGCAATCATCGTCGACGAGCTGCCTTATCAAGTTAACAAGCGCACGCTGCTCGAGCGCATCGCCGAGCTTGTCACCGAAAAGCGTGTGGAAGGCATTTCGGACATTCGCGACGAGTCGGACAAATCCGGCATGCGCGTGGTCATCGAGCTCAAGCGCGGCGAAGTGCCGGAGGTCGTCCTCAACAACCTCTATAAGAATACGCAGTTGCAGGACACGTTCGGTATGAACATGGTGGCGCTGGTCGACGGCCAGCCGCGCCTGCTGAACCTGCGCCAGATGCTGGAGTGCTTCCTGCTGCACCGTCGCGAAGTGGTGACGCGTCGCACGGTATTCGATCTGCGCAAGGCGCGGGAGCGCGGCCACATTCTCGAGGGCCTGGCCGTTGCACTGGCCAACATCGATGAGTTCATCGCCATCATCAAGGCTGCGCCGACGCCGCCCGTCGCCAAGGCGGAACTGATGAATCGCAGTTGGGATTCGGGTCTGGTGCGCGACATGCTCTCCCGCGCCGAAAGCGAAACCGCTGGCGGTCGCTCTGCGTATCGGCCGGAGGGGCTTCTGCCGGCCTTCGGCATGCAGGGCGATGGCCTTTACAAACTGTCCGACACGCAAGCGCAGGAAATTCTGCAGATGCGCCTGCAGCGCCTTACCGGACTGGAGCAGGACAAGATCGTCCAGGAGTATCGCGAGGTCATGGCGCAGATCGCCGACCTGCTCGACATTCTGGCGCGTCCAGAGCGCATTACTGCCATCATCGTCGACGAACTCACTGCCATCCGTGCGGAATTCGGCGACGAGCGTCGCTCGCAGATCGAGCACAATGCGACAGAGTTGGACACAGAAGACCTCATTACGCCGCAAGATCTGGTGGTGACGCTATCCCATAGCGGCTATATGAAGAGCCAGCCGATTTCCGAGTACCGTGCCCAGAAGCGCGGCGGTCGCGGCAAACAGGCCGCTGCCACCAAGGAAGACGACTGGATCGACACGCTGTTCGTCGCCAACACGCACGACTACATCCTGTGCTTCTCGAACCGGGGACGCCTGTATTGGCTCAAGGTCTGGGAAGTGCCCCAGGGCAGCCGCAACTCGCGCGGGCGCCCGATCGTCAACATGTTCCCGCTCTCGCCGGGCGAGAAGATCAACGTGATCCTGCCGGTCAAGCAGTTTGACGAGCAGCACTTTGTCTTCATGGCAACTTCCAAGGGCACCGTCAAGAAGACGGCGCTCACAGAGTTTTCCAACCCCCGCAAGGCCGGCATCATCGCCGTGGACCTGGACGAGGGCGATTTCCTGATCGGCGCGGACATCACCGATGGCCAGCACGACGTCATGCTGTTTTCGGATGCGGGCAAGGCAGTCCGTTTTGACGAGAACGACGTGCGCCCGATGGGGCGCCAGGCTCGTGGCGTGCGCGGCATGAATCTGGAAGAGGGGCAGCAGGTCATCGCCATGCTGGTGGCACCGGCGGAGACCGAAGGCGAGGGCGCGCAGGCGGGCGCCAGCAGCGTGCTGACCGCGACCGAGAACGGCTACGGCAAGCGCACCCCGATCTCCGAGTACACGCGTCATGGCCGCGGCACGAAGGGCATGATTGCCATTCAGACGTCCGAGCGCAATGGCAAGGTCGTGGCGGCCGCTTTGGTCGCGCCCGAAGACGAAATCATGCTGATTACCACCGGCGGCGTGTTGATCCGCACCCGTGTGGACGAAATCCGCGAAATGGGCCGGGCCACGCAGGGTGTGACGCTCATCTCGGTGGGCGAGGGCAACAAGTTGTCCGGCTTGCAGCGTGTTGTGGAGTCCGATGCGGAAGGGTCCGATGGCGCCGACGCGGCAGATGCCGCACCGGACGCGGATGCGCAGCCGGATGACAGCGCCGAGACATAATTGGAAACATCTTTTGCTTGCCGTTGGACACAGTTCTGGTCATGATGCCGGACCTGTGCGCGGCAAGGGCAGGAACTTCTACGTCACGTAGCCCGCCTAAACGCAACGCTTATCTCAAGGGAGCAACAATGCACAAGAGTCTGAAACATCTGATCGTGGTAGCCGGTTTCGCACCGCTGTTTGCCCTGGCACAGACCGCCGGCGGCGATGCCGAGAAGACGGCTGCCATCAAGGACCTGCTGACGACCATGAACGTCGATCAGGCAATCCGCGGTCAGGGGGAAGTGCTGGAAAACGGCGCCAAGCAGGAAGCCCCTCTGGTGCTGGAACAAGCGCTGGTCGAGAACAAGACGCTGAATGACAAGCAAAAGCAGGCTGCTGTCGACAAGCTGAAGAAGAATGGCGCCGTGCAGCGCATGACGGACGGCGCAGGCAAGGCATTTGAGACCGAGGCCTTCCGCAAGGACGCCCTGCAAGCTCACTACGACTCGCTCGGCAAGTACTACACGGCGCAGGAACTCAAGGATCTGACGGCATTCCTGAAGACGCCGAGCGGCCAGAAGTTCATGGCCAACCAGGGTAAGGCCATGCAGGAAGTGTGGGGCAACGTGATGCAAAAGTACGGCCCGCAAGTTGGCAAGGCGATGCGTGACATGGCTGACAAGGAAATTTCCGCAGCTTCGAAGTAATTGGCCGGCGTAGGCGGGCGAATGGGTGTGTAATCCCCGTCGCCCCGCCAGTTGGTGGATAATGGCTGTTTGGGTTTGCGCCCAGACAGCCATTTTTCTTTTGTCTTTCGCCTCATGAACCAAGCGGATCGAGCTCTCCAGGCCAGCCAGGCACGCGTGTACAACTTTTCAGCGGGGCCGGCCGTGTTGCCGACCGAAGTGCTGGAGCAGGCAAGGGACGAGATGCTCTCCTGGCACGGCTGCGGGATGAGCGTCATGGAAATGAGCCATCGCGGCCGCGAATTCGAAAGCATCATGGCGCAGGCTTTCTCCGATCTGCGCGAATTGCTGGCGGTGCCCGAAAACTACGAAATCCTGTTCCTCCAGGGCGGCGCGATTGCTGAAAACGCGATCGTGCCGTTGAACTTGATGCGTCGCCTGTCGGTGGATGCGCCTCGTGCGGATTACGTCGTAACCGGCACGTGGTCAGTCAAGTCACAGCAGGAGGCGCGCAGGTACGGCGAAGTCAACATCGCGGCCACCAGCGAAGCCGAGCGTTTCCATAAGATTCCGGATGTCTCGACATGGCGATTGTCGAGCGACGCAGCATACGTGCACCTCTGCACCAATGAGACGATCGTTGGGGTCGAATACCAGGAGACACCGGATATCGGGCAGGCCCACGGGCGCGTGGTGGTGGCCGATGTGTCGAGCCACATCCTCTCACGGTCGATTGACTGGAATGGCTACCAGGTACTGTACGGCGGCGCGCAGAAGAATATAGGCCCGGCAGGCCTCACCATCGCCATTGTCCGCAAGGACCTGCTGGGCCACGCACATCCGCTCTGCCCATCGGCGTTCAATTGGCGCCTCGTAGCCGAGAACGGCTCGATGTACAACACGCCCCCCACTTACGCGATCTATATCGCCGGGCTGGTGTTCCAGTGGATCAAGCGCCAGGGCGGCGTGGAGGCACTGGAGACCCGCAACATCATCAAGGCAAAGCTGCTGTACGACTTCATCGACGCGAGCAGTCTCTATCGCAACGAAATCCATCCGACGTGCCGTTCGCGCATGAACGTGCCGTTCTTCCTGAATGACGAGTCCCGTAACGATGCGTTTCTTGCGCAGGCACGCGAGCGCGGGCTGGTGCAGCTCAAGGGCCACAAGTCCGTGGGCGGTATGCGGGCGAGCATCTACAACGCGATGCCGCTGGAGGGCGTGGAAGCATTGGTCGATTTCATGCGCGAGTTCGAGCGGACCGCCGCTTAAGCTGCGCGCTCAACCCCGGCAGAACATTGCGCGAAGCGGTTGCTTCGCGTGGCAATTCGCAATCCGCTGCCGAACCCGATTCCTACAATGACCAGTCAGTCAGACGAAACGAACCAGAAGCCGGATGCCGCATTGGCGGCGGAGTTGGCGCCGTTGCGCTTGAAGATCGACGCGATCGATAGCCAGCTCCTGCAACTGCTCTCCGACCGCGCCAGGGTGGCGCAGGAAGTGGGCGAAGTGAAGAAGCGCTATTCGTCGCCGGCATTCCGGCCGGACCGCGAACTGCAGGTCATCCGGAAGATGCAGGCGGGCAATGCGGGCCCGCTGCACGATGAGAGCATTGCCGCCATCTGGCGCGAGGTGATGTCTGCTTGCCGCGGCCTGGAGCAGGCGCTGCGCATCGGTTACCTCGGCCCGGCGGGCACGTTCTCGGAGCAGGCCGTGATCGCGCATTTCGGGCATGAGATCCAGGCGGTGCCGTGCCCGAGCATCGACGAGGTGTTCCGCGCGGCTGAATCCGGCACGGTGGATTGTGGCGTGGTGCCGGTCGAGAACTCGACCGAGGGCGTGGTGTCGCGCACGCTCGACCTGTTCTTGCAGACGTCATTGAAGATCAGCGGCGAGATCGCACTGCGTGTGCACCACAACCTGCTTCACAAGACCGGCGACATGTCGGGCGTGAAGGTGGTGAGGGCGCACGCGCAGGCGCTGGCACAGTGCCAACGGTGGCTGAACACGAACTACCCGCACCTCGCGCGCGAGGCAGTGTCGAGCAACGCCGAAGCTGCGCGCATGGCGGGTGAGGACGAAACCGTCGCGGCGCTGGCAAGCGTGCAGGCGGCCAACCGCTACGGCTTGCACGTGGTACGCGCGAACGTGGAAGACGACCCGCATAACCGCACGCGTTTTGTTGTCATCGGCAACTACGAGACGGAGCCGAGCGGACGCGATCAGACCTCGCTGATCCTGTCGGTGCCGAACGAGGCCGGCGCGGTCTACCGGTTGCTGGCACCGCTGGCCGAGAACGGCGTGTCGATGTGCCGCTTTGAATCGCGGCCGGCGCGCAGCGGCGCGTGGGAATACTACTTCTACGTCGACGTGGAGGGCCACCAGCGCGACCCGCAAGTGGCGCGTGCGCTGGAAAAGCTGCGGCACGATGCAGCGTATTTCAAAGTCTTGGGGTCTTACCCCTCGGCACACTGACGGGGACGAGGCAAGCCGGTGCCGGTTTGCGGCGCTCCCGAGGGATCCAAACGCGCTTCGCTTGGGCGAGGCGCCGATAACAGAGGAGCACCTGATGTCTTTGCAGTTCGGCCCCGAATACGTCCGCGCCATCGCACCTTATGTGGCTGGCAAACCGATCGCCGACGTCGCGCGCGAGTTCGGCCTGGATGCTGCGCGCATCGTCAAGCTGGCATCCAATGAAAACCCGCTGGGTATGCCGCAGTCGGCCAAGGACGCCATAGCTGCGGCGATTGATGAGCTGGCACGCTACCCGGATGCCAACGGTTTCAGCCTGAAGGCCGCACTGCACGCCAAGTTTGGCGTGCCCGAAGCGTGGATCACGCTCGGTAACGGCAGCAACGACATCCTTGAACTGGCGGCCCGCGCACTGGTGGCGCCGGGGCAGGGCGTGATCTACGCCCAGCACTCCTTCGCCGTGTACGCACTGGCAGCGCAGGAAGTCGGCGCGCGCGCCATCGAAGTGCCGGCCCGCGAATACGGCCACGACCTGGATGCGATGGCCGCTGCCATCACGTCGACGACCCGCCTCATCTACATCGCTAACCCAAACAACCCGACGGGGACCTTCCTGCCGGCAGACGAGATTGCTGCGTTCTTGGCCAAGGTGCCCCCAACAGTCGTCGTTGTGCTCGACGAGGCTTACAACGAATTCCTGAAGCCGGCGCAGCAATACGACTCGGTCAGTTGGGTGCGGCAGTATCCGAATCTGTTGGTGTCGCGCACCTTCTCGAAGGCGTATGGGCTGGCTGGCCTGCGCGTGGGTTACGGCATCGCGCAGCCGCAGCTCACCGATTTGCTCAACCGCATCCGACAGCCATTCAATGTGAACAGCCTGGCGCAAGCCGCTGCCGTGGCCGCGCTCGATGACACGGCATTCCTCCGGCAGTCTGCCGAACTGAACGCTGCCGGCTACCTGCAGCTGACGGAGGCGTTCGATCGGCTCGGCCTGCCATACGTGCCGTCGTCAGGCAACTTCGTTCTGGTGCGGGTGGGTGACGACGATGACGCGGGTGCGCGCGTGAACCTCGCGCTGCTTAAACAGGGCGTGATCGTTCGCCCTGTCGGCAACTATGGCTTGCCGCAATGGCTGCGCGTCAGTATCGGGCTTCCGGAAGAGAACGCCGCTTTCCTCGATGCGCTGGAGGTCGCGCTGGCGCAGGAATCGGCCGCCGCCTAAGTCAGGCGCAGCGTCTGCCGCGGGCCCGGTCCGGCATCGGATGCCGGACACATCGGGCTACAATGCCGCTTTGCTTTTTTTTGGCAGGGCGGTGTTGTGGCCTCTTCTTTTTCTTGTTCCCGATTGGTGATCGTTGGCGTCGGCCTGATTGGCGGTTCGCTCGCGCTTGGGTTGCGCCGCGCGGGCGTGGTCGGGCATATCGTCGGCGTCGGGCGGTCGAAGGCGTCGCTCGACGCGGCGATCCGCCTGGGCGTGATCGACGAGGCGCTGCCGATGGACGAGGCCGTACGCGACGCAGACATCGTCGTGCTGTGCGCGCCAGTGGCGCAGACGCTTCCGCTGCTGCTCGCCATGCAGCCGCACCTGGGCGCGGACACCATCGTGACGGATGCCGGGAGCACCAAGTCCGACGTCATCATGGCGGCCAAGACGGCGCTGGGCGATCAGGTCAGCCAGTTCGTGCCGGCGCACCCCATCGCCGGCCGTGAACTCAACGGCGTGGAGGCAGCGCTGGCCGATCTGTACGTCGGCAAGAAGACCGTGCTGTGTCCGCTGCAGGAAAACCGCCGCGCCGATGTCGCCCGCGTACAGGCGATGTGGGAAGCCGCTGGGGCGCATTGCCACGTGATGTCTGCCGTCCAGCACGATGCGGTATTTGCAGCTGTCAGCCACCTCCCGCACGTGCTGTCGTATGCATTGGTCGCGCAGATCATCAACGCAGAAGACGCTTCGCTCAAACTGGACTTCGCAGGTGGCGGCTTCCGCGATTTCACGCGCATCGCCGCGTCGTCGCCCGAGATGTGGCGTGACATCTGCTTGTCGAACCGCGAAGCGCTGTTGCGGGAGCTGACGAGGTACGAGGCCGTGGTTGGCCGCTTGAAGACGATGATTGCCGAGCGCGATGGCGCCTCGCTGGAGCGCGTGTTCCGCCGCGCGAGTGAAGCGCGCCTGGCCTGGCCGCAGCGCGTGGCCCCCACCACACCATCCGAATGACGCTTTTTAACTGACTGGATTCATGGAATACCTTGACGTTGGTCCGCTGAAGGCAGCCCGCGGCACCATCAAGCTGCCGGGCTCGAAGAGCATTTCCAACCGCGTGCTGCTGCTGGCCGCACTCGCGCAGGGCGAGACCATCGTGCGCGACTTGCTCGACTCCGACGACACACGTGTCATGCTGGCTGCGCTGGACAAGCTGGGTGTCGAGGTCGAATCCGTTGGACCCAACGATTACCGTGTCGCCGGCACGGGCGGTCGCTTCCCGGTCAAATCGGCCGACCTGTTCATGGGGAATGCCGGTACCGCCATCCGCCCGCTGACCGCTGCGCTTGCATTGCAGGGCGGTGAATACACGTTGCACGGCGTGCCGCGCATGCACGAGCGCCCGATCGGCGATCTGGTCGACGGTCTGCGCCAGGTCGGCGCTCATATCGATTACACGGGCAACGCGGGCTACCCACCGCTGGCGATCCATGCCGCGTCCGTCAAGGTCGATGCGCCGATCCGCGTGCGCGGCGACGTTTCGAGCCAGTTTCTGACTGCGTTGCTCATGGCGCTCCCTCTGGTGGAGCGGGCCGGTCACGTCACGATCGAGGTCGTCGGAGAGCTGATATCCAAGCCCTACATCGAGATCACGCTGAACCTGATGGCGCGCTTCGGTGTGCAGGTTGCGCGTGACGGCTGGGTGTCCTTTACGGTGCCGACGGGCGTGGCGTATAGGGCGCCGGGCGAAATCTTCGTCGAAGGCGATGCCTCGTCCGCTTCGTACTTCCTCGCGGCGGGTGCGCTCGGCGGCGGGCCCGTGCGCGTGGAAGGCGTGGGGATGTCCAGTATTCAGGGCGACGTCCGGTTTGCCGACGCGCTCAACCGCATGGGCGCCAACGTCATGGCGGGCGACAACTGGATTGAAGTGCGTGGCGTCGAGCGCGACGACGGCAAGCTTCACGCGCTGGAGTTGGACTGCAACCACATCCCCGATGCTGCAATGACGTTGGCCGTGGCCGCCCTGTTTGCCGATGGCACCACCACGCTCACCAATATCGGAAGCTGGCGGGTAAAGGAAACTGATCGCCTGACAGCCATGGCCACCGAGCTTCGCAAACTGGGCGCCGCAGTGGAGGAGGGCGCTGATTTCATCCGCGTGACGCCTCCGTCGCAATGGACGCCGCCCGCTGGCGGCATCGATACCTACGACGACCATCGAATGGCGATGGCATTCTCGCTCGCCGCCTTCGGCCCGGTGCCCGTGCGTATCAACGACCCGCGCTGTGTCGCAAAGACCTTCCCGGAATACTTCACAGCCTTCAGCCGTATTGCTGCCTGAAACGCAATTAACCGCCAAAGAAAACCATGTCAGACGCTGCTGCCTCCACGCCTTACCCCGTCATCACCATCGACGGCCCCACTGCGTCTGGCAAGGGCACTGTCGCGCATCAGGTGGCGGACTTGCTCGGTTTTCATCTCTTGGATAGCGGGTCCCTGTACCGACTGGTGGCGCTGGTCAGCATGCGGGAGAACGTCGATGACCACGACGTGAGCAGTCTCGTCCGCCTGGCGAGTGAGCTGGATGTGCGCTTCAAGGCGGACCACATCTGGCTCCGGGGTGAGGACGTGAGCGTGGCCCTTCGCCATGAATCGGTGGGCAACCAGGCTTCGGCGATCGCCGTGCATGCGCCTGTGCGTGATGCCTTGCGAGCACGTCAGCGGGCGTTTCTCGAGGCTCCCGGCCTTGTGGCCGATGGCCGGGACATGGGCACCGTGATTTTTCCCGAAGCGGTGCTGAAGGTGTTCCTGACAGCGAGCGTCCAGGCTCGCGCCGAGAGGCGCTATAAACAATTGATTGCAAAGGGATTTTCTGCTACAGTGGAAAGTCTTTCGCAGGACTTGGAAGCGCGTGATTTGCGGGATCGCACCCGCAGCGTCGCGCCGCTGCGTCCCGCGCAAGAAGCGCGGTTGCTGGATTCGTCCGACATGACGGTCGATGAGGTGGTCGCGCAGGTGCTGGACTGGTATCGGCAGGTGCAGGGCGCCAAGGCGAACTGAACCGTCTGTGCTGGTCCGATCGGTGCCGGTAGCGTCTGCTGCCGGCGGATGTTCAACTCGTAACCCCGCATGCGTGTCTTCGCCCATCTGAGCGAAAGCATTGCGAGGCATGTTCTGCGGATGCCTATTTTTTATGTCCCAAACTAACGAATCTTTTGCCGCCCTGTTCGAAGAGTCGATCGCCAAGTCCAATATGAAGGCTGGCGAAGTGATCTCTGCGGAAGTTGTGCGTATCGACCACAACTTCGTCGTTGTGAACGCGGGCCTGAAGTCTGAAGCGTTTGTTCCGGTCGAAGAGTTCCTGAACGATCAGGGCGAGCTGGAAGTGCAAGTCGGCGACTACGTTTCGGTCGCAATCGACGCGCTCGAAAACGGCTATGGCGACACCATCCTGTCGCGCGATAAGGCCAAGCGTCTGGCTTCGTGGCTGAACCTTGAAAAGGCACTGGAATCCGGCGAGATCATCTCCGGTACCGTGACTGGCAAGGTCAAGGGCGGCCTGACCGTCATGGTCAACGGTATTCGTGCATTCCTGCCGGGTTCGCTCGTCGACGTGCGTCCGATCAAGGACACCACGCCGTACGAAGGCAAGACCCTCGAATTCAAGGTCATCAAGCTGGACCGCAAGCGCAACAACGTTGTGCTGTCGCGCCGCGCCGTGGTTGAAGCCACGCTGGGCGAAGAGCGTCAGAAGCTGATGGAAACGCTCAAGGAAGGCGCGATCGTCAACGGTATCGTCAAGAACATCACCGACTACGGCGCGTTCGTGGATCTGGGTGGCATCGACGGTCTGCTGCACATCACCGACCTGGCATGGCGTCGTGTGCGTCACCCGAGCGAAGTGCTGTCGGTTGGCCAGGAAATCACCGCCAAGATCCTCAAGTTCGACCAAGAGAAGAACCGCGTTTCGCTGGGCGTCAAGCAACTGGGTGAAGATCCGTGGGTCGGCATCTCGCGCCGCTATCCGCAAGGCACCCGTCTGTTCGGCAAGGTGACGAACCTGACCGACTACGGCGCATTCGTCGAGATCGAAGCTGGTATCGAAGGCCTGGTCCACGTGTCGGAAATGGACTGGACCAACAAGAACGTGGCGCCGTCGAAGGTTGTCCAGCTGGGCGACGAAGTGGAAGTCATGGTGTTGGATATCGACGAAGACAAGCGTCGTATCAGCCTGGGCATGAAGCAGTGCAAGGCCAACCCGTGGGACGATTTCGCTCGCAACCACAAGAAGGGCGACAAGCTGGCCGGTCAGATCAAGTCGATCACCGACTTCGGCGTGTTCATCGGTCTGCCTGGCGGTATCGACGGCCTGGTGCACCTGTCGGACCTGTCGTGGCAAGAAACCGGCGAAGAAGCCGTTCGCAAGTACAAGAAGGGCGACGAAGTGGAAGCCGTGGTACTGGCCATCGACGTCGACAAGGAACGCATCTCGCTGGGTATCAAGCAACTGTCGGGCGACCCGTTCAACAACTTCATCTCGGCCAACGACAAGGGCTCGATCGTGTCCGTCACGATCAAGGCCGTTGATCCGAAGGGCGCCGTGGTGCAGCTGGCGGACGACGTGGAAGGCTACCTGCGTGCCTCGGAAATCTCGAGCGACCGCGTGGAAGACGCCCGCAACGTGCTGAAGGAAGGCGAAACGATGACCGCGATGATCGTCAACATCGATCGCAAGTCGCGCAACATCAACGTTTCGATCAAGGCCAAGGACAGCGCCGACCAACAGGAAGCCATGCAGAAGTTCGCGGCTGACACCGGCACCGCTGGCACCACGAACCTCGGCGCGCTGCTGAAGGCCAAGCTGAACGAAACCAACCAGTAAGCATCCACCGGGTCGACCTGAAAGGACGCGCGCAAGATGCCCATGACCAAGTCCGAACTCGTGGAAAAGCTGGCCGCCCGCTTTCCGCAGCTGTTGCTGCGGGACGCGGACATCGCGGTCAAGACGATCCTGGATGCGATGTCCGACGCCTTGGCGGACGGCCACCGCATCGAGATTCGCGGGTTCGGTAGTTTCGGTTTGAATCGTCGTCCGCCGCGCGTCGGGCGCAATCCCAAGTCCGGCGAGAAAGTACTGGTTCCCGAAAAACGGGTTCCGCATTTCAAGGCGGGCAAGGAATTGCGCGAGCGGGTCGATCGTAGCCTGGAGCGACAGGGCGAGTCCTCTTCGGAGGGCGAGCCAGCCGTGTCGCTGATGGCCGTGAAGGCGGCGAGGCAAGCTGAAGGCGGTCGCCAGGCGGCTGGGTTCTTGACGGATCCGATTGTTCCCCTGGCAATGACGCGTTAGCCTCGGTTGCACATGGTAGTTTCAGGAACGCCCCGGTTTTACCGGGGCGTTTTTTTGTTGTCGCGGCGCCTTTGTGGGTGTCCCCTTGCGTGGCTGGCCGACAGGTGAATCCGCTACAATGCGGCACTACCCGGCAATCGCGCTCAGTCGCCGCACCGCCGCCCGTTTCCGAATCCGCATGAAATTTCTCGTCTGGGTCGTCCGCATTCTGTTGTTTGTGCTGCTCTTCGTGCTGGCACTGCACAACACGGCGGAAGTCTCGCTGGTGCTGCCGTTCGGCGTGGCTTGGCACGCGCCGTTGATCCTGATTGCGCTGGCATTCTTTGTGGCCGGCATCTTGCTCGCCATGCTCGCGATGGCGCCTCGCGTGATGCGTCATCGCTTTACCGCGAGCCGCTTGCGGCGGCAGATCGGACGCATGAAGAAGGCGGAAGAGGTGACCGAGCCGCCCGCACCGGTGGTTGCCGATTCCCCCTATCACGTTCCTGGCCCCAAGGTCTGACGCATGGACTTCGATCTCTGGTGGCTGCTGGCCATCCCGTTGGTGTTTGGCTTGGGTTGGGTCGCAGCGCGCCTGGACGCTCGCCAGTTGCGTACCGAGCAGTCCTCACTGCCACGCTCGTATTTCAAAGGGTTGAATTTCCTGCTCAACGAACAGCCGGACAAGGCCATCGATGCCTTCATCGAGGTCGCGCGCCTTGACCCCGAAACCACCGAGTTGCACTTCGCGCTCGGCAGCCTGTTCCGTCGTCGCGGCGAAACCGAACGTGCCATTCGGGTGCACCAGAATCTCGTCAATCGCCCCGATTTGCCGTCCAACGAGCGCGATCACGCAGTGTATGAGCTGGGTCAGGATTTTCTACGCGCCGGCTTGCTGGACCGGGCTGAAGAATCCCTGCGCATGCTGATGGAGGGCGCGTTCGCCGAGCCGGGCAAGCGTGTGCTGCTGGAACTCTACGAGGTCGAGAAGGAGTGGCGTAAGGCCATCGACGCCGCACGCGAACTGCAGGCCTTACAGGGTCAGGACTATTCCGTCCAGATCGCACAGTTCTGCTGCGAGTTGGCGCAGGAGGCGCTGCAACGCAAGGACGTACCGACGGCTATCGAGTGGCTGGAGCGCGCGCTGCACGAGAACCCCAAGAACGTGCGCGCCACCATCCAGCTGGGCGATGTTGCGCAGGGGCAGGGTGACATCGAAGGCGCCATCAAGCGTTGGCGCAGCATCGAACAGCAGAACCCGGCATTTCTGCCGCTGGTGTCCGAGCGATTGATGAAGGCCTACGCACAGCTCGGTCGTGCTGCCGAAGGGCTGGCGTGGTTGCGTTCCAAGATGGATGCGCGGCTGGGGCCGGAGCTGCTCGACACCGTGTACAAATACGAGCTTGAGGTGCACGGCATTGATGATGCGGTGGCGCTGATGCGCGATCAGATCCGTCGCCAGCCGTCGCTCATGGCACTGACGCGACTGGTGGAAGCCGAAGCCACGCGCGCGTCCGAGGCCGTGAGCCATGAGCCGGTGGTCGCGGCCGGTCAAGCGGAAAGCGCGCTGGCGGATCCGGTCGAGGCGGGCGCCAACGCCGACATTCAGCGCGCCCAGGATCTGGGGGCGATCCGCGATCTGCTCCAGAGCCGTACGCGCAATCTGGCGCGCTACACCTGCCAGGAGTGCGGATTCCGCGCGCGCCTGTTCTATTGGCAGTGCCCCGGCTGCAACCGCTGGGAGACGTATGCCCCGCGCCGCACCGAGACGCTTGGCGGCAGCAGCGGGCCCAGCATGTAATTCAGTCCGGTGCGGTTCGGTTGTCGGCCGCGTCGGCGCCTTTTCAATTTTTGAAGTGTACGTATGAAAATCACCATCATCGGTAGCGGTTATGTCGGGCTGGTCACAGGCGCCTGTCTGGCGGAGTTGGGCAACGACGTCTTCTGCCTCGACGTCGACCAGAAGAAGATCGACCTGCTCAACGCTGGCGGGGTGCCCATTTACGAACCGGGGCTGAAGGAGCTGATCGACCGCAATCGCGCGGCGGGTCGCATCCGGTTCTCCACCGATGTGGCGGCAAGCGTGGCGCATGGTGACGTGCAATTCATCGCCGTGGGAACGCCGCCCGATGAAGACGGCTCGGCCGACCTGAAGTATGTGCTGGCAGCGGCCCGCAACATCGCCGAGCACATGACGGGCTTCAAGGTCATCGTCGACAAGTCCACTGTGCCCGTCGGCACCGGGGACAAGGTGCGCGCTGCTGTGTCCGCGGTACTGGCCGCGCGCGGCAAGTCCGACGTGGGTTTTTCGGTCGTGTCGAATCCGGAATTTTTGAAGGAAGGCGCGGCCGTGGACGACTTCATGCGCCCGGACCGTATCGTGCTCGGTACCTATGCCGATACGGACGGCCTGCGCGCGAAGGCCATCATGCGGACGCTGTATGCACCGTTCAACCGCAACCACGAACGCACTTTCTACATGGACGTTCGTTCGGCCGAATTCACCAAGTACGCTGCCAACTCGATGCTCGCCACGCGCATCTCGTTCATGAACGAGATGGCCAATCTGGCCGACAAGGTGGGCGCCGATATCGAGCTGGTGCGCCTTGGAATTGGCTCGGACCCCCGTATCGGTTACAGCTTCCTGTATGCCGGGACAGGCTACGGCGGCTCGTGCTTTCCGAAGGACGTGCAGGCTCTGGTGCGGACCGCGCAGGAATATGGGCAGACGCTGCACGTGCTGGAGGCTGTGGAGGCTGTCAACGACAAGCAAAAGGAAGTGCTCGTGGACAAGATCGAAGACCGCATGGGCGCCGATCTGACCGGCCGGACGTTTGCCATCTGGGGCCTCGCGTTCAAGCCGAACACCGATGACATGCGCGAGGCGCCGAGCCGTATCCTGATCGCCGCCCTGCTGTCGCGCGGCGCACGCGTGCAGGTGTACGACCCGGTGGCAATGGAGGAGGCCCGCCGCGCGCTGGCGCTCGATCTTTCCGTTGAACAATTGGAACGTGTGACGTTCTGCGCTGGTCAGATGGACGCGCTCAAGAACGCCGACGCGCTTGCCATCGTGACCGAGTGGAAGGCGTTCCGC
The DNA here is from genome assembly GCA_028871175.1 of Burkholderiaceae bacterium. Classification (GTDB taxonomy): domain Bacteria; phylum Pseudomonadota; class Gammaproteobacteria; order Burkholderiales; family Burkholderiaceae; genus Ralstonia; species Ralstonia condita. Next base: position 10,344 of record JAGWNU010000027.1, on the reverse strand, counting down.
AGTCCTGATTTCAATGCCGTGAAGGCGCTGCTGAAGACGCCGTTGGTGTTCGACGGCCGCAACCTGTTCGAGCCGCAAGCCATGCGCGAGGCGGGCTTCGAATATCACGCCATCGGACGTTCCACCCACCCGCAATCGTAGTTTCCTCGGCCGCAGCCGACGCCCATGATCAAGACCACGCCCGCCTCTGAACAGATCCACGCCGCCCGCATCCTTGTCGTGGGTGACATGATGCTCGACCGGTACTGGTTCGGTGATGTTGAACGGATTTCGCCCGAGGCCCCTGTGCCAGTGGTGCAGATCAAGCGCTCGGACGAGCGCCTTGGCGGCGCCGCCAACGTGGCGCGCAACGTCGCGGCACTGGGTGCGCAAGCCGGCATGCTGGGCGTGATCGGTGACGACGAGCCTGGCCGGAGTATCGAAAAACTGCTGGGCGAGAGCCACGTGACGGGCCACCTCCACCGGGATCCGGCCGTCAACACGACGATCAAGCTGCGCGTGCTGGCGCGTCAGCAGCAATTGATTCGCGTGGATTTCGAGAATCCGCCCACGCATGAAGTGTTGATGTCGGTGCTCGATCGCTTCGGTGCGCTGGTGGCGCAGCATGACGTGGTGGTCCTGTCCGACTATGGCAAGGGCGGCCTCACGCACGTGGCCAAGATGATCGAGACCTCGCGCCACGCAGGTCGCCGCGTGCTGGTCGACCCGAAAGGCGAAGACTACTCGCGCTACAAGGGGGCCACCATGATCACGCCCAATCGCGCCGAGATGCGTCAGGTGGTCGGCTCATGGAAGACCGAGTCGGACCTGACCATCCGCGCGCAGAACCTGCGTCGGGATCTGCAGTTGGAGGCGCTGCTTCTCACGCGCTCGGAAGAGGGCATGACGCTCTATACCGAGCACGAAGTGCTGCACGTGTCGGCGCAGGCGCGTGAGGTGTTCGACGTCTCGGGCGCGGGCGATACCGTGATCGCCACGCTGGCCACGCTGCTGGGCGCAGGCGCCAACATCAAGGAAGCCGTGCAGTACGCGAATCGCGCTGGCGGCATCGTGGTCGGCAAGCTGGGCACGGCGGTCGTCGCCCACGCAGAACTCTTCAACTGATCACCTGATCAACGGATCATGACCATCATCGTCACCGGCGCGGCAGGCTTTATCGGCGCCAACATCGTCAAGGGCCTGAACGAGCGCGGCGAGACCGACATCATCGCGGTCGACAACCTCACGCGGGCCGACAAGTTCAAGAACATCGTCGACTGCCAGATCAGCGACTACCTCGACAAGACCGATTTTGTCGAACGCTTTGCGCGCGGCGAATTCGGCAAGGTCCGCGCGATCTTCCATGAGGGCGCCTGCTCCGACACCATGGAGACCGATGGCCGCTACATGATGGACAACAATTACCGCTACTCGCTGGCGGTGATGCGCGCGTGCCTGGACCAGGGCGTGCAGTTCCTCTATGCCTCGTCGGCGGCCACGTACGGCGCGTCGGAAACCTTCCGCGAAGCGCCTGAGTTCGAGCGGCCGCTCAACGTGTACGGCTATTCCAAGCTGCTGTTTGACCAGGTCGTGCGCCGTGTCATGCCGACCGCGCTGTCGCAGATCGTCGGCTTCCGTTACTTCAACGTCTATGGGCCGCGTGAGCAGCACAAGGGGCGCATGGCATCGGTGGCGTTCCACAACTTCAACCAGTTCCGCGCCGAAGGCACCGTCAAGCTGTTCGGCGAGTACAACGGCTACCCGCAGGGCGGCCAGATGCGCGATTTCGTATCGGTGGAAGACGTGGTGAAGGTCAACCTGTTCTTCTTCGATCATCCAGACAAGTCGGGCATCTTCAACCTCGGCACCGGGCGCGCGCAGCCGTTCAACGATATCGCGACAACGGTGGTGAACACCCTGCGCGAAGCCGAAGGCAAGCCCGTGCTCTCCACCGATGAACTGGCCCAGGAAGGTCTGATTGAATACGTCAAGTTTCCGGATGCTCTGCGTGGAAAATACCAATGTTTCACACAGGCTGACCAATCACGCCTGCGCGCTGCTGGCTACACCGCACCGTTCCTCACGGTCCAGGAAGGTGTCGCGCGCTACTGTCAGTGGCTGCTGAAACAGGCGACCTGAACGCAGCCGATCAGACGGTGCGTGACTTTTTGTGCGCGCACCACAGCATTGCGACGATTCTCCTTAAGATGTGTTGGAGCCGCCACTCAAAGGTGGCGGCTTTGTCATCTCAGAACCCCAAACGCAGGAGGAGCATATGTTGAAGAAACTGTTGGCTGTGGCGTTGATGTCGCTGTCCATGCTGTCGGCCTCTGCGGCCGTTGACGTAAATACCGCGGATCAGGCTTCGCTGGAGAGCTTGTCCGGCATCGGCCCGAAGCGCTCCAAGGTCATCCTGGAAGAACGCGCCAAGAACGGTCCGTACAAGGATGCCGCAGACTTCAAGGCCCGCGTGTCGGGCATCGGCGACAAGACGCTTGCCAAGCTGCAGAATGACGGGCTGACGTTCGGAAAGGCATCTCCCGCACCTGCCGTCGCCAAGAAGGACATCAAGAAGAAGTGAGTCCTCCATCGACAAACTTCACGCCCCGCCATGCGGGGCGTTTTGCCATGGGCGCGGCAGGGTTGTCGGGTCGCTTGCCCGGCTGCATTACAATGGCCGGACACCACCTTCAACGCACCATGGCTTATCCCACTATCGAAGACACCATCGGTAATACACCGCTGGTTCAGTTGCAGCGCATTCCCGGCGAAGGCAATGCGCGGCGCGGCAACGTCATCCTAGGCAAGCTTGAGGGCAACAACCCCGCCGGCTCCGTCAAGGATCGTCCGGCGCTCTCCATGATCAAGCACGCCGAAGCGCGCGGCCGCATCAAGCCGGGCGACACGCTCATCGAGGCAACTTCGGGCAACACGGGGATCGCGCTGGCCATGGCTGCCGCGATCCGTGGTTACAAGATGGTGCTGATCATGCCGGAAGACTTGTCGGTCGAGCGTCGCCAAAGCATGGCTGCCTACGGTGCCGAGATCATCCTCACGCCTGTCAAAGGCGGCATGGAATATGCCCGCGATCTGGCCGATGCGATGGAGAAGGAAGGCAAGGGTGTCATCCTCGATCAGTTCGCCAACCCGGATAATCCGCTCGCGCACTACGAGACCACCGGCCCTGAGCTGTGGCGTGACACAGCGGGCCGCATCACGCACTTCGTCTCCGCCATGGGCACGACCGGCACGATCACCGGCGTCTCCCGCTTCCTGAAGGAGAAGAATCCGGCGATCCAAATCATCGGTGCGCAGCCGGCTGAGGGGTCACGCATCCCGGGCATCCGCAAATGGCCGGAAGCCTACATGCCGAAGATCTACGATCCCAAGTTCATCGACCGGACCGAAGCCGTCAGCCAGTCCGACGCCGAGCACATGGCGCGGCGCATGGCTCGCGAAGAGGGCATCTTTTGTGGCATCTCGGCGGCGGGCGCATTGTGTGTCGCCCTGCGGATTGCCGAAGAGGTGGAAAACGCCACCATCGCGTTCGTGGTGTGTGACCGTGGTGATCGCTATCTGTCGACGGGTGTGTTCCCCGCCTGACGATTCGCCGGACCGCAATGAAAAAAGCGCAGCCGAGGCTGCGCTTTTTGTTTTGCGGCAAATGCGGTCAACCTCGCATGGCTTGCCGGACAGCTTGCCCCAATTCGTACACAGCCGCGGCGTAGAAGAAACTGCGGTTGTAGCGCGTGAGCACATAGAAGTTGCGCAAGCCGACCCGGTATTCGGTCGGCTGGTTAGGCGTCGGCAGGTCGACCACCAGCACATCGGTCTCTTGTTCGCGCGCCGTATCAACACCGGGTGCCAGTGCAAGGCCCGCGCGCGTCAGCCTGGAGAGCGTCATGCGCGGATATGGCTGACCATCGGCGGCCGCTCCCGCGATGCCCAGGCTGTCCGCGTCGCTGGCAATGTTCCACATCACCGGACGATGCGGCTCCCAGCCGTGCATTTGCAGAAAATGGGCGACGCTGCCGATGGCATCGACGGCACTGTTGCGCAGGTCGACATGCCCATCGCGGTCGTAGTCGACGGCGTACTCGCGGATGCTGGTCGGCATGAACTGCGGAATACCGACCGCTCCCGCGTATGAACCGAGTACGGAGAACGCGTCGGTGCCCGTGTCTCGGCACCAGAGCAGGTAATCCTTGAGCTGCTTGCGGAACATCGTGCTGCGGTCTTCGCGATTGGGCGTATCGGGATAATCGAACGCCAGCGTGGAGAGCGCATCCATGACGCGGAAGTTGCCCATATCCCGACCGTAGATCGTTTCCACGCCAAGGATGCCGACGATGACGTCGGCCGGCACGCCAAATTCGGTTTCCGCGCGGCGCAGCGTGTCGCCGTACTGCTGCCAGAACTGGACGCCGGCATTGATGCGGATGGGCTCGATGAAGCGGCCGCGATAAGCCGTCCAGCTTCGACGTCCGGGCGTGGCGGGCGGCAGGATCAGTCGCGCCACCGTAGCGGAATACGCCGTGCCGGCAAACAGGGCATCCAGCGAGGCGCGGTCGAAGTTGTACTGGCCAACCAGTTCGCTGATGAAGGCCTGCGTCTGGGGGTTATTGCGATAGCGGTCGGGGTCGATCTCTTCTTCATGCACCGCGACACGGCGCTTGGACGCTCGGGCGGCCTTCGTGGCCGCCAGAGAGAGGGCCGGGAAGGAGAACGCCGAGAGCGCGGCGCCCGCCACCAGGGCGCGCAATACGGGACGACGGGAGGGGGATGATTGGCTCATGGACAGGCTTCAGAGGGGACCGCGGCATTGTAGCGGATGCTCCCTTCGGAACATCTTGGCGTGCGGCACCGTGCCGCCGTGCTAACGTAGCGGCTGGAGACACCGAAGTCCCCCGGATTACAACATCAACATGGCGACCGGCCTTTATACGCATCCTGAATTCCTCCGGCACGAGATGGGGCCGCACCATCCCGAATGCCCGGACCGCCTGCGCGCGATCGAAGACCAACTGATTGCCAGCCGCATTGACCAGTTTCTGGTGCCCTGCGAGGCGCCGCCCGCCACCGAGGCGCACCTGTGCCGGGTGCACCGCCCAGAATACGTGCGCGAACTGGTAGCCAGCGTGCCCATCGCAGGCTACATGCCGATCGACCCCGATACGTCGATGAATCCCCACACCTACATGGCCGCGCTGCTGGCCGCAGGTGCTGCGGTGGACGCCACCGATAAAGTCATCGCGGGCGAGCTGGAAAATGCCTTCTGCAGCATCCGCCCGCCTGGCCATCACGCCGAGCCCGGCCGTGCAATGGGCTTCTGCTTCTTCAACAACGTGGCGGTGGCTGCCCGTCATGCGCTGGAGCAACATGGCCTGCAGCGCGTGGCAATCGTCGACTTCGACGTGCACCACGGCAATGGCACGGAAGCCGCTTTCCGCGACGAGCCGCGTGTGTTGATGTGCAGCATCTTTCAGCACCCGTTCTATCCGTATTCGGGCTCCGAGACGGTCACGCCCAACATGGTCAACATCCCTCTGCCGGCGTACACGACCGGACTGACCGTGCGGGAGGTCGTGGAAACGATTTGGCTGCCGCGTCTGGAGGCGTTCCGTCCCGAGATGCTGTTCATCTCCGCCGGCTTTGATGCACATCGTGAGGATGACCTGGGTCAGATGGGCCTCGTCGAGGCCGATTACACCTGGATCACGCAGCAACTCATGCAGGTGGCCCGTACGCATGCGGGCGGCCGCATCGTGAGTTGTCTGGAGGGGGGGTACAACCTGAGCGCACTGGGCCGCAGCGTGGTCGCGCACATCAAGGCGCTGGCGGAGTTGTAGGCGCCTGATCAGAAATTGTCTGCAAAATTCGAAAAAGTAATAAAGACATCGTCAAAGAATCGTTCCTCGCATGTAGCCTCTGCCTTACACTAGCGCCTCATTCAAACAAGAAGAGACGGCAACGGCCCGGGACCAGGGCGGTTGCCGTTTTTGTCTGTCGAGCATGATCGAACTCAAGGGGATTTCACAGCGCTTTCAGGGGGCGGGCGGCAACGACGTCCACGCGCTGCGCGACGTCGACCTGACCATCCAGCGCGGCGAGATTTTCGGCATCATCGGCCGCAGCGGGGCGGGCAAGAGCACGCTCGTTCGCGTGATCAACCTGCTGAACAGGCCAACGTCGGGCACCGTGACGGTGGCGGGCCAGGACCTCATGGCATTGAACGCCGAAGGGCTGCGCCAGGCGCGCCGCAAGATCGGCATGATCTTCCAGCACTTCAATCTGCTGTCTTCACGCACGGTGTATGACAACGTTGCGCTGCCGCTGGAGCTTGCAGGCACCCCGCGCGAGCGCATCCGCGAGATCGTCCTGCCGCTGCTGGACCTCGTCGGACTGGCGGCGCATAAGGACCGCTACCCGGCACAGATCTCAGGTGGGCAGAAGCAGCGCGTGGGCATTGCCCGCGCACTGGCAAGCCAGCCGGATGTGTTGCTGTCCGACGAAGCCACTTCCGCACTGGACCCGGAGACCACGCGTTCGATCCTGGACCTGCTGCGCAAGATCAACCGCGAACTGGGCCTGACGATCGTCCTGATTACGCATCAGATGGAAGTGATCAAGCAGGTGTGTGACCGCGTGGCGGTGCTGGATGCAGGCAGCGTCGTGGAGCTTGGCCGCGTCATCGACGTTTTCCTGAAGCCGCAGCACGATGTGACGCGCGCGCTCATTGGCGAAGTGATCTCGCAGGACTTGCCGCCCTCCGTGCTGGCGCGCGTGGAGAGCAGGCTTGTCGCGCGTGAGCACGGCGGCCGCGACCACCTGTTCCGGTTGGCCTTCACCGGCGCAGGCGTGGATCAGCCGGTGCTGGCCCAGGCGATCCGCCATTACGGGCTCGATTTCAATATCCTGCACGGCCATATCGACGAGATCCAGGGTCAGGCATTCGGCTCGCTCGCCATCCTGGCTTCGGGCGAAACCGCCGACATCAGCAACGCGATGAACTTCCTGCGTGAACAAGGCGTGGTGGTCGAGGAGATCAATCATGTGGTCTGACCTGACCGACCTGTTTTTGCCCGCTTTCTGGGAGACGCTCGCCATGGTTGGGGTGTCCGGGGGCATCGGCGCGCTGTTCGGCGTGCCGCTGGGCGTGCTGTTGTATCTGACGGCGTCCGGCGGTGTACTGTCAGCGCCGGTGTTCAACCGCGTGGCAGGCCTCGTCGTCAATGCCGTGCGCTCGGTGCCGTTCATCATCCTGCTGGTCGCGGTGATCCCGTTCACGCGCCTGTTGGCCGGGTCCTCCATCGGCACGGCTGCGGCCATCGTGCCACTGACGATTGCCGCGATTCCATTTGTCGCGCGTCTGGTGGAAACCGCACTGCGCGAGGTGGACCGCGGTCTCATCGAAGCCGCGCAGTCGATGGGAGCCACCACGGGCCAGCTCGTCTATAAAGTGCTGCTGCCCGAGGCGATGCCGGGCATCCTTGCTGGGCTGACCATCACGTTCGTCAGTCTGGTTGGCTATTCGGCCATGGCTGGCACCATCGGCGGCGGCGGCCTCGGGGATCTGGGCATCCGCTACGGTTATCAACGCTATGAATCGGACATCATGCTGGTGGTGGTCGTCATCCTGATCGTCTTTGTGCAGGCGGTGCAATCGACGGGGGACTGGCTGGTCCGCCGCCTGAGCCATCGCTAATCATTCAACCGACAGACAACACGAGGAAACGTAATGAATCGTCGTCAACTGCTGCAATGGTCCGCAAGCCTGGGTGCTGCGCTGGCATTCGTTGCCGGGAGCGCCCTGGCACAGACCAAGCCGATCAAGGTCGGTGTCACCGCCGGCCCGCACGCCGAGATCATGGAAGAGGTGAAGAAGGTTGCCGAGAAGAATGGCCTGAAGATCCAGATCGTCGAATTCAACGACTACATCCAGCCGAATGCCGCACTGGCCGCAGGCGATCTCGATGCCAACAGCTACCAGCATCAGCCGTACCTCGACGACCAGGTCGCGACGCGCGGCTACAAGTTCGTGAGCGTGGGCCAGACCATCACGTTCCCGATGGGCATCTACTCGAAGAAGATCAAGTCGCTGAAAGACCTGAAGGATGGCGCCCGCTTCGGCCTGCCGAACGACCCGACCAACGGCGGCCGCGCGCTGCTGCTGCTGCAATCGCAAGGCGTGATCAAACTCAAGCCGAACGCGGGTTTCAAGGCGTCGCCGCGCGACGTGGCCGACAACCCGAAAAAGCTGAAGTTTGTCGAGCTGGACGCCGCCCAGTTGCCGCGCTCGCTGGATGACCTGGACGCCGCTGCCGTCAACGGCAACTACGCCGAGAAGGCCGGCCTGGACCCGACCAAGGACGGCATCGCCATCGAAAGCCCCAAGGGCCCGTATGCCAACGTGATTGCCGTGCGTGCCGCTGACAAGGATCAGCCGTGGGTCGCCAAGCTGGTCAAGGCCTACCACTCGGATGCGGTGAAGGCGTTTGTGAAAGCCAAGTACAAAGACGCTGTGATCGTGGCTTGGTAAGCACTTCTACACACGGTTAGAGGGTTTTCCCCAACTCGTTGCCGGACGTTTGACTGGCGTCCGGCAAATTTTCGCGGTTAAAATAGCACGACCGTTCGGAAAAATTACGCGAGCGACCGGCCCCCCTTATAATGGCCGGCGTTTTGCAAAATCGTCTTATCAATTAGTGGAGTGAGCGCATGAAAGTCCTGGTCGCAGTCAAGCGCGTGATCGATTACAACGTGAAGGTTCGCGTGAAGACGGACGGCAGCGGTGTCGATCTTGCCAACGTCAAGATGAGCATGAACCCGTTCGACGAGATCGCCGTGGAAGAAGCCGTCCGCCTGAAGGAGGCTGGCGTTGCTACCGAAGTGATCGCCGTGTCGTGCGGCGTGACGCAGTGCCAGGAAACGCTGCGCACCGCCATGGCCATCGGCGCCGATCGCGGCATTCTGGTCGAGACGGCCGAAGAGCTCCAGCCGCTGGCCGTCGCCAAGCTGCTCAAGGCGCTGGTCGACAAGGAACAGCCGCAACTGATCATCCTGGGCAAGCAGGCGATTGACGATGACGCCAACCAGACCGGCCAGATGCTGGCTGCGCTGGCCGGCCTGCCGCAAGCTACGTTTGCCTCGAAGGTGCAGATTGCCGACGGCAAGGCTTCGGTCACGCGTGAAGTGGACGGTGGCCTGGAAACCCTGTCGGTCAAGCTGCCGGCCGTGGTCACCACCGACCTGCGCCTGAACGAGCCGCGCTATGTGACGCTGCCGAACATCATGAAGGCGAAGAAAAAGCCGCTCGACACGGTCAAGCCCGAAGACCTGGGCGTGGACGTTGCCCCGCGCCTGAAGACGCTGAAGGTGGTTGAGCCCGCCAAGCGCAGCGCCGGCGTGATGGTGCCCGATGTGGCCACGCTGGTGTCCAAGCTCAAGACGGAAGCCAAGGTGCTGTAAGCGGTCACGCTACTTGCACGCAACTTCAAGCACACCGAATAGGCAGATCAAGATGACCGCACTCGTTATTGCTGAACACGACAATCAATCCATCAAGGCCGCCACGCTGAACACCGTGGCTGCAGCCGTCCAATGCGGCGGCGACGTCCACGTGCTGGTGGCCGGCGCTGGCTGCGGGGCCGCTGCACAGGCCGCCGCGCAGATCGCTGGCGTGACCAAGGTGCTGGTGGCCGACGCGCCCCAGTTTGCCGATGGCCTGGCCGAGAACGTCGCCGAGCAGGCCCTGGCCATCGCCGGCAACTACAGCCACATCCTGGCGCCCGCCACCGCCTACGGTAAGAACATCCTGCCGCGCGTGGCCGCCAAGCTGGACGTGGCCCAACTGTCCGACATCACCAAGGTCGACGGTCCGGACACCTTCGAGCGCCCGATCTACGCCGGTAACGCGATTGCCACCGTGCAATCGGCCGACAAGGTGAAGGTGATCACCGTGCGCGGCACGGCATTCGACCCGGCTGCCGCTACCGGTGGTTCGGCGGCTACCGAAAACCTGACCGCCGTGGCGGACGCCGGTATCTCGCAATTCGTCTCCCGCGAAGTGACGAAGAGCGACCGCCCGGAACTCACCGCCGCGAAGATCATCGTGTCGGGCGGCCGTGGCGTGGGCTCGGGCGAGAACTACACCAAGGTGCTGACGCCGCTGGCCGACAAGCTGGGCGCTGCACTCGGTGCCTCGCGTGCGGCAGTCGACGCCGGCTTCGTGCCGAACGACTACCAGGTCGGCCAGACCGGCAAGATCGTCGCGCCGCAGCTGTACATCGCCGTCGGTATCTCGGGCGCGATCCAGCATCTGGCCGGCATGAAGGATTCCAAGGTGATCGTGGCGATCAACAAGGA
>JAGWNU010000253.1 GCA_028871175.1 Burkholderiaceae bacterium | reverse complement strand
GGACGATCTCTGCGGCCAGGAAGCGTTCGCTGCGGTCGGTGAGCGCTTCCGGGTCATACATCGGCTCACCTTCCGGCAAGTACGGACGCACGATGCCAAGCAGGCGCACGATGTCGTCACGATTCTTGGCCGACATGGGCACGATTTCCTTGAACGGAAACACCTGTGCCATTTCCTGTAGGAACACAGCCACCATTTCGGCACGCGTATAGGCATCGAGCCGGTCGACCTTGTTGACGATCAGGATCACGGGCGTCTCGCGCGGCAACAGCGACAGCACCTTCTCGTCGTCCGGACCGTAGCGGCCGGCCTCGACCACGAACAGCACGGCGTCGACCGATGTCAGCGTGGAGGTCACCGCCCGATTCAGCGAACGGTTCAGCGCCGTGGCATGGCGCGTCTGAAAGCCCGGCGTATCGACAAAAACGAACTGCGCATCTTCGGTCGTCTGGATGCCGGTGATGCGGTGGCGCGTGGTCTGGGCCTTGCGCGACGTGATACTGACTTTCTGGCCCACCAGGGCGTTCATCAGCGTGGATTTGCCGACGTTCGGCCGCCCGACAATGGCGACCATGCCGCAGCGGAACCCTTCCGGCTCACCCGGGGTGGGTTGCGGAGGCTGCAATGGGGTGTCGCTCATTTACCTGATTATTCCTTCAACCTAAGAGACAACTGTGGGTCAGGCGGCGTCGCCTGCTTGCGCGTCTTGCCGGTGCGCTCCGCGCGACTGCGCTTGACGAGTTGCGGCACCAGGCGATGCGCTTCGTCCAACGCAAGCTTGGCTGCCGATTGTTCGGCCGCGCGCCGCGACGCGCCATTACCGGAGACTCGAACTTCCAGCTTGGGGATCGCGCACTCGACCTCGAATTGCTGATTATGCGCCGCGCCATGGGTTGCCACCACCGTGTAGAGTGGCAGCGCGATCTTGTGCCCCTGGAGATACTCCTGCAGCAGCGTTTTGGCATCCTTGCCCAACGTCCGCGGGTCGACCTGCTCCAGGATCGGGATGTACAGCTTGCGGATCAGCGTGCGGGCAGCGTCGAAGCCGCCGTCAAGGAAAACCGCGCCGAAGATCGCTTCCAGTGCATCAGCCAGGATAGACGGCCGACGGAAGCCGCCGCTCTTCAATTCGCCCTCGCCCAGGCGCAACGCATCGGGCAACAGCAGCATTTGCGCAATCTCGTAAAGGGCTTGCTGCTTGACCAGATTCGCACGCACGCGAGAGAGGTCGCCTTCATCGAGCTTGCCGAACATGCCGTAGAGCATGTCGGCGACCGCGCAATTCAGAATCGAATCGCCAAGAAATTCCAGGCGCTCGTTGTGCATCGCGCTGTGGCTGCGATGGGTGAGCGCCTGCTGCAGCAACTCCGGTTTGCTGAAGCGGTAGCCAAGACGTTGCTGCAATGCATCCAGACTCATGTCAATGCAGGGTCCCCGAATAGGTGATCACCATGCTGATCGGGCCATACAGCGGAATCTCGCGCTTGTATGAAAAATGCACCGCCTGGATGGAACCGCCGGCATCAAGCACCTCCAGGTCGTCACCTTTCAGCGACGTGATGTCGTCAATGGCGGCTTGCTTGTCGAAGGCGCCCACGACATCTTGCCGGCTCGTGCCGCGATCGCGTGCCTGCTTCACGGCCCGCGTGATCGCCTGGTATTCCATCAGGCTCGGAATGGCTCGGATGGCGGGCAACACAGCCGTGATCAGCACGATGATGCCGATCAGAATGCCAAACATGGTAATCCCATGCGACGGGCGTTTCAGACCGGTCTGACGATTCCGCATTGCATTTCCCCCGTTTTGCAATTGGCGAACGCTAATAAGATGTCTTTGTGTCACTTAGCGGATCAATGGAAGCCGCCGATCCGCTTCAGGTCGCCCAGGTTCATCCAGATGAAGAACGCCTTCCCGACGATGTTCTTGTCCGGCACGAAGCCCCAATAACGTGAGTCCGCGCTGTTGTCACGATTATCGCCCATCATAAAATAGTGACCCGGAGGTACCTTGCAGGTGAAGCCAGACTGATTGTAAGTGCAGTTCTCGCGGAACGGAAAATCGTCCGGGCCGGACACATACGCCGGGCGGTCAGCGTCATTCAAGATATTGTGCGTGACGTTCCCGAGGGTTTCCTGATATTGCTTGGAATACGTCAGGCGCTCCCCATCCAGATAATCGGATTGTGGCGCGTAGGTCGCGGGCTGACCGTTGATGGTCAGTCGCTTATTCTCATACTTCACAACATCACCCGGCACGCCGATCACGCGCTTGATGTAGTCCATCGACTCATCTTTCGGGTAGCGGAAGACCATCACGTCGCCGCGCTTCGGCTGATTCAGCTCGACGATTTTCTGATTCACGATCGGCAGGCGGATGCCGTACGTGAATTTGTTGACGAGGATGAAATCGCCGATCTGCAGTGTCGGGATCATCGAGCCTGACGGAATCTTGAACGGTTCGATCACGAAGGACCGCAGCAGAAACACAGCCGCGATCACCGGAAAGAAGCTCGCCGTGTATTCGAGCCACCACGGCTGGCGCAGCTTCTCTTCAGCCAGCTGCAGACGCGCGGCACCGATGTCGGCACCACCTGCGTACTGTGCCTGCGCCTGGGCGCGCGCATCGAATTCGGCTAGTGCAGCCGCGGCTGCCGTCTGGCGCTGACGTTGAAACACGAGCTTGTCGGCGACCCAGGCGATGCCGGTGATGACGACGAGAACAAACAGAATCAGGGCGAAGTTCATGAATGAGAGAGGCGCCGTTGCGCGATTCGTCCGGGTTATTTTTCTTCGACACGCAGGATCGCAAGGAATGCCTCCTGCGGAATTTCAACCGTGCCAACCTGCTTCATGCGCTTCTTGCCCTCTTTCTGCTTCTCGAGGAGCTTCTTCTTGCGCGAAATGTCACCGCCATAGCACTTGGCAAGCACGTTCTTGCGCAGCGCCTTGACGTTCTCACGCGCGATGACGTTGCTGCCGATGGCGGCCTGGATGGCCACGTCGTACATCTGGCGAGGGATGATCTCGCGCATCTTGGCAGCGACTTCGCGGCCCCGGTACGCGCTGTTGGAACGGTGGACGATGATGGAGAGCGCATCCACCTTGTCGCCGTTGATCAGCATGTCGACCTTGACGACGTCCGAGGGGCGGTACTCCTTGAACTCGTAATCCATCGACGCATAACCACGCGAAACGGACTTCAGCCGATCGAAGAAATCCAGCACGATCTCGCCCATGGGAATTTCGTACGTCAGCTGGACCTGGCGGCCGTGGTAGCTCATGTTGATCTGTGAGCCGCGCTTCTGTTCGCAGAGCGTGATGACGGCACCCACATATTCCTGCGGCATGTACAGGTTCACGGTGACGATCGGCTCAAGGATCGACTCGATCTTGCTCGGATCCGGCATCTTGGCCGGGTTCTCAACCTGCACCGTCGTGCCGTCGCGCTGCACGACCTGGTAGACCACCGTCGGCGCCGTGGTGATCAGGTCCATGTCGAATTCGCGCTCGAGGCGCTCCTGCACGATCTCCATGTGCAGCAAGCCCAGGAAACCGCAGCGGAAGCCGAAGCCGAGCGCCTGCGACACCTCCGGCTCGAACTGCAGCGAGGCATCGTTCAGCTGCAGCTTCTCCAACGATTCACGCAGCGCTTCATACTGGTTGGCTTCGACCGGGTACAGACCGGCAAACACCTGCGGCTTGACTTCCTTGAAACCAGGCAACGGTGCCTCGGCCTTGCGCGGCGCCACATGGGTGATGGTGTCGCCAACCTTGGCGGCCTTCAACTCCTTGATACCCGCGATGACGAAACCCACCTGCCCCGCAGACAGCGACTCGCGCGTGACGGACTTTGGCGAGAATACGCCGACCTCCTCCACGAGATGCTGCGAGCCCGTGGCCATCAGCAGGACCTTGTCTTTTGCGCGCAGCGTGCCGTTCACGACACGTACCAGCATCACCACGCCGACGTAATTGTCGAACCACGAGTCGATGATGAGTGCCTGCAGGGGAGCGTCTGGGTCGCCCTTCGGCGCCGGCACCCTGGCGATAAGGGCCTCCAGCACGTCGGCCACGCCCACGCCGGTCTTGGCTGAGCAACGGGTGGCGTCCTGCGCGTCGATGCCAATGACGTCTTCGATTTCCTGGATCGCATTGTCCGGGTCGGCTGCGGGCAGGTCGATCTTATTCAGGACCGGGACGACTTCCACGCCCAGCTCAATGGCGGTGTAGCAGTTCGCAACCGTCTGCGCTTCCACGCCCTGCGAGGCGTCCACTACCAGCAGCGCGCCCTCGCAAGCAGACAGCGATCGGCTGACTTCATAGCTGAAGTCGACGTGCCCCGGGGTGTCGATCAGATTGAGGTTGTAGACCTTGCCGTCGCGTGCCTTGTAGGTCAGCGCCGCCGTCTGCGCCTTGATGGTGATGCCGCGTTCCTTCTCGATGTCCATCGAGTCCAGCACCTGGGCCTCCATCTCGCGGTCGGAGAGCCCGCCGCACAACTGGATGATGCGATCGGCCAGCGTCGATTTGCCGTGGTCGATGTGCGCGATGATCGCGAAGTTGCGGATGTGGGCGAGGTCGGGCATGGCGCCGGACCATAGGGCAAGGCCGGCCGCGCGGCAACCGGGCTGTGGGAAGACGGCGCGTGCGCGGGCCGGCGCGCCGAAGACACCCTACCTCAACCGGTGATCGCGTCCACCTCGGCCAGTTCGTCGGGCGAGAGCGTCCAGCCGGCGGCGGCGGCGTTGGCGGCCACCTGCTCGGGCGTGGTGGCGCCGGCGATGACGCTGGCCACGGCGGGCTGCGCCGCCAGCCACGAGAAGGCGAGATCGAGCAGGCCGCGCCCGCGCGCGCGGGCGAACGCCTCCAGCCGCTCGACCTTGGACCAGTTGGCGTCGGTAAGATAGGCGTCGGTGTACTTGCGCATCGAGTCCACGGTGAAGCGGCTGCCCGCCGGCGCCGGTTCGCCGCGCCGGTACTTGCCGGTCAAGAGGCCGCAGGCCAGCGGGAAATAGGGCAGCAGCCCCAGGCCGTGCGCGCGCATCGCCGGCAGCAGCTCGCGCTCGGCGCCGCGCACCAGCAGGCTGTACTCGTCCTGGCAGGAGACGAAGGGGGAAAGATTGCGCCGATCCGCCGCCGCCAGCGCGTCGGCCACCTGCCAGGCGGGGAAGTTGGAGCAGCCGACATAGCGCACCTTGCCCTGACGGATCAGGTCGTCGAGCGCGCGCAGCG
>JAGWNU010000252.1 GCA_028871175.1 Burkholderiaceae bacterium | reverse complement strand
AGTGCGCCTGCCATGCGGAGCTGTGGAACTCGCGGACGACGAGCCATGCGGCCATCGCAAGCACGAGCGCTGCAATCAGGGCCAATTTGACGGGGCGCCGTATTCTTGTCACTTGCTACGCTCCAATCGCAGGCGAACGCGCGCCTGGTTTCAATCTAGCCCACGCCGCCGTCGTGTCCAGCGCCGTGTCACTTCGGGCCCGCTGTTGCAAGCTTTACGACGGTGCGTAATACGGGATGTGCTGCTCGTCGTAGAGGCGGTAGGTCAGTGCCAGGATGGCCTGGATATCTTCAGACTCATCCAGCAGCCGCGTGCTCAGGATAATGGGGGAGACCAGTTGTGGATCATCCAGTTCCATGTATTCGACATCCTCGCGCTTGAGCCCCGCCACGCTGCGCGGCACCACTGACACGCCTTCCCCTGCCGCGACCAGCCCCAGTGCGATTTGCAATTCCCGTGCCTCGTAGATCTTTGTCGGTTCGAGCGCGCGATCGTGAAACAGCGCCAGAACCTGGTCGGCATAGCTCGGGCGCGGGGCGCGCGGGTAAATGATGAGCGTGTCGCCCACCAGGTCGCGCAAGGACGCGGCGGGCTTGGCGCCCAGCAGCGGGTGGCCGGACGGCAGGGCGACGATCAGCCGTTCATCGCGCAGCAGGATCCGCCGCACGTTTGGGTCTTCATAGCGGATGCGGCCGAAGCCGACGTCGATGCGGCCGTCCTTGAGCGCCTGGATCTGATCCATCGTCGTCATCTCGTGCATCGCCAGGTCGACCATCGGGTATTCCGCCCGAAAGCGCCGGATGACTTTCGGCAACATCCCGTACAGCGTGGAAGCCACGAAGCCGATCGACAGGCGTCGCTCGATCTGCCCCACGCGTTGCGTCATCGAGGCGAGTTCCGCCGTCTGCGCGAGCAACTGCCGCGCATGTGCATGGAAGAAGCGGCCTGCTTCCGTCAGCCTGAGCGGGCGGCTGCCACGCTCGAACAGCAGCACGCCGATCTCCTCCTCGAGTTGCTGGATCTGCCGCGAGAGCGGCGGCTGGGCAATGTGCAGCCGTTCCGCCGCGCGCGTGAAGTTCAGCTCCTCGGCGACGGCGATGAAGTAGCGCAGGTGACGCAGTTCCATATCCAACCTTTGAGGTATAGAGCCGATACTAAATCGGTGTTGGACGCAATAAATCGTGGTGCGTAATCTCATTTCCAAGTTGATCTTTGTCAATCTGATACCTGGAAAACATGATTCGCTCGATCGAGGCCATTCTAGTGGATGTGCCCACCATCCGTCCGCACAAGCTGTCCGTCGCCACCATGCACACACAGACGCTCGTCCTCGTGCACGTGTGCTGCGAAGACGGCATCGAAGGCTGGGGCGAGGCCACCACCATCGGTGGCCTCAACTACGGCGAGGAGAGCCCCGAGAGCATCAAGGTCAATATCGACACGCACATTGCGCCCCTGCTGATCGGCATGGATGCGCGCAACGTGGCGGCTGCCATGGCAAAGGTGCGCAAGACCATCCAGGGCAACCGCTTCGCCAAGTGCGCACTCGAGACGGCGCTGCTCGATGCCCAGGCGCGCCGGCTGAACGTGCCGCTGTCGGAACTGCTCGGTGGCCGTCTGCGCGATGCATTGCCCGTGGCCTGGACGCTCGCCAGCGGCGACACGAAGAAAGACATTGCCGAGGCAGAGGTAATGCTGGCCGAGCGGCGCCACCGCATCTTCAAGTTGAAGATCGGCCTGCGCCCGGTGGCCGATGACGTGGCCCATGTGCTGGCGATCAAGCGCGCGCTGGGGGATGCCGTGAGCGTGCGCGTGGACGTCAACCAGGCCTGGAGCGAATTGGATGCCGCCAATGGCATCGCTGCATTGGAAGCCGGTGGGGTCGACCTGATCGAGCAGCCGGTACGCGCAGAAAGCCGTGGTGCGCTGCAGCGGCTGGCACGCCAGTTTGCCGTGCCGATGATGGCCGACGAGGCGCTGCACGGCCCGCTGGATGCCTTCGAGATGGCGACCACCGCCAGCGCCGACGTGTTTGCCGTGAAGATCGCGCAGTCCGGCGGCCTCATTCCCGCCATGCAGGTTGCGGCCATTGCGCAGCTTGCGGGCATCGGCCTCTACGGCGGAACGATGCTCGAAGGCGCGGTCGGCACGGCAGCCTCGGCCCATGTGTTTTCCACGTTCGGCGACCTGCAGTTCGGCACCGAGCTGTTCGGGCCGCTGCTGCTCACGCAGGAGCTGCTGACCGAGCCGCTGCAGTACCGCGATTTCATGCTGCAGGTGCCCACCGGCCCCGGCCTCGGCATCCAGATCGATCGCGACAAGCTGGCGCGCCTGCGCCGCCCATGACACCAAAGACACTCATCAAGGAGACCACGATGCTGTTCCACGTACGAATGGATGTCCGTCTGCCGCCTTCCATGCCCGAGCAGGAAGCCGCTGCGCTCAAGGCGACCGAGAAGGCACGTGCGCAAGCGCTGCAGGCCGAAGGCAAGTGGCGTCACCTGTGGCGCATCGCGGGGCAGTACGCCAACGTCAGCATCTTCGATGTGGATAGCGTCGACGAGCTGCACACGCTGGTCTCCACGCTGCCGCTCTTTCCGTACATGACGATTGAAGTGCAGCCGCTGTGCCGACACCCGTCATCGATCCGAGAGAGCGACGCCTGAGGCCAACGGGTCTGCATATTGAAGGGCGGCGAACGCGCCGCGGACATTTCCCTAAAAGCCAAAGGAGACACGCATCATGAGCGTGAAGGTATTCCAAACGAAAGAAGTGCAGGATCTGCTGAAGGCAGCCACCAACCTGGAAGGCGCTGAGGGCAACCCCCGCCTGAAGCTGGTCGTGCACCGCCTGCTGGCCGATCTGTTCAAGGCCATCGACGATCTCGACATCACCCCGGATGAAGTCTGGGCCGGTATCAACTACCTGAACAAGCTTGGGCAGGACGGCGAGGCCGCGCTGCTGGCCGCGGGCGTCGGCCTGGAGAAGTACCTCGATATCCGCATGGACGCCGCGGACAAGGCGATCGGCATCGAGGGCGGCACGCCGCGCACGATCGAAGGTCCGCTGTACGTTGCCGGCGCGCCCGTGCGCGATGGTGTGTCCCGCATCGACATCGACGCGGATCCCGCCGCTGGCCCGCTGGTCATTCACGGCACGGTCACGGGTGAGGACGGCAAGCCGCTGGCCGGCGCGCTGGTCGAATGCTGGCACGCGAACTCGAACGGCTTCTACTCGCACTTCGATCCGACCGGCAAGCAGAGCGCGTTCAACCTGCGTGGCGCGGTCAAGACAGGCGCCGATGGCAAATACGAGTTCCGCACGCTCATGCCGGTCGGCTACGGCTGCCCGCCGCAGGGCGCGACCCAGCAACTGCTGAACGGGCTTGCGCGCCATGGCAACCGGCCCGCGCACGTGCACTTCTTCGTCACGAGCAACGGACACCGCAAGCTGACGACGCAATTCAATATCGAAGGCGATCCGCTGATCTGGGACGACTTCGCCTACGCCACGCGGGAAGAGCTCATTCCGCATGTGGTTGAAAAGACCGGTGGCGGCGCATTCGGATTGAAGGCCGATGCGTACAAAGACATTGAATTCAATGTTGTCCTCACGCCGCTGGTGCAGGGCAAGGATAACCAGATCGTGAACCGCCCTCGCGCTTCGGCGGCGGTGTAACGACCGTCTCGCGCTGATGGAGAGCCACATGTCCGCCTTGATCGACAAAGCCCGCGAACTGGATCACCTGCTATCGACCGCGGTGGTGGATGACAAAGAGGCCGGTATTTTCCGTTGCCGTCGGGATATCTTCACCAACCCGGATCTGTTCGAACTGGAGATGAAGCACATCTTCGAGAGCAACTGGGTATACCTGGCTCACGAAAGCCAGATCCCGAACAACAACGACTACTACACCACGTGGATCGGCCGCCAGCCGATCGTCATCACCCGCGACAAGACCGGGGAGCTGCATGCGGTCATCAACGCCTGTGCGCACAAGGGCGCGATGCTGTGTCGTCGCAAGCATGGCAACAAGGGCAGTTTCACCTGCCCGTTCCACGGCTGGACGTTCTCCAACACCGGCAAGCTGCTCAAGGTGAAGGATGAAAAGACGACCGAGTACCCGGTGCAGTTCAACACGCACGGGTCGCACGACCTGAAGAAGGTCGCGCGGTTCGAGAACTATCGTGGCTTCCTGTTCGGCAGTCTCAATGCCGACGTACAGCCGCTCGAGGCCTACCTTGGCGAGGCGCGGGTGATCATCGACCAGATCGTCGATCAGGCACCCGATGGCCTGGAAGTGCTGCGCGGCAATTCTTCCTATGTCTACGACGGCAACTGGAAGATGCAGATGGAGAACGGCTGCGACGGCTACCACGTCAGCACCGTGCACTGGAACTACGCCGCAACGATGGGGCGGCGCAAGGAAGGCGGCACGCAAGCCGTGGATGCGAACAGCTGGAGCAAGTCGGTAGCGGGCGTCTATGGGTTCGAGCACGGCCACATCCTGCTGTGGACGCAGACGATGAACCCCGAGGTGCGGCCCGTGTATGCACACCGCGACGAGATCAAGGCGCGTGTGGGCGAAATCAAGACGGACTTCATCGTCAATCAGACCCGCAACCTGTGCGTGTATCCGAACGTGTTCCTGATGGACCAGTTCAGCACGCAGATCCGGGTGGTGCGGCCGATCAGCGTCGACAAGACGGAAGTCTCGATCTTCTGTTTCGCGCCGAAGGGCGAGAACGCAACCGACCGGGCGCTGCGCATCCGCCAGTACGAGGACTTCTTCAACGTGTCGGGCATGGGCACCGCCGACGACCTGGAAGAATTCCGCGCGTGCCAGAACGGCTATGCCGGCACCACCGCGTTGTGGAACGACCTGTCACGCGGTGCGCCGCTGTGGGTTCATGGCCCGGATGAAAACGCGGACAAGATGGGGCTCAGGCCGCTGATTTCCGGCGAACGCAGCGAAGATGAAGGCCTGTTCGTCTGCCAGCACGAATACTGGGTGCAGGTCATGCGCGATGCACTGAAGAAGGAATGCGAAGGGGTGGCGGCATGAGCTTCGATTACCAGAACATCTGCGCCGCCCTGTACCGCGAAGCGCGGCTGCTCGATGACCGTCAGTGGGACGCGTGGCTGGAGTGCTATGCAGAAGACGTCTCTTACTGGATGCCGGCCTGGGATGACGACGATCAGCTCACCGACGACCCGCAGAGCCAGATCTCGCTGATGTATTACCCCGATCGGTGCGGG
>JAGWNU010000251.1 GCA_028871175.1 Burkholderiaceae bacterium | reverse complement strand
CTTCTTGGCGGGAGCCTTCTTGGCAGCAGCCTTCTTGGCGGCCGGAGCCTTCTTGGCGGCCGGAGCTGCCTTCTTTGCAGCAGCCTTCTTGGCGGCCGGAGCAGCCTTCTTCGCAGCGGCCTTCTTGGCCGGGGCCTTGGCGGCCGGTTTCTTCTTAGCAGCAGTTGCCATGGGAAACTCCTTCAAGATTGGGTATCGAACTATCGAGATTGAGCAACCCGACCGGCCCGATCCCACGACGCGACTTCATCGCCAGACCAACCGAGCGAGCGATTCATCGGCGCGCCACCAGACAGCAGTCGCACGCTAATGAATTCGGTAGGAAGACTCGCAACGAGCGCGGCGAACACACGCAGCAAGTTGCGAACCTCGGCTGCGTACACGCACACAGCTTCGGCCAGCCGGACAGACGGCATCCGGTGAGTCTTCATCAACTGAGAGAACCGGGGCATCGTGGCCACACCGGTCGAAATCTGATCTTGCGCGAATCGCTGCGTGGGTTGCAAAGCCGCTTGCAGCGGCGCTTTGCAGACAGCGAGAAACTGGAGAGCGCGCGTTTTCTTTTGGGGGTAGTACGCCCATCCCGAAGGCGGGATCGCAGAGACGGCACCGAGTTCAAACAGCCCTGTCGGCGTGGCGTGCATCAAAGTGGTTACGCTCCTCGACTACTCTTCTTCACTACCGCATCTTGAACTTCATCGACGTTGATCGAGTAAAGCTGCCTTGCATCGAACTCAACGTCTTGTCAAGGCGAATCATAATTCGTTTGCGCAGTGATGTTAAGAGATTTATGCAAAAAGCGCGGCGAGTTTTGGTGAAGGATTGCGCTGCCTCTGTGCGTCGACACGATCTGAATCGCGCATGCGTGGCAGACGACCTCGCAAGCGCGCATTTTCTTGCGTCGTGACCTCACGTCGACGCGTTGTTTCACGCTGACACACACCTCCCGCAAAGCCAATGTTCATGCCGGTTTACGGCGGCTTGCAATGCCACGCGCTGACGCATCGTGCAGACGTGCGCGATCGATGCGCGTATTCGGCATCGTCGCGCGCAACCACACGCGACCAACGCCATGCATATCGAAAAAAACGATGCGTGGATACGACAACGTGCGCGGATTTCTGACGCGCGCTCACGCATTCGATGCGCGCTGCGCGCACGCGGCGACGAGACAAACGCATTGCAGCGCATCGCAGACACGCTGCGCATGCGCCTGTCGCTCATGCGCGATGCATGGTGTGCGAAGCGGATGCGATCGCGGTGACCCACATGCATGCGCATATCGCAAATCGCGTGCCGCAGGTCACGCTGTGTTGTCGAATCGCTGACGCGGATCGATGCATACGACGGTGCGAGCGTTCGTCGCGATGAGGATGCGCAACGCTGCGGCCTTCTGCGTTGCGCGTTTCGATGCCGGCGCTGCCGAGCAGGCTGTGCAAGGGGCGTTGTCGTGAAGCTGTGTGGAAGCCATGGCGCCGCACCGAACGCGGGAAAACCCTGCTCGATCACGGTCGAGATCCGCACGCGACGGCGTTTGAAACGACGCGGTTTTGCGACGATAGAAGGATTGCTCTATGCCACTCGGACGACCTGTTTTGTTGCAATCCAAAAACCTCACGTGCGGCTTGAAATCTGGCTTTACGCGACTCCAATCCGGTGAAATGCTGCAACCGCACGAGCTCATGTCAGGTTGGCGCTGATTGCCATGCCATTCGGTTTCACTCCACGATCCTTCCACCACGTCAGCGCGGCATCGACTGCGCGGCGTGGCACGGACCTGCGCGTGGTTCGTGACAAGACAGGGAGGTCTTCGCCAACCCGTTGGTGCGGCGATGGCCCACCCGACGAACAAAGAGCGCAAGACAGCAGGGGTCCAACACAAGCGTTCTGAGCAGTGGAGGCACAAGATGCGCGATATAGCGTTCTTGGCGAAATCGAATCCGCCAACGTGCGGAATCCTGGCGCAGTGCGTGCTGGCGACAGCATCGCTGGCCGCGCTGGCTGGCTGCGCGAATTCAGGCAGCGGCGATATGGGTGCGTCGCTGGGCGGCGGCAGCGATTCACAAGCCAAACCGGCGATCACGGCATCGGGTTCGCCGACGTGGTCGAGCAACAACGGCGATGCGTCGACGGGCAGCACCGGCGCAACCGGCAATACGCCCGTCGCCACGCTAAGCGGCCCGGTCGAGCAAGTGACCACGGCCACCGTCACGGCCATCGTGCCGCTGACTTCCACGCTGACTTCCACGACGCAGACGCTGGCAACGGCGACGGGTCTGGGCACGCCGGTGGGCAGCACACTGACGACGCTCGGCGGCGCGCTTGGCAGCGAAGGCAGCACGATCACGTCAGCGGGCGGCGGCAATGCACTGGTGTCGACGGTCGGCAATACGCTGACCTCGCTGGGTTCGCTCACCAACGGACTGTCGACACTCGTCACGCCCACGGCACAGCCGGGTGCGGCGAGTACGTCGGGTGGCGCATTGTCCGGCGCCCTGGGCGGCGCGCTGGTGCCGGTCACCTCGGCCGTGAGCGCCTTGACGGCGGGGATCCCTGGCGCCGGCACGCTAGGCAGCGTCACGGGTACGAATACGGCGCTCGGCGGGCTCGGCAGCGTGGGCTCTGCCGTCGGCGGGCTGGTCGGCGGGGTGCTGTCGGGTGTGACATCTGCTGCCCCCCGCTGAGCCCTGGAGAACTTTCTTTGCATTCGACGGCAAACGCAGGCGGATGCTACCCGCTGGACGCCAGATGCGCGTTCTTCTGACACCCAGCGGTTTTTACGCGGTACGGGCCGCGCTTACAAGGAGACACACCATGAAGACTCAAACCCCGCTCCAAGCTTCTTCCGCTTCTTTGTCGTCCCGCACCCTGCTCGCCGCGGCCGCACTTGCCGTGCTCGCGCTGGCCGGCTGTGCATCGGGCGGCAATCCAAACGGTTCCACACCGACTTCGACCACCAACAGCGACCCTGGCGCAGTGCCGGTCGGCAACGTCGCCAGCAACGGCGGCAACGTCGTGACGCAGAGCGGCAAGACGGTCAGTGACCTTGGCACGACGATCGGCACGGCCTCGGTGCCCATCGTGGGCGGCACCGCCGCGCAGAAGGACCTGGGTGCGACCGTCACGTCTGCGGGCAATACCGTGCAGGTGCTGGGCAACGGCATCGGTAACGGGCTTGGCAAGACCGGCTCGACGCCCGATCCGGTGGGCACCACGGTGCAGAGTTCGGGTGACGTCGTGCGCTCCACCGGCGTAACCGTCAGCAATGCCGGGCAGACGATCACCGACGTTGGCGCCCCGGGCAGTCCGCTGGCGCCGCTCAATCCGGTGACAGCACCGGCGGGTAGTGGCGTGTCTGCGCTCGGCCAGGTGCTGCAAGGCGCGGGCGGACTCATCACCATTGGCACGTCGAGCGGGCCGGTTCAGCAAGTCACGCAACAGACGAGCAATGCAATCGTGCCGCTGGCCTCGCAGGTCGCGAAGGGCACGCAACAGGTCGGCGCGGCGACCATGCTCGGCGGCCCGCTCGCCGGCGCCCTCAACACGGCAGGCGGAGGTCTGCAGACGGCAGGTGCGCAGGCCGGCGCTGCCGGCGGCAACCCGGTCGCGGCCGATGCTGGCGGCGTGGTCGGCGCCGTGGGCGCAACGGTAGCCAGTGCCGGCGGCCTGGTGAACGGCGGTAGCGGCGGCTCGACCAACCCCCTTGCGCCGGTCACTGGCGCGCTGGGCGGCGGACTCGGTGGCGGCAGCAATCCGCTGGCACCCGTAACAAGCGCGCTGAGCGGCGCTGCCGGTAGCGGCAACCCGCTCGCGCCCATCACGAATGCGCTCGGCGGTGTCACGAACACCGCCGCTGGCTCGGGCAGCAATCCGCTGTCCCCCCTGACCGGTGCGCTCGGCACCCACTGATCCGCGAGATACGCACCGGTCTGCCCTTACCCCATTTTTGTACCCTAACAAGGAGACTCCACAATGAAACAGCCCCCCCACACCCTCGCGCGCCTGGCTGGCGCATTGGCCTTCGCACTGGCGGCCGGCGGCGCGTTCGCGCAGGCCACCCCCGCTGGCACCTGGAAGACGATCGACGACAACACCGGCAAGCAAAAGGGCGAAGTCACGATCGTCGACAACGACGGCGTGTTCTCGGGCAAGGTCACCAAAATCCTGGTGCCCGGCGATGAGAACAAGACCTGCTCCAAGTGCACGGACGATCGCAAGGACCAGCCGATCCAGGGCCTGACCATCCTGAAGGACCTGAAGAAGACCGGCGACAACGAGTGGTCGGGCGGCAACATCCTCGATCCCGAGAACGGCAAGGTCTACAGCGCCAAGATGTCGCTCGAGGATGGCGGCAAGAAGCTCGACGTGCGCGGCTTCCTGGGCATCAGCCTGCTGGGCCGCACGCAGACCTGGGTCCGCGAATGATCGCCAAGCGATAACGGGTCAACCCACGCGCGGCGGCGCCCCCTTTTCGGGCGCCGTCTCTTCGGGCGCCGGTATATGCCGGCGCCTTCTTTTTTGGGAAATTCCGGGACCCGGTGCACGCGGTCCTCCACTCAAGAAAGGACACCTGGCGCCGTTACTTCGTGAGGAAGACACATCAACGGCAGGTGGAGAGAACACGACATGGGACAGTGGACCCTCAAAGCAAAGCTGCGCCTGGCTCTGGCCCTGATGTGGCTTGGCCTCGTCGGCGTCGGCATCTGGAGCGCGATGGAGACCCGCGCCACCATGCTCGACGAGCGCAAGGCAGGTCTGCAGAACCTCGTGGATGCTGCCGAGGGCGTCGCCAAGCTGTATCACGCCAAGGCGCAATCCGGCGCCATGAGCGAAGCCGACGCAAAGAAGGCCGCCCTGACGACGCTCGCCTCGATGCGCTACGGCACTACCGGTTACCTGTTCGTGGTCGATTCACAGCTCACCTTGCTGATGCACCCCACACTTCCCGACATGGTGGGCAAAAGCACGGCCGGCTTCAAAGACCCGACCGGCAAGCCCGTGTATCCGACCATCGTCAACGCGGCCAAAGACAAGGGTTTCGGCTTTGCCGAGTACCAGGGCCGCCTGCCTGGCAGCGACACGGCACTGCCCAAGATCGGGTATGTGAAACGTTTTGCTCCGTGGGACTGGAATCTGTCGAGCGCGGTCTTCCTGCAGGAAGTGGACGCTACGTACCGGCATTCGCTCATCGCGAACCTGATTGTCATCCTGCTGGTGGGTGGCGTGGTGACGGTGGCCATGTCACTCATCATTCGAAACGTGCAGCGAGG
>JAGWNU010000250.1 GCA_028871175.1 Burkholderiaceae bacterium | reverse complement strand
CCGCCGATCACGAAAGCGATGTCACCGCCTTCCTGCTGCCATCCGGTGAGGGATTCAGACAGTGCGACGGTGGTGAGGTCCTTGCCGCGCTCATCCAGCGCGATCATGCGACAGCCCTTGGGCAGCGCGGCTTCAATGCGCGCGGCTTCAAGCTGCATGACGGTGGCGGCGGTGCGGCTGCCCGAGCGCTGCTCGGGCTTGATTTCGCGCAGTTCGATGCGCAGCTCGGGCGGCATGCGCTTGGCATATTCAGAGAAGCCGTCCTCGATCCAGGACGGCATCTTGTGCCCGACGGCAACGATCAGCAACTGCATGGCGCGAGTGCGTGCCCGACGTTACGCTGCGCGCTTCTTGGCCGGAGCGCGCTTGGCTGCCGTCTTGGTGGCCGTTTTTGCGGCGGTCTTGGTGGCGGTCTTGCCCGTACCGGTCGCGCGCTTGGTGGCCGGCTTCTTGGCGGCTGTCTTGGCGGGCGCCTTCTTGGCCGGTGCTGCGGCCTTGGTCGGGCGCTCGCCTGCCAGCTTCGGCTTGGTGGTGCGGCGCTTGGCGGGCGTGACCTCTTCGGCCTCGTCTTCCTCGTCGTCGTAACCTTCGCTGGCCTTGGGCAGACCACGCTTGGCGGTGCCGCCGAGCTCGATGCGCACCGGCTTGTCACCCCAGATTTCTTCCAGGTTGTAGTACTGGCGCAGTTGCGGCTGCATGATGTGGACCACGGCGTCGCCGCAGTCGACGAGCACCCATTCGCCCACGTCTTCGCCTTCCACGCCGATGACGTGACCGCCGGCTTCCTTGACGGCGTCACGCACCGATGCGGCCAGGGCCTTGGTCTGGCGGTTGGACGTGCCGCTGGCGATGACCGTGCGGTCGAACAGTTCGGTCAGGTGGGTCGTATTGAAGACCTTGATGTCTTGCGCCTTGACGTCTTCGAGCGCGTCGACGATCACGCGTTGTAGTTTGCGAATATCCATACTGAGTGAGAAGAACGTTTAAAGGGCGAGAAAAAAGGTCGAAAAAAGCGCGCGAATACGGTCAATCACGCGGTCAGGCACTGACCGTGCCATTGGCACGGCGGTACAGCGAATGCGATTGGATCAGGTCAGCCACCCCGGCAGGCAGGTCGGCGTCGCAGCGTGCGCCAGTGGCCAGCTGCTGGCGCAGGCGGGTGGATGACAGGTCGACAGCCAGGGTTTGGTCGATCCACATATGGCCGGCGGGAGCGCATTGTATCAACGCCGTGTCGGCGCGGCGCGCGTCGAGTTCGCGCTGGACCGGCGCATGCAGCGCGTGCAGGTCGAAGCCGGGGCGTGTGGCCACGCACAGGTGGACATACTCGAACAGTTCTTGCCAGCCATGCCAGGTGTCCAGACCGACAAGCTGGTCCGCGCCCATCAGCCAGGCCATGGAGGCGTCCGAGCCGTAGACGCCGCGCAGTTCGCGCACGGTATCGATGGTGTAGCTGGGGCCGTGGCGGTCAACTTCCATGCGGCTGACGTGGACACGCGCGCGGCCGGGCCGCACGGCCTGCGCGGCCAGTTCGGTCATCGCCAGGCGCAGCGGGGCGGGCGTGACATCGGCGCTTTTCTGCCACGACACGCCGGTCGGAATCCACAGCAGTTCGTCAAGTTCCAGCCGTGCAATGCACAACTCGGCCAGGGCGACGTGGCCCACGTGCGGCGGGTCAAACGTGCCGCCCAGCAAGCCAAGGCGGTATGGCCGGTCGAGCTTGCGGCGGGCGCGGTCGGGCTGTGTCATACCCAGTCGCGCGCCGGCAGGAAATCGGTGTACAGCGCGGCTTCGGGCGAGCCCGGCTCGGGGTGCCAGTCGTAGCGCCAGTTGGCCACCGGTGGCATCGACATGAGGATCGATTCGGCGCGCCCCCCGCTTTGCAAGCCGAACAACGTGCCGCGGTCGAACACAAGATTGAATTCGACGTAGCGGCCACGGCGGTAGGCCTGGAAGGCGCGTTCGCGCTCCCCGTAGGCAACGGCGCGGCGCCGCTCGGCGATGGGCAGCCACGCGGGCAGGAACGCATCGCCGACGGAGCGCATCATCTCGAAGCTGCGCTCGAAGCCGAGTTCGACAAAGTCGTCGAAGAAGATGCCGCCGATGCCGCGTGCTTCCTTGCGGTGCTTCAGATAGAAGTAGTCGTCGCACCACTGCTTGAAGCGCGGGTACAGTTCATCGCCGTACGGCGCCAACGCGCCCTGGCACGTGCGGTGAAAGTGCGAGGCGTCTTCCGCGAAGCCGTAATACGGCGTGAGGTCCATGCCACCGCCGAACCACCAGACCGGCTCGGCATCGGCCCGCTGGGCGACGAAGCAGCGCACGTTCATGTGCACTGTCGGCACGTACGGATTGTGGGGGTGGAAGACGAGCGATACGCCCATCGCTTCGAAGCCGCGCCCGGCCAGCTCGGGCCGGTTGGCCGTGGCCGAGGGGGGCAGCGTGTCGCCCAGGACGTGTGAGAAACCCACGCCGCCGCGCTCGAGAAGCGTACCGGCCTCGAGGATGCGGGTACGGCCATTGCCGCGCAGGCGTTCGGTGGGCGGCTTTTCCCACGTATCGGTGGCGAAGGTGCCGCCGTCGAGTGCGCCGACGGCAGTGGTGATGCGGTCCTGCAGGTCCAGCAGGTAGGCGCGGACGGCTTGCGTATCCATCAGGTCGGGAGGGGCCGCAGCGGCGGCCAAGTCATACGGTTGTCACCATTGTAGCGGGCGTGTCGCCGAGGCAAGTCGGGGATCACCCTTGGTGACCGATACCGCGCTCGGCCCCAGTGGGCGCCGGCGCGGTAGGTGGTGTGTCGATCAGCGGCGGATGGCGCGGTATCCGATGTCCGTCCGGTACTGGGCGCCGTCAAACTGGATCTGTTCCACGACGTTGTAGGCCGCCCGCTGGGCTGCCTTCACGGTGTCTGCCAGGCCCACCACGCACAGCACTCGGCCGCCGCTGGTGACCAGTTCGCCGTCCTGGAGCGTGGTGCCGGCGTGGAAGGTGACGCTGTCTTCGGTTTCCTTCGGGATGCCGGTGATGACGTCGCCCTTGCGCGGCGTGTCCGGGTAGTTGTGTGCGGCCATGACCACGCCCAGTGCGGTGCGGCGGTCCCAGTCCAGCTCCATGCCGTCGAGCTTGCCGTCGATGGCGCGGTCCAGCACGTCGTACAGGTCGGTCTTCATGCGCGCCATGATGGGCTGCGTTTCCGGATCGCCCATGCGGCAGTTGAATTCGAGCGTCTTGGGGTTGCCTTCTGCGTCGATCATCAGGCCGGCATACAGGAAACCGGTGTACGGAATGCCATCCTTCTCCATGCCGCGGATGGTCGGGAGGATGATCTCGCGCAGCGCGCGGGCGTGCAGCGTCGGCGTGACGACCGGGGCGGGCGAGTAGGCACCCATGCCGCCCGTGTTGGGGCCGGCGTCACCGTCGAGCAGGCGCTTGTGGTCCTGGCTGGTGGCCAGTGCCACGACGTTCTTGCCGTCGCACACCACGATGAAGCTGGCTTCTTCGCCGGCGAGGAATTCTTCGATCACCACGCGCGCACCGGCGTCACCCAGACGGTTGTCGGCCAGCATCATGTCGATGGCGTTGTGCGCTTCTTCGGCCGTCATTGCCACGACCACACCCTTGCCGGCGGCCAGGCCATCGGCCTTGATGACGATCGGGGCGCCTTCCTGGTCAATGTACGCGTGTGCCTGCGCAGCATCGCTAAAGGTCTGGTACTTGGCGGTCGGAATACCGTGGCGGTGCATGAACGCCTTGGCGAAATCCTTCGACGATTCGAGCTGCGCGGCGGCCTTGGTCGGGCCGAAGATGCGCAGGCCCTTGGCGCGGAACAGGTCGACGATGCCGGCGGCCAGCGGCGCCTCTGGCCCGACCACCGTGAAGTGGATGCCTTCGCGCTCGGCAAAGGCTGCCAGCACTTCCGGATCCGTGATCGGGAGGTTCTGCAGGCGCTTGTCGAGCGCCGTACCGCCGTTGCCGGGGGCCACGTATACCACCTGCACCTTGGGCGAGCGTGCCAGCTTCCATGCCAGGGCGTGCTCTCGACCGCCCGAACCGACCACCATCACTTTCATGCTGTACCTACTCAAAAATTCGAAATCTGGAAAACAAAAACGGCGATCGTGAGGTCGATCGCCGTTATGCGCGTGTCCCGGGGCTTATTCCCCGAAGACCGCGTTGGTGAAGACTTCCTGCACGTCGTCCAGGTTTTCCAGGACGTCGAGCAGCTTCTGCATCTTGACCGCGTCTTCGCCGGTGAACTCGACTTCGGTCTGCGGCTTCATGATGACTTCGGCCAGTTCCGCCTTGAAGCCGGCGGCTTCCAGCGCGGTCTTGACCTTGCTGAAATCGTTGGGCGGGCAGATGACTTCGAGCGAGCCGTCATCGTGGGTGACGACATCGTCGGCGCCGGCTTCGAGCGCGGCGTCCATCAGCTTGTCTTCCGGCGTGCCCGGAGCATAGATGAACTGGCCGATGTGGTCGAACAGGAACGCGACGGAGCCCGATGTGCCCATGTTGCCGCCGTACTTGTCGAAGCCGTGGCGGACTTCGGCCACGGTGCGCGTGCGGTTGTCGGTCAGGCAGTCGACGATCACGGCGGCGCCGTTGATACCGTAGCCTTCGTAGCGGATTTCTTCGTAGTTCGCGCCTTCCAGACCACCCACACCGCGCTGGATGGCGCGGTTGATGTTGTCCTTGGGCATGTTCGCGTCGGTGGCCTTGTCCATGGCCAGGCGCAGGCGCGGGTTGGAGTCCGCATCGCCGCCGCCCAGACGGGCCGCCACGGTGATTTCCTTGATCAGGCGCGTCCAGACTTTGCCGCGCTTGGCGTCGGCCGCGGCCTTCTTATGTTTGATGTTGGCCCATTTCGAGTGACCAGCCATACCTTTCTCCGTGGCGCGCGCCCATTTGGCACACGCATGATGCGTTTTGTCGATTGCGAATCGTTTGAACCGTGCGAGTCCTGCCGTGGTTCAGTTCGGGTATCGGGCGGCGTGCCCGCGCGTCTGTAGCGGATGCGGGCCGCGATGCGAATAGAACGGGCCGTCCCAACAAAGAGCAGACCGTGATTTTATCATGCCCCGGCACCCGCACGAGGCCTCGCGCGGCCCCAGGGGCCTTCGGCGCGCGCAAGCGGCGCGCCGGGAATCAAGCCGGAACCGGGTCGGCGCGAGCTACACTTTCGCCCGCGCCGCCGAGCAGCGCGCCGAACGCGTCGGGTTCGAGCGGCTCGCCGAGGAGGTAGCCTTGCAGCTCGTCGCAGCGCAACGCTTGGAGCTTTTCG
>JAGWNU010000249.1 GCA_028871175.1 Burkholderiaceae bacterium | reverse complement strand
CCGCCCCCAGCACATTGCCCGGGAACAGCGCCATGAAAAACACCACGGTGAACGACAGGTAGCCCAGGATCGGCACCGACTGCAGGACATCCAGCAGCGGAATCAGCACCATCTCGGCGCGCCGGCTCTTGGCGGCCAGCGTTGCGTAGGTGAACGTAAACAGCAGGGACAAGGCCAGGGCCGCGAACATGCGCGTTACCGTGCGCAGCACATATGCGGGCAGCGCAAGCGGCGAGAGGGAGATTTCCGGCTGACTGGCTGCCACCAGCGGCCCCACCATCTGCCGAGCACCACCGCCGAGCAGCAGCACCATGCCCAGGACAAGCAGCATGGCCAGCAGATCCCTCCAACGCGGAACATGCGGCAGCCATTGGCCACCGCCTGGCACCTCGGCATGGTGCTCCATGGTCTTCCCCTTCGGGCGCGCGGGCGGCGCGGCCTGCCTTGTCCATGGTCGAGTATGGTGGACGAAGCGGCACGGCGGCCGTTGATGCAAATCAACGGCCAGGGGTTCGTCATGGAACCGTCATCGAACCGCGACGCTCAATCGCGCAACAGGTTCTTGGCGATGATGAGTTGCTGGATCTGCGTCGTGCCTTCGTACAGGCGCAGCAGGCGCACGTCGCGATAGAAGCGCTCCGCCTTGTATTCGGCGATGTAGCCCGCGCCGCCATGAATCTGCACCGCGCGATCCGCCACCCGGCCCACCATCTCGGTACAGAACATCTTGGTGCACGAGGCGAGCATGCTGACTTCATGGTCCTGCTTGCCGACGGGCTTGGCGTCGTAGCGGCGCGCACAATCGCGCACCATCGACATGCCGGCGTACAGCTCGGCCTGGCTATCGGCCAGCATGGCCTGGATCAGCTGGAAATCGGCGATCGGCTGGCCGAACTGCTTGCGCTCCTTGGCATACGCCACGGCGTCCGTGATGAGCCGATGCGCCATCCCGCAGGCCAGCGCGGAGATATGCAGGCGCCCCCGGTCCAGCACCTTCATCGCCGTCTTGAAGCCCTGCCCTGCCACGCCGCCGATGATATTCGCCGCCGGCACGCGCACGTTGTCGAGCATCACATCGCACGTCTTGGTGCCGCGCTGGCCCATCTTCTTGTCGGGCTTGCCGAGCGTGATGCCCGGCTTGTCGGCCGGCACGATGAACGCGGAGATACCGCTCGCGCCCTCGCCGCCCGTGCGCGCCATCAGTGTGAACGCACCGGCGCGCGGCGCGTTGGTGATGTAGCGCTTGGTGCCATTGATGACGTAGTGATCGCCATCCAGCGTCGCCCGCGTCTGCAGCGATGCCGCATCCGAACCCGCATTCGGCTCCGTGAGTGCAAACGAGATGATCAGCTCGCCGCTGGCGATGCGCGGCAGATAGTCCGCCTTCTGGGCGTCCGTGCCATCCATGAGGATGCCCTGCGAGCCGATGCCGACGTTGGTGCCGAACACCGAGCGGAACGCAAACGCCGTGTGGCCGAGGTCGTACACCACCTCGCATTCCTGGGCCATCGACAGGCCAATGCCGCCATGCTCCTCCGGGATCGACAGGCCGAAGAGGCCCATGTCCTTCATGTCGGCGACGATGTCGGCGGGCACGTCGTCTTCGTCTTCGAGGCTGTTTTCGGCCGGCATGAGCCGGTCCTGGATGAAGCGCTGCACCGATTGCTGCAGCAGACCGAACGATTCGTCGTCGAGCGCCATGTCGCTTGCTCCTGTGGGATGTTCGGGTCGATGTTACCGGGTTGCTGCGTTTTGACAATCCAGACCTGTATCAACAGAATGTCGAATCGGCTTCATCAATTCACGTACTGGAATGGATCTCAACGCACTCAAGCTGTTCGTGGAAATCGTCGATGCGGGCAACCTGTCCGCGGCGGCGCGCCGCCTGCAGACCACCCGCTCCAATGTGAGCCACCGGCTCAAGGCGTTCGAGCGGGCGCTGGGCGTGCAGTTGCTGCGCCGGACCACCCGCCGGGTCGAACCCACCGAAGTGGGGGCCGGCATCTACGAGCACGGGCGCAGCATCCTGCGCGAGATGGCAGCCGCCGATGCGCTTGTCTCGTCGCTCGGCAAATCACTGCAAGGCAGCGTGCGGCTATCGGTGCCAACAGGGCTGGGGCACTTGCTGGTGTCGCCGTTGCTGGTGGCGTTCAAGCGCGCGTACCCGGACATCCGCCTTGACGTGCGCTTCGACAACCGCGTGTCTGATCTGATTGGCGAAGACGTCGATGTGGCGCTGCGCATCGTGTCGAACCCGCCGGAATCGCTTGTCGCGACGCTGCTCGATGAGGTGGACTGGGTGCTGTGCGCAGCGCCCGACTACCTGGCGGCGCGCGGCGTGCCCAGCTCCGTTGAAGCGTTGCGCGATCACACCATCGTGAGCGCGCCGGCAGTCGGCCAACCGTTGCGGCTCGCCGCCCAGCTGGGCGATGAGCGCACAGCAGTCACGCTCGACCCTGGCGTGTCTTCCGACAACTACCTGTTCCTGCAAGCCGCCGTGCGTGCCGGAAACGGGCTCGGCATCCTGCCTTACTACGCGGCGGCCGACGACCTGCGCGAGGGATACATCAAGCGCGTGCTGCCGGCCTACCGCTTCAGCGTATTCGGCAGCCGCCTCTACATGCTCGCCATGCCGAGCCGCTATCGCACGCTGGCGACGCGGCATCTGCTGGATTTCCTCAAAGCGGGGCTGCAGGGCAAGCTGCCGCGGTTGCCCCAGAAGGCCAGTGCCTGATTACCCCTCCAGCGGCATCAACCCCTGCAGCTGCGCAAAGCAGATCGACTTGGCGGTCTCGATAAAGTCCTGCGCAAACGGGGCCTGCGCGTAATCGCGCGTCATCGCCGCATAGAGGTCGCTCCACAAGCCCTCCTTTCCGACACGCTTGGCGACGACGTATTCGTAATCAACGTAATTCTTGATGCCCCAGCTCGGCAAGGCCGCCAGCCCGCGGCGGCTCGCCACGAGCTGCAGCACGGCGATGGTGAGCTCGGCCGTGCGGCGATTGAACACGATGCCGGCAGGGGTCAGCACCTGGCGGATCAGGTCGATGCGCTCTTCCGGCACGGGATAGGTGATGAGCGTCTGGTCGGTGAAGTCCTTCGCTTCGAGCCACTTCCTGTTGCGCAGCGGATGGTCGACCGGCAGCACGACGAGGATCTCGAAGCGAAACAGCGGCGCAAAGACCACCCCGCGGCGCATCTTGGCATCGGAGCCGATCACCACGTCGGCGCGCCCGTCCTTGAGCAGCGCCAGCGGGTCCGCATGAAAGCCGGACACGAGGTCCATCTCGACCTCCGGCCATCGCTGGCGGAAGGCATCCATGACCGGCATGAGCCAGTCGAAACACGTGTGGCATTCGAGCGCGATGCGCAACGTGCCAGCCGCACGGCCCTTGATGCGTTCGAGGTCGCGCTCGGCAGCCTGGATGTCGGCCACCACCTTCTGCGCCAGCTCCAGAAGGCGCTCGCCGGCCTCGCTCAGCTCCACGGTCTGTCCTTTGCGGCGCACGACCGCCAAACCGTAGTGCGATTCCAGCGCGCGCAACTGGTGCGACAGGGCCGACTGCGTCAGATGCAGCCGCTCCGCCGCACGCGAGACGGAGCCGCCATCGGCCAGGGCAATCAGTGTGCGCAGATGTCGGATTTCCAGCATGGGCGTGAGGCAATTTATGAATTGAATTCAACTTTATCCAAAATAATATCATTTGATTCATGATACGCCGTCACCCATCATTGCAGGACGCAAACACAAATCAGCTCTCCTGCGAAGAACATGACGACCATCCACACCCTCGGCTACCCACGCATCGGCGCACAGCGCGAACTGAAATTCGCCCTCGAATCGTTCTGGAAGGGCGCCTCGTCCGAAGACGACCTGCGCGCCACCGGCAGCGCTTTGCGCGCGCGTCACTGGGCTGGCCAGCGCGATGCCGGCCTCGACTTCGTGACGGTGGGCGACTTCGCCTGGTACGACCAGGTGCTGCAGACGGCTGCGCTGCTCGGCGCCGTCCCGACGCGCTACGGCTTCGATCCGGCACAGCTCACGCTGGCGCAGTCTTTCGTGCTCGCACGCGGCAACGCCGACCACGCAGCCATGGAAATGACCAAGTGGTTCGACACCAACTACCACTACCTCGTGCCGGAACTGACGCCGGACCTGCTCGATCGGCAATGGGGCCCCGGCACCGAATGGCTGTTCGACGAGGTGCGTGAAGCGCAGGCGCTCGGCCATCGAGTGAAGGTGGTGCTGCTTGGGCCGATCACGTTCCTGCATCTGGCCAAGGCTCGCCATGGCCTCGCCGACAAGCTGGCCCTGCTGCCGCAGGTCCTTCAGGCTTACACGGCCGTGCTACAGCGCCTGGCCGCGCTGAAGGTGGAATGGGTACAGATTGACGAACCCGCGCTGGTGCTCGATCTGCCGCAAGCCTGGGTCGATGCATTTGGCCCCGCTCACCACGCGCTGGCCGCAGCCAAGGGCCCGAAACGGCTGCTTGCGACGTACTTTGAAGCCGCTTCCCACCACGCTGCGCTGATCCAGTCCCTGCCGGTCGATGGCGTACACCTGGATCTCGTTCGCGCGCCGGATCAGCTCGCGGCCTTCGCGCCATGGCCTGCCGACAAGGTCCTCTCCGTTGGCGTAGTGGACGGCCGCAACATCTGGCGTACGGATCTGACCCGCGTGCTGGCGCACCTCACCCCGCTGGCACAAGCCCTGGGCGACCGCCTGTGGATCGCGCCGAGCTGCTCGCTGCTGCACGTGCCGGTAGACCTGTCGGCTGAAACGAAACTCGACGATGAACTCAAGGGCTGGCTGGCCTTTGCGCGCCAGAAGCTGGACGAACTCGCCGTGATCAAGCGGGCGCTTGTGGAAGGGCCGGCCGCCGTGCAGGGCGAGCTCGATGACAACCGCGTCGCGATCGCCTCGCGCACCCAATCACGCCGGGTGCACAACGCGGGCGTCAAGAAACGCGTTGCCGCCATCCGCGCAGCAGACGCCGAGCGCGCCGCACCGTATCCCGCCCGTGCCGACGCGCAGCAGGCGCGGCTGAACCTGCCGCTGCTGCCGACCACCACCATCGGCTCGTTCCCGCAAACACCCGAGATCCGCCTGGCGCGCGCACAGCACAAGCGCGGCGACCTGCCGGCGCTGGACTACCTGCAGCGCATGCGCACCGAGATTGCCGACGTCGTACGCCGCCAGGAAGCGCTCGGCCTGGACATGCTCGTGCACGGCGAAGCCGAGCGCAACGACATGGTCGAATACTTCGGCGAGCAGCTCGACG
>JAGWNU010000248.1 GCA_028871175.1 Burkholderiaceae bacterium | reverse complement strand
CGATTCGATGGTGCGCGATCTGGCCGAGCTGAAGATCGGTGATCCGGTGGTGCACAGCGAACACGGCATCGGCCGCTATCAGGGGCTGGTCTCCATCGACATGGGTAACGGCGAGGAAGAATTCCTGCACCTCGACTACGACAAGGGCAGCAAGCTTTACGTGCCGGTGCATCAGTTGCATGTGATCTCGCGCTACTCGGGCGCCGATCCGGAAACCGCGCCGTTGCATTCGCTCGGCTCCGGCCAGTGGGAAAAGGCCAAGCGCAAGGCGGCGCAGCAGATTCGCGATACGGCCGCCGAACTGCTGAACCTGTACGCGCGACGTGCGCTGCGCCAGGGCTTCGCGTTCCCGCTCACGCCCGAGGACTACGCCACATTCGCCGAGAGCTTCGGCTTTGAAGAAACGCCCGACCAAGCCGCCGCCATTGCTGCGGTGATTGCCGACATGACGTCGGGCAAGCCGATGGACCGCCTGGTCTGCGGCGACGTCGGCTTCGGCAAGACGGAAGTCGCCCTGCGTGCCGCATTTGTTGCGGTGATGGGCGGCAAGCAGGTGGCCATCCTGGCGCCGACCACGCTGCTGGCCGAGCAGCACTACCAGACGCTGGTCGACCGCTTTGCCGACTGGCCGGTGCGCATTGCCGAGATTTCGCGTTTCAAGAACAAGAAAGAGATCGATGCCGCGATCGAGGCCATCAACGCCGGCACGATCGACATCGTGATCGGTACGCACAAGCTGCTCTCGCCGGACGTGAAGTTCGATCGGCTCGGACTCGTCATCATTGACGAGGAACACCGCTTTGGCGTGCGCCAGAAGGAGGCGCTCAAGACGCTGCGTGCCGAGGTGGACGTGCTGACGCTCACGGCCACGCCGATCCCGCGCACGCTAGGCATGGCGCTGGAAGGCCTGCGCGATTTCTCGGTGATCGCCACCGCGCCGCAAAAGCGCCTGGCCATCAAGACGTTCCTGCGCCGTGAGGAAGACGGCGTGCTGCGCGAGGCCATCCTGCGCGAGTTGAAACGCGGCGGGCAGGTCTACTTCCTGCACAACGAGGTCGAGACCATCGAGAACAAGCGCGCCAAACTGGAAGAGCTGATTCCGGAAGCGCGCGTGGTCGTCGCACACGGCCAGATGCACGAGCGCGAACTCGAACGCGTGATGCGCGATTTCGTGGCCCAGCGCGCCAACATCCTGCTGTGCACGACGATCATCGAGACCGGCATCGACGTGCCGACCGCCAACACGATCCTGATCCACCGCGCTGACAAGTTCGGCCTGGCGCAGTTGCACCAGTTGCGTG
This sequence comes from Burkholderiaceae bacterium, assembly GCA_028871175.1. Lineage (GTDB taxonomy): Bacteria > Pseudomonadota > Gammaproteobacteria > Burkholderiales > Burkholderiaceae > Ralstonia > Ralstonia condita. The sequence continues at coordinate 4,051 of JAGWNU010000248.1, read as the reverse complement.
GCCGCGTCGGGCGGTCACACCACCAGGCGTATGCATACCTGCTGGTGCACGACGTGGACGGCCTGACCAAGCAGGCACAGCGCCGCCTTGAAGCCATTCAGCAGATGGAAGAACTCGGTGCGGGCTTCTACCTGGCGATGCACGACCTGGAAATCCGTGGTGCCGGCGAGGTGCTGGGCGACAAGCAATCGGGCGAGATTTCCGAGATCGGCTTCCAGCTCTACACCGACATGCTCAACCAGGCGGTGAAGTCGCTCAAGGCCGGCAAGGAGCCCGACCTGATGGCGCCGCTTGCAGCCACGACCGAGATCAACCTCGGCACGCCCGCCCTGCTGCCGCAAGACTATTGCGGCGACGTGCAGGAGCGCCTGTCGCTGTACAAGCGCCTAGCCAACTGCGAAAGCAGCGAGACCATCGACAACATCCAGGAAGAATTGATCGACCGCTTCGGCAAGCTGCCGCCGCAGGCACAATCGCTCATCGAGACACATCGCCTGCGTATTGCCGCCCAGCCGCTCGGCATCCGCAAGATCGACACGGGGGCGAACGCTGTCACGCTGCAGTTCGTGCCGAATCCGCCGGTCGATGCCATCAAGATCATCGATCTCGTGCAGAAGAACCGGCAGATCAAGCTGGCCGGACAAGACCGTTTGCGCATCGAGAATATCCCGGCCGAGACCGCGGCGCTGGCGCAGACGATCCGCCACGCCATGCGTCAACTGACGTGATCCGATAGCATCGACGGTTCAAGACAAGGATACCTATGATGAGCACCGCCCTCTCCACGCTCGACTGGACACGCAAGCTGGTCAGCTTCGACACCACCAGCCGCGGCTCCAACCTCGCGCTCATCGAAACCGTGCGCGATTACCTGCGCGGCGTCGGTCTTGAATCGCACCTCTCGCACAACGACGATGGCAACAAGGCCAATCTGTTCGCCACGATTCCGGCAGCGGACGGCAGCGTACAGGGTGGCATCGTGCTGTCGGGCCATACCGATGTGGTTCCGGTGGACGGCCAGAAATGGGACAGCAACCCGTTTGCGCCGGAAGTGCGCGGCGGCAAGCTCTACGGGCGCGGCACGTGCGACATGAAGGGGTTCATTGCCGCGTCGCTGGCGCTGGTGCCGTCGCTGCTGCAGGCCCGGCTGCGCGAGCCTGTGCACCTCGCGCTGTCATATGACGAGGAAGTCGGCTGCGTGGGCGCCCCGCGCATGATCGAAGACCTGATCGCGCGCGGCATCAAGCCCGCCGGCTGCATCGTCGGCGAGCCCACCTCCATGCGCCCGATCGTCGCGCACAAGGGCATCAACGCCTACCGCTGCCGCGTGCACGGCCGCGCTGCGCATTCGTCGCTCACGCCGCAGGGCGTCAACGCCATCGAATACGCCGCGCGCATCATCTGCTTCGTTCGTGACCTGGCCGATGAATTTCGCGCGAAAGGCCCGTTCGATGAGGCATTCGACGTGCCGTTCACGACCGCATCCACCGGCCTGATCCAGGGCGGGATTGCGCTCAACACCATTCCGGCGCTGTGTGAGCTGGTATTCGAATTCCGCAACCTGCCTGGCGTGGATGCACCGGCCATCTGCGCACGCGTGGAGCGCTTTGTTCGCGAGACCATCGAGCCGGCCATGCAGCGAGAGCACCCCGACGCCCGCATTGAGCTTGATGAAATTGCGGCCGCGCCGTCGCTCGACGCGTCCGAGCAGGCCGCCATCACGCAACTCGTGCGCGCGCTGACCGAGGACCATGACAAGCGCAAGGTGGCCTACGGCACGGAAGCGGGCCTGTTCCAGCGCGCCGGCATTCCCGCGGTGCTGTGCGGTCCTGGCAACATCGAACAGGCTCATAAGGCCAACGAGTACGTCGATCTGTCCCAGCTCGATGCCTGTGACCGGTTCCTCTCCAAGGTCGCACGGAGCCTGATGATCGATACCGCAACTGCCTGAGCCTTAGCCCGTACACGCCTCGCCTGTCGTCGGGGCGCGTTGCGACCGGCCCGTTCGTTACAATAGCGGGCTCCACGGCGCATCTTTTCCTCTCTCTTCCATGCCTGTCGTCCTGCAAAGCCTGTCGCCACTATCCACTGGCGACATCGAATCCGTCCGTAGCCTGTTCGGCAGCGCCGCCTACGAGATGCGTGCGCCCAACGTCGCCACGATTGAATGGGTGCATGAGCTGCCCAGCGAGCTGCGCGTCCAGCTGGATGCCATCTGTGCCAACCTGAAGCTGGACTACGCCTGGATTCCCGACGAATGGACCTTCGGGGATTTCCGTGTGCTGGCGATGGACATGGACTCCACGCTCATCACCATCGAATGCATCGACGAGATCGCCGACTTCTGCGGGCTCAAGCCCCAAGTGGCCGCCATCACCGAGGCCTCGATGCGTGGCGAGATCAAGGATTTCAACGAAAGCCTGACGCGCCGCGTCGAACTGCTGAAAGGCCTGGACGCGAGCGTGCTCGAACGCGTCTACAACGAGCGGCTACGCCTGTCCCCCGGGGCCGAGAACATGCTCAAGGCCGTGCAAGCCATGGGTATCCGCACCCTGCTCGTGTCAGGCGGCTTCGAGTTCTTCACCTCGCGCCTGCAGGAGCGCCTGGGCCTGGATCGCACGCGCGCCAACACCCTTGAGATTGTCGACGGCAAGCTGACAGGTCGCGTGCTCGGCGATATCGTCAATGCCGATATCAAAGCGCAGACGCTCAAAGCGTTCTGCAACGACCTGGGCGTGACGCCGCAGGAGGCCATTGCCATGGGCGACGGCTCGAACGACTTGAAGATGATGGGGGTAGCGGGCCTGTCGGTGGCGTTCCGCGCCAAGCCCATCGTCCAGGCGCAAGCGGACGTGGCGTTCAACGTCGTCGGCCTGGACGGACTGCTGAATCTGTTCCCGCTGCAGTAAGCCGCAGCGGAAACGGCGGGCGGGAGCGTTATTCCGCCCGCAGGTACGTTTCCATCGCGTGTTTCAGATCGGCGATCAGGTCACGCGGGTCTTCCAGTCCGATGTACAGCCGCACGAAACCGCCTGCGTTTTCCCAGCCCGCCGGCGGCCACGCGGTCGCCGTACGCATTGACGAAATGTTGTACGGCAGCGCAAGGCTGTGCGCCCCACCCCACGAAAAGCCGATTGCGAAGTAGCGCAGCCCTTCGATGAAGGCATCGACCTGGGCCTGCGAGTAACGCTCGTGCAGCACGATCGAGAACAGGCCGCTCGCGCCGGTAAAGTCGCGCTTCCAGAACGCGTGACCAGGACAATCCGGCAGGGCCGGATGCAGCACGCGTACGACCTCTGGCCGGTCGGCCAGCCATTCCGCAACTTCACGCGCATGGGCGTCGTGCGCCGCCAGCCGCGTCGGCAAGCTCGGCAGACCGCGCAGCACGAAATAGCAATCATCCGCCGACACGCCCCACCCCATGCGCATGCGCGTGGCCAGCAGCTTGTGGTGCACTGTCTCGTCATTGGTGATCGCCGCGCCCATCAGCACGTCGCTGCCGCCGGACTGGTACTTGGTCAGCGCCTGGACGGAGATATCGATTCCGTGGGCGAACGGCTGGTAATACACGCCGCCGCTCCAGGTGTTATCGATGGCGGTGAGGGCGCCTGCGGCACGGGCCGCTTCGGCGATGGCAGTGCAGTCCGGCACTTCCATCGTCACCGAGCCGGGCGCTTCCAGCCACACCAGCTTGGTGTTATGCCGGATGAGGTCGGCAATCCCGGCGCCGATCATCGGATCGTAATAGCGCACGGTGATACCGAACTGGCGCGCCATCCATTCCGCGTGGTCGCGGTTCGGTCCGTAGGCGTTATCAGGCACCAGCACATCGTCGCCGGATTGGATCAGCGCGAAGTACACCAGCGAGATTGCGGCCAGCCCCGAAGGCAGCAGCAACGCGTGCGAGCCGCCTTCAATCTGCGCCAGCGCCTGGCACAGCGCATCGGACGTCGGTGTGGCGTGCAAGCCATAGCGCCAATGCACCACGCTGCCGCTGCCGAAGGCCCGCATGTCAGCCAGGTTCTTGAAGACCACGGTCGATGCGCGGTGC
>JAGWNU010000247.1 GCA_028871175.1 Burkholderiaceae bacterium | reverse complement strand
AAGGCAAACCGCAAGGCGGAGAGAAAGGCAGCACGCGACAAGCGCAAGGAAGCCATGCAGGAACAAGGTGGCCCTGCGCAGGTCCCCAACACCGAAGGCAAGTAAGCCGTCGGTGACGGCATGAAAAAGGCGACCCGGCGGTCGCCTTTCTTTCTGAGGGCGGCGTGCCGGCGTTTCAGTGTCCGCGCGCGGTGGGCAGGCGGACCTGCGCGACGGCCATTTCCCATTGCGCGATCCGGTGCGCGGCCTCGTCGCGGCTGATCACGGGGTGGAAGGTGCGCGAGGCGCGCCATTGCTGGGCGACTTCTTCCTCCCCCCGATAGAAGCCGGTGGCGATGCCGGCCAGGTAGGCTGCGCCCAGTGCCGTCGTCTCGATGATTTCCGGACGCACGACCGGAATGCCGAGCAGATCCGCCTGAAACTGCAGCAGCAGGTTGTTGGCCGAGGCGCCGCCATCGACGCGCAGTTCCGAGATGGTGGAAACGGCATCGCGCGTCATGGCCTGCAGCAGCGCGGTGCTCTGGAAGGCAATCGACTCCAGTGCGGCTCGGGCGATGTGGCCGATGGTCGTGCCGCGCGAGAGGCCCACGATGGCGCCTTGCGCGGTTGGATCCCAGTACGGCGCACCGAGGCCCGTGAACGACGGCACGAACACCACGCCGCCAGAATCGGGCACCGAGGCGGCCAGGCCTTCGACGTCGGCGGAGCGCTGGATGGCGCGCAGCCCGTCGCGCAGCCACTGCACCACCGCGCCGCCCACGAATACGCTGCCTTCGAGCGCGTAGCTGCGTTTCGGGCCGCTCTGACAGGCCGCCGTGCTGATCAGCCCGTTGTGCGACTGGACCGCCTTGTCGCCCGTGTTGAGCAGCATGAAGCAGCCGGTGCCGTAGGTGTTCTTGGCCATGCCGGGCTTGAAGCACGCTTGGCCGAAGAGGGCGGATTGCTGGTCGCCTGCAATGCCGCCGATGGTGAGCGAGGCGCCGAGCCAGTCGGCATCGGTCTGCCCAAATTGATACGCGGACGGATGCACCTCGGGCAACAGGCTCGGGTGGATGTCGAGTGCGCGCATCAGGTCCGCATCCCATTCGCCGGTGTGGATGTTCCACAGCATCGTGCGGGAAGCGTTCGACACGTCCGTCACATGCAGGCGGCCGCGTGTGAGTTGCCACACCAGCCAACTGTCGATGGTGCCGAAGGCGAGTTCGCCACGTGCCGCGCGCTCGCGGGCGCCGTCCACGTGGTCGAGAATCCAGCGCAGCTTGGTGGCGGAAAAATACGGGTCGATGATCAGGCCGGTGCGCTTGCGCACCTCGTCTTCCAGACCCTCGGCGCGCAGGCGTTCGCAGATGGCTTCGGTGCGGCGGTCCTGCCAGACGATGGCGTTGAAGATCGGTTTGCCCGTGGCGCGTTCCCACACCACGGTGGTTTCGCGCTGGTTGGTGATGCCAAGCGCCGCCATGTCGGCGGCGGAGAGTTTGGCTTGTTCGAGTGCGGCGCGGCAGGTGGCGAGCTGGCTGTTCCAGATGTCGAGCGGGTCATGCTCCACCCAGCCGGGCTGCGGAAAATGCTGGGGAAACTCCTGCTGGGCACTGGCGACGATCTGGCCGGCGCGGTTGAAGACGATGGCGCGTGAGCTGGATGTGCCCTGGTCGAGCGCGAGGAGGTATTCCATAAGGCAGAGTCTGATGACCGTCGGGCACGGTCAGGGTGTGGCCTGCCCGACAGGGGATGGAACGGAAACAAGCATGGTAGCCCGCAGGTGGCCGTCGTCAAAGACCGGCGCCCTGCGGGCGGCGCGTGATCAGCGCACCTTGCCGGCCTTCCAGGCTGCGAGCAGCTTGTCGTAGGCCACCGTCTCACCCTTCGGACGCTCGTTGTCGAGCTTCTTCCACGGGGCGTGTTCGGTCGACAGCCACTTCGACGGATCGCTTTCCGGGTTCAGCTTCGGCGCGCAGTTCTTCATGCCGGCGCGCTGTGTCGGCTCCCAGGCCAGCGCGGGTTCAGGGGGCCCGTTCAGCAACTGGCGCGGAATCCCCCTCGGGCAGATGTCGCATCAGCCAGCCTTCCAGTCGGCCGGTGTCGGCATCGCTGGCGTGCAGCCCGAGCTTGGTCCGCCGCCACAGGATGTCCTGCGCGGTGCGGGCCCATTCGTGTTCGACCAGGTAGCGGATTTCCGCTTCATACAGCCCTGGCGTCACCTCGGTCCCCAGGTCTTCCAGTCGCGTCGCACCGGCCAGCAACGTCGTCACGCGTGTGCCGTACTGGTGGGCATAGCGGTTTGCCAGTGCGCTGGGCAGCCAAGGCAAACGTTTTTGCAGGCGCGTCACAAAATCGGTGAATGTGTATTCGGCGACGAGCTGTCCGGGGGCTTCCAGGTCGCCGCCGGGCAATGACGCGGTAGCCGTCCACGACGGCTTGCCGGCCGCCGGCAGATACGGTGCCAGTTGATCCAACGCTTCCTCCGCCAGCTTGCGGTAGGTCGTGATCTTGCCGCCCCACACGTTGATGAGCGGCGCGCCCTTGCTGTCGGCGCCGGTCTCGCATTCGACCAGGTAGTCGCGCGTAATGGCCGAGGCGTTGGCCGCGCTGTCGTCCAACAGCGGACGCACACCGGAGTAGCTCCACACCACGTCGGCTGGCGAGAGTTGCTGCGCGAAATAGCGATTGGCCATGTCGCACAGGTAACGGATTTCGTCCGCATCGATGGCTACCCGGTCCACCGAGCCCTTGTATTCCAGATCGGTCGTGCCGATCAGCGTGAATGCATTCTCATAGGGGATTGCAAAGACGATCCGGCCATCCGGGTTCTGAAAGATATAGGCGAACGGATGGTCGAACATCCGGCGCACGATGATATGGCTGCCCTTGATCAGCCGCAGGCCGCGCGTGCTTGGCAGGGCGTGTGCCGTGCGGGCGAATTCCGCCGCCCAGGGGCCGGCGGCATTGACGATTGCCTTGGCGCGCACCGTGCGGATGCCGTCTGGGCCCGCCAGCGAGGCATGCCAGCCATCGGCGCGGCGCTCGGCGTTCAGGCAGCGCGTCCGGGTGAGGATGTGCGCCCCGCGGTCGGCGGCGTCGCGGGCGTTGAGCACGACCAGACGGGCGTCGTCCACCCAGCCGTCGGAATACACGAAGCCGCGTGTGTAGCCCGGCTTGAGCGGCTTGCCGGCGGGATGCCGTTCGAACCGGATGGCTTCCGAACCGGGCAGGAAGCGCCGGCGCGCCAGATGGTCATATAGAAAGAGGCCCGCGCGGATCATCCACGCCCGGCGTTGCGCGGCGTCGTGCGGCATCACGAAGCGCAGCGGCCACATAATGTGCGGCGCCATCCGCAGCAGTACCTCGCGCTCTTGCAGGGCCTTGCGCACGAGGCTGAATTCGTAATATTCGAGGTAACGCAGTCCGCCGTGAATCAGCTTCGTCGAGGCCGAAGAGGTGTGCTGGGCCAGGTCGTCCTTTTCACACAAGACCACCGACAGGCCACGGCCTACAGCGTCACGCGCGATGCCCACGCCGTTGATGCCGCCTCCGACCACCAGCAGATCACAGTCCAGATGCGACGCGTCAGAAAGTTGCATGGGTTGGAATCTGTTGATTTGCGCGTCTTTTCTTGCGAATAGTGACGCGTTGGCAGATAGTTTAGTGAAGGGCGAAAATAAAGCAACATAGGGAATCGCTTAATCCGCTCACATGTGTTCGTTTGTGTTCATTTCGTGACTTGATGCTTCCGCGACACCGCCAAATCCTTGAATACGTTCGCCAGCACGGCGATGCCTCCGTTGACGCGCTTGCCCGCGTGCTCGGTGTCACGACGCAAACCATCCGTCGCGATATCCGTCAGCTTGAAGACGAGCGCCTGCTGGCGCGCTACCACGGCGGCGTCGGCTTGCCGTCGTCGGTCGAGAACATCGACTACGACCAGCGCCAGGTCTTGCACATCGACGCCAAGCGCCGCATCGCCGAAGTCGTTGCGCGCCACGTCGAGCCCGGCCGCTCGCTCATCATCAATATTGGAACGACCACCGAAGAAGTCTCCAAGGCGCTGGTCGGCCAGAACGGCCCGCGTGGCCTGCGCGTCATCACCAACAACCTGAACGTCGCGTCGATCCTCTCCGGCAGCCCGGATGCTGAAGTCATCGTCGCCGGCGGCCTCGTGCGCAACCGCGACCGCGGCATCGTCGGCGAGGCCACGATCGACTTCATGAAGCAGTTCCGCGTCGACATCGGCATCATCGGCGTCTCCAGCATCGACGAAGACGGCACGCTGCTCGACTACGACTACCGCGAAGTACGCGTCGCCCAGGCCATCATCGAGCAGTCGCGCGAGGTCTGGCTGGCCGCCGACCACTCCAAGTTCGGCCGACGGGCTGTAGTGCGCCTGGGTCATGTCTCGCAGATCGACCGTTTCTTTACTGACCTCCCGGTGCCGGAGTCGATGATCGACGTGTTCCGCGCGGCCGAGGTCGACGTGGTGGTCGCCAGCGAGGCCGGTTGAACCGCCATTCCGCCGATTCTGGTTTTTATCCCGTTGACTACATTGAAATGACAAGGCGCGCACTCTGCGCGCCGCTTTCTACTGTTGGGTCCATCGGGGATCTTCGTGCGCAAGGACTCACATTCCGCAGTGTTGTCTGTCTTCGCGGGCACCGTCACCGAGCATGTCAGCGCCTTGCGCGATATTCCGGCAAGGCTGGCTCGACCGGATGCCAGCGATGACGATCTCCATCAGTTTCGTGTCACGTTGCGCGGGCTCCGCTCGGCAAAGGTGACCTTCGAGCCGATCCCGCCCGTCGCGCTCACTGCCGAATGGAAGCCGCGCCTGCGCAGCTCGGCGGCGTCGACGGGCGCGGTGCGCGAGTGGGATGTGCCTCTTCTGGATTGGATTCCGGCTGTCCAACAATGCCTCGACGAGCGTGATGAAGCGGCGCATCAGTGGCTTGAGGTGGCTATCGGTCGGGTGAAGTGTGCGCGCGCCACCGCCTTGAGAAAGAAGCTCCTCTGTCGGGGGGGGGCGACCCGGTACGGGCGTCAGCGCCCCGCCTGCATCGCGCGCGTATCGCGGCGAAGCAATGGCGCTATCTATATGAAGCGTTCTATCCCGCTTTGGGTGCGTGGACCTCTCGGCAATACGGGGCGCACCAGGGCAAGCTCCAGGATGCACTGGGCGAAATTCACGATGCCGGGGTTTCGCTGCAGCGTGGTACCGGACTGCTGGAGCACGCGCCGCCGGCTGCGATCTTGAGCGTTTTTCACATGCGCGAGCGCACAGAGAGAAAGCGTCCAGCCAAAAGCCTGCGCTGGATCCGTCGCCATCAGGCGATTTGACGTCCCGAAAGCATATAAAGACCATACTAACTAAAGGGGCTTGCGCAG
>JAGWNU010000246.1 GCA_028871175.1 Burkholderiaceae bacterium | reverse complement strand
ACTCCGAAGAAATCGTCAGCGAAGACGCCGTGCGCGGCTCGCTGGACCGCATGGCCGACGAGATCACCGAAAAGATCGGCGATACGTTCCCGATGGTGCTGTCCGTGATGGGCGGCGCATGCGTCTTCACCGGCATGCTCCTGCCCAAGCTGGCCTTCCCGCTGGAGTTCGACTACATCCACCTCTCGCGCTACAACAACAAGACGGTGGGCGGCGAGATGCAATGGCGTGTAGCGCCGCGCGAGTCGGTCAAGGGCCGCACGGTGCTGGTCCTGGACGACATTCTTGACGAGGGCGAAACGATGGCCGCCATCCGTTCGCGCATCATCGACATGGGCGCTGCCGAGTTCTACTCCGCCGTGCTGTGCGAAAAGACGCTTGCCAAGGACAAACCGCTCTACCCCGACTTCTGCGGCTTCGCGGTGCCGGATCGCTACGTCTTTGGCTGCGGCATGGACGCCAAGGGCTACTGGCGCAACCTTCCGACGATCCGCGCGCTCAAGACCATCTGACGCTACGCGGGCGCAAACGAAAAAGGGAAAAAGGGCGACGTATCAGTCGCCCTTTTTTGTTATCCGCGCGGCGCCCTCACAACTGGTGCGCAAAGATATGGATGCCCTTGAGCAGCATTTCCACGGAGATTGCCATCAGGACCCGTCCCATCCGTCGCTCGAACGCCATCACCGTGCGCTCGCCGACCCGACGCTGGATCTGCGTCGCGCTGAGCAGCACCACCGCCGACACCGCCATCGTCGCGCCTAGCGAACCACCTACGCCCACATGTGCCCGGGCGCCCGAGATACTGGCAGCATCACTGTCGCCACGGCGCCGAGCGGATCGCTGATCAGGACCAGCAGGACTGCCCCGGAGACGAACGTGTATTCCATCTGCCCTGCCGTCGTCGATCGCCGCTCAGGCGCCGCGGCGGTAGGGCCGCTCACGCAACCACTTCGTGGCGATCCACTTTTCACCGCGCTCGACCGGCAGGCCGGCATGCAGTGTCGCTTCATCCAACGTACCGTCTGGGCGCTTGTAGACAAAGAAGACCGCATTGCCCTTGACCGGCGCGACCTCCAGCCCGAGCTTCGGAAAACCCGTCGCACCGCCCGCCGGCACGCTGTTCAGGTAAATGACGAGCGTCGCGACGCGCTGGCCTCCGACCTCGAGTTGGCGCGCCTCGCCACTGCGGCCAGGGTTGAAGAAATCGAAGTGCGGCTGGTATTCGCCGCCGGGCTGGTAGTTCAGCACCTGGAAACCTTCGCCGTGTTCGACCGGCACGCCCACAGCCTGGGCGATGCGCGCCTCGATTCTGGCGATCAGCGGGTGCTCGCCCACCTGGAACATGCCGCCCTGGCTTGTCCGGGCCGAGATCAAGTTTTCTTCGCCCGTGTCCGGATTCACAACCGGCGACCGCTTGAGTCGATTGCGCCCAAGCGCGATCAACTGGTCACATTCCTCATCCGACAGGAAGTGCTGAAACAGCACGATGCGTGGCGTTTCAATGGCGAAGAGAATCGGGATGTCGCCGTCGGCGGTGCGCACCGCATTGCTGTTCTCGGCCACGTCGTTTGCGGCGGTCGCCGGCACGGGAGCCACAGCCGGAGCGGGTGCGCGAGCGGCCAGCGCCTCATCGACGACACGGCGCGCGAACGTGCGGTCATAGCCGGACTGCACCATCGACGCCACCAGTGATTCAGCCTCGAACCCCTCGATGACATGTCGCTGCAGCCAGTCGCGCAGCGCTTCGGACATGGTCGCGTACGGTTGAATGGTCGTCATGCGAAGTGAGGAGAGGCAGGCCAGCGATGGAGATGGCCTTATTGTAGGCCGGCGGACCAGCTGCCGACGATCAGGACCCGCCGGCGATGCGCAGCGGCGAGAACGGGTTGCGTGCGGGCACTTCCGGCAGGGCCTTGGCCCGCGAACCGCGTTCCGCTGGCGCTGAAACCGTCATCGCGCCCGGCTCCTGATACTGCCAGCGCTTCCACGCTGCCAGCACGGCATTCGGATACTGCGGCTGCCCGCGGCTGCCGTTGTAACGGCCCAGCGCCAGATACAGATTGCCGCCCTCCATGTCGAGGTAATGACGCAGGATCGTGCAGCCGTAGCGCAGATTGCTCTGGAGGTGAAACAGCTTGCGCACGTCGTTGTCGCCGATGCTGCGCGTCCAGAAGGGCATCACCTGCATGAGACCCATCGCGCCCGCGCTGCTGATGGCGTACTTGCGGAAGCCGCTCTCCACCTGGATCAAACCCAGGACGAGCGCCGGGTCAAGGCCCGCCCGCTTGGCCTCGTAGTACGCCGTTTCAATCAGCTCCACGCGTACCGATGCCTGCGGAATCTTGCTCGACATGCGCACCGACATCTCGGCCAGCCAGCGCAGGTAGCCGAGCTGCTCGTCGTTGCTGGCAAATACCGGGCGCAGCGGCCGGCTGTCGGCCACAGCGGCGGACAGGGCGCTGCGCACGGCGTCCGCCAGGTATTCCTCTTTCTGGGCGCCGGCCCACGCTGCCTGCGTGCCCGCGAGCAACGTCCCTGCGCACAGCGCAGCAACGATCGGGCGGAGGGGCAGGCACCAGCGCATGGTGGCTCAGTGTGGTGACGTTATTGCGCGAGGCGCGCCTTGAGCGTGGCCAGCACGTCGGTCGGCGCCACGGCGGTGGCGGCTTCGTCGCGGCGGCCCTGGAATTCCAGCTTGCCTTCCTTCAGGCCGCGGTCACCCACCACCACGCGGAACGGCACGCCGATCAGCTCCCAGTCGGCGAACATCGCCCCCGGACGCTCGCCGCGATCGTCGAGGATGACGTCGATGCCGGCGGCAACGAACTCGGCGTGCAGGCGGTCGGCCTCCGCGCGCACGGCGTCGGAGCGGTCGTAGCCGACCGGGCAGATCACCACCTGGAACGGCGCGATCGACGCCGGCCAGATGATGCCGCGCGCATCGTAGTTCTGCTCGATGGCTGCGCCCAGGATGCGCGTGATGCCGATACCGTAGCAGCCCATCACCATCGGCTGGGTCTTGCCGTTCTCGTCGAGGAACGTCGCGTTCATCGCCTCGGAATAGCGCGTGCCGAGCATGAAGACGTGGCCGACTTCAATCCCGCGGCAGATAGCCAGTGTGCCCTTGCCGTCCGGCGAGGCGTCCCCCTCGACCACGTTACGCAGGTCGTGCACTTCGGGCTCGGGCAGGTCGCGGCCCCAGTTGGCGCCGGTGAAGTGATAGTCCTCTTCGTTGGCGCCCACGACGAAATCGCTCATCGCAGCTGCTGTGCGATCGGCGATCACCTTGACCGATTGCTTCGTGCCGATGGGGCCAAGGTAGCCCGGACGCGTGCCGAACGCGCGCAGGATTTCGCCTTCGGTGGCGAAACGGAAGTCGGCCAGGCCCGGCACCTTCGACGCCTTGACCTCGTTGAGCTCGTGATCGCCGCGCAGCAGCAGCAGCCAGATCTGGGGCTCGCCGCCGTCCACATCGGTTGCGAGCACGATGGATTTGATCGTGCGCTGCAGCGGAATGCCCAGTTGCTCGGCCACGGCCTCACACTTGGCACGGCCCGGTGTATGCGTCTTGGCGAGCGCCTCCGTGGCCGCGCCGCGCGGCGCTGCCGGGGCGACGGCCTCGGCGGCCTCGATGTTCGCGGCGTAATCGGAGTCCGGGCAATACACGATGGCGTCCTCGCCAGTCTCGGCGATCACGTGGAATTCATGCGAGCCCGACCCGCCGATGGCACCGTTGTCAGCCGCAACCGCGCGGAACTGCAGACCGAAGCGCTCGAAAATGCGCGTGTAGGCGTCGTACATCTTCTGATACGACACCTTCAGACCCTCAGCGTCACGGTCGAAGGAGTACGCGTCCTTCATCGTGAATTCGCGGCCGCGCATGATGCCGAAGCGCGGGCGGCGCTCGTCGCGGAACTTCGTCTGGATCTGGTAGAAATTGACCGGCAACTGCTTGTACGAGCGGATCTCGGTACGGGCGATGTCGGTCACCACCTCTTCCGACGTCGGCTGGATGACGAAGTCGCGTTCATGGCGGTCCTTGAAACGCAGCAGTTCGTCGCCCATCTTGTCCCAGCGGCCGGTCTCCTGCCAGAGTTCGCCCGGCTGGACCACCGGCATGAGGACTTCCACCGCGCCGGCGGCATTCATTTCCTCGCGCACGATCTGCTCGACCTTGCGGATCACACGCAGCCCCACGGGCATGTACGTATAGAGGCCCGCGCCGAGCTTCTTGATCATGCCGGCACGCATCATCAATTTGTGCGAGACGATTTCCGCGTCGGCGGGCGCTTCCTTGAGCGTGGAAATGAAGAATTGGGACGCTTTCATGCGACTGACGATAAGGGATGGCCGCGGCCGTCAAAGCCGCGAGAACAAGGGCAAAAGCCACCGGAATCAGGAGATGAGACGAGGCGCCTGGCGCACATTCGCGCGATCGGCACCCCTCCCCCAGGAGGCGCGAGTGAGCGGCAACATTTCGGCGTCTGTGACAGCCGGGCGACGGGCCGCTCTATAATCGGCGTAATTCTAAAGTATTCGAGGTGCAGTCATGCTCGATCGTGAAGGCTTCCGCCCGAACGTCGGCATCATCCTCATCAACGCAAGAAACGAGGTGTTCTGGGGCAAGCGCATTGGCGAGCACTCCTGGCAGTTTCCACAAGGCGGCATCAAGTACGGCGAGACGCCCGAACAAGCGATGTTCCGCGAACTGCACGAAGAAGTCGGCCTGTTGCCAGAACACGTCCGGATCGTCGGTCGCACGCGCGACTGGCTGCGGTATGAGGTGCCGGACAAGTTCATCCGCCGCGAGATTCGCGGCCACTACCGGGGCCAGAAACAGATCTGGTTCCTGCTGCGCATGGTCGGTCGCGACTGCGACATCCAACTGCGCGCCACCGAGCACCCGGAATTCGATGCATGGCGGTGGAGCCAGTATTGGGTGCCGCTCGAAGCCGTGATCGAGTTCAAGCGCGAGGTCTATCAACTGGCGCTGTCCGAGCTTTCGCGCTTCGTGCAGCGGCAGAATCGCGCGCCGCTCTCGCCGTACGGGCGCGGCGGGCAACACCGGGAACGCGATGGCCGCGATGCGCGCGAACGCTCCAGTGGCCAGGCTGGCCGAAACGAACAGAACCCGCGGGGGCCACGGCCGCAGCCCGCTCTGACGGTCACGACCACCACGGTTATCGTGGAAACGGTGACCGTGCCTGCACCGGCTTCTTCTTCCAACCCTGACGACACCTCGTCCAAGGACAATTCGTGACTGTAACGACGACGACACGTGGGGCGCGCCGCGCTCTCGTGCCGCTTGCGCTGGCGGCTGCGCTGGCGCTGACGGCATGTGGCCACAACCGCACTGGCGACCTCGAAGACAAGCTGTTGATGGACCCGTTCAACGACAAGCC
>JAGWNU010000245.1 GCA_028871175.1 Burkholderiaceae bacterium | reverse complement strand
TCCTCGGGCGTCTCGACCTCGACGGCCATCATCGGCTCGAGCAGCACCGGCTTCGCGCGCCGCATGCCGTCCTTGAAGGCCATCGAGCCGGCCATGCGGAAGGCGTTTTCGTTCGAGTCCACGTCGTGGTACGAGCCGAAGGTCAGGCGCACCTTGACGTCGACCACCGGGTAGCCGGCCAGCACGCCGGTATTCAGCGTGTCGCGGATGCCCTTGTCCACGGCCGGAATGAACTCGCGCGGGATCACGCCGCCCTTGATCTCGTCGACGAACTCATAGCCCTTGCCTTCGTTCGGCTCCAGCGTGATGACCGCGTGGCCGTACTGGCCGCGACCGCCCGACTGCTTGACGAACTTGCCTTCGACGTCCTCTGCGGTCTTCTTGATGGTCTCGCGGTATGCGACCTGCGGCTTGCCGACGGTGGCCTCCACGCCAAACTCGCGCTTCATGCGGTCGACCAGGATTTCGAGGTGCAACTCGCCCATGCCCGAAATGATGGTCTGGCCGGATTCCTCGTCGGTCTTCACGCGGAAGGACGGGTCTTCCTGTGCCAGGCGGTTCAGGGCGATCCCCATCTTTTCCTGGTCGGCCTTGGTCTTGGGCTCGACAGCCTGGCTGATCACGGGCTCAGGGAACTCCATGCGCTCCAGCACGATGACGTGCTCGGGGTCGCACAGTGTCTCGCCCGTTGTGACGTCTTTCAGGCCGACCGCTGCCGCGATATCGCCAGCCAGCACCTCCTTGATCTCTTCGCGCTGGTTGGCATGCATCTGCAGGATGCGGCCCAGGCGTTCCTTCTTCTGCTTGACCGAGTTGTAGACTGTGTCGCCTGAATTGATCTTGCCCGAGTACACGCGGAAGAACGCCAACTGGCCGACGAACGGGTCGGTCATGATCTTGAAGGCGAGGGCGGCGAAGGGCTCGCTGTCGCTGGGATGGCGCTCAAGCGGCTCGTCCTTCTCGCCATGGCCTTCAATAGCGGGAATGTCCACCGGCGAAGGCAGGTAGTCGACCACCGCGTCCAGCATGGCCTGCACGCCCTTGTTCTTGAAAGCGGAGCCGCACAGCATCGGCTGGATTTCGCCGGCAATGGTGCGTTTGCGCAAGGCGCGCTTGATCTCTTCCTCGGTCAGCTCTTCGCCGCCGAGGTACTTGTTGAGCAGTTCTTCATCCGCTTCCGCTGCAGCTTCCACCATCTTTTCGCGCCATTCCTGCGCGATGGGCAGCAGCGCCGGGTCAATGTCGGTGTATTCGAACTTCACGCCCTGCGAGGCATCGTCCCACAAGATCTCTTTCATCTTGACGAGGTCGACCACGCCGCGGAAACCGTCTTCCGCGCCAACGGGAATCTGGATCGGCACCGGGTTGCCCTTCAGGCGTTCACGCATCTGGCGCTCGACACGGAAAAAATCTGCGCCGATACGGTCCATCTTGTTGACGAACGCAATGCGCGGCACCTTGTACTTATTGGCCTGACGCCAGACGGTTTCCGACTGCGGCTGCACGCCACCGACCGAGTCGTAGACCATGCAGGCCCCGTCCAGCACGCGCATGGAGCGTTCCACCTCGATGGTGAAATCGACGTGGCCCGGGGTGTCGATGATGTTGATGCGGTGCTCGGGGTAGTTGCCGGCCATGCCGCGCCACATGCAGTGCGTGGCCGCCGACGTGATGGTGATGCCGCGCTCTTGCTCCTGCTCCATCCAGTCCATCGTGGCCGCGCCGTCATGCACCTCGCCTATCTTGTGATTGACCCCGGTGTAGAACAGGATGCGCTCGGTCGTGGTGGTTTTGCCGGCGTCGATGTGCGCCGAGATGCCAATGTTGCGATAGCGCTCGATGGGGGTCTGGCGGGGCATGATGGTTCTCTTGGAGAAGGGCTCGCATCGCCGACTTCGCACCATGCAAAGGGCGAATGTGCGAGTGGGAACACATTATAGGATTCCTCCTGGCGCATCGCATGTGGGGAATTGGATGCCAACTCATCCGCGGGCGAGATCGCGCAGGCGCTGGACATCGAGCAGTTCAATTTCGCCGTAGGCCAGCTTGAGCATGCCCCGCGCCTGGAGGTCTTTCAGCGCCTGGTTGACGGTCTGGCGGGACAGCGCGAGCAGCTGCGCAAGCTGCTCCTGTGGCACGCGCAGCACACGGTGCGTGCCGAGGCGCAAGTCGCCATAGCCGTCGGCCATCAGCAGCAAGCGGCGGGCCACCCGTACCGGAGCGGGCAGCAGGGCCGTTTCTTCCAGCACGGTGAACGTCAGCCGCAGCTTGTGGGTCAGCAGCAGGGCAAAGGCGTGCAGCAGCGCCGGCGTGGTCTCGAGCAGCGTGATCAGCGCGGCTTGCGGCATGTGAAGCAAGGTCGTATTGGTGTCGGCGCGGGCGTCGTGCGTACGCGGCTGGCGGTCGAAGACGCCGATCTCTCCAAACCAGTTGACGGGCTCCAGCACCGCCAGCAGCGCTTCGCGTCCGTCAGGGCTGGTGGCGCCGATGCAGACGGTGCCTTCCACAACGCAATACAGGCCGTCAGGCGGGTCGCCGCGCCTGAACAGCACATCGCCTATCCGCAGCCGCCGCACGGTCGCAATGCACATCAGGGCATCCTGCAAGGCGGGCTCGAGCGCGCCGAACCAGCTACTGGCGCGCAAGCGCTCGCGATAGGGGAGGCCATCCGATGCGGTCGGCGAGAAACGGGGGCGATCCATGGGGCGGTGACGGAGTGGCCGGAGCCGTCTTGGGAGGGGGCAGTTTGTCGGCTATGCGACAGAGCGCAGCGCCATTCACTGACTACGATGAAAAGATCATAACGAGGGGGCAATTGCGGCGTCCATGCTGCAAACGCACAAAACCGGAGACCATCATGCGCACCCTGTCTGATCACCTGTCGAACTACGCTGCCTATCATCAGGACGGCCGCAATATCGCCACGCATTTCGTGGGTATTCCAGCCATCGTGCTGGCCGTGGCGATCTTGCTGTCGAGGCCCGTGTTCGCCGAGGTCAACGGGGTGAACGTCACACCCGCGCTCATTCTGCTGGCGGCGGTGACCGTGTTCTACCTGCGCCTGGATGCTGCGTTCGGCGTGGTGATGTCTGCCCTGATCGGCCTGTGCGTGTGGGCAGGCGGCCAGGTGGCCGGGCATTCAACGGCCGCTTGGCTGGCCGTGGGCATCGGCCTGTTTGTGATCGGCTGGATCATCCAGTTTGTCGGTCACTATTACGAAGGCCGCAAGCCTGCGTTTGTCGATGATCTTGCTGGGCTGGTCGTCGGCCCGCTGTTCCTGGTGGCCGAGACGGCATTTGCGATGGGGCTGCGCGCGCGCCTGCGCGACGAGGTGGTCAGCCGCTCGCGCGCCATGCGGGCTGCGCTCGGCGGCAAGCATGCTGCCGCCTGAACGCTTCACGATCGGCTAGATGCCTGTCAGCTCGGTGGCTGGCTGAAAAACGGGCGCTCGGTTTTCCATCGCGGCACGCACGGCCTCACGTTGGTTGGCTGCGCCGATCAGCCGGTCCTGCTCAACGGATTCCGCCACGAGAATGGCAGTCGCGTCACTGTCTTCTGTCAGGCGCATGAGGCGCTTGGCGGCGCGGATGGCATCTGGACTCTTCTGCGCGATCGCGCGCGCGGCGGCCAGTGCAGCCGCGCGCGGGTCTTCCACCACGCGGGTCGCCAGCCCCAGGGCACATGCTTCGTCGCCTGTCACCACGCGGCCGGTGTAGATCAGTTCCCGCAGGTGGTCCGGGCGCACGAGGCCGCGTGTGAGCACCATACCGCCCATATCCGGCACCAGGCCCCATTTGATCTCCATGATCGATAGGCGCGTGTCGGCTGTCACGTAGCGCATGTCCGCGCCGAGCGCAATCTGCAGGCCGCCTCCGTAAGCGACGCCATGCACGGCGGCGAATACCGGCACCGGCAGTTCGCGCCATACCGTGCAAGCGTACTGCGGCAGATTCGCGGAACCGTGGGTGCGCCTGGCCAGGCGGCCACCGCTGATATCCGACCCGGCGCTGTCCTGGCCGAGGCTGGCCATGCTCGCCATGTCAAGCCCGGCGCAAAAGGCGCGACCTTCGCCCGACAGCACCACGGCACGCAGGTCCGCTTCATGCATCAGGCGCTCGCCGGTGGCGACCAGGGCCTCGAACATGGCCGGGTCAATCGCGTTCATCTTTTCCGGACGATTGAGCCGGACGTCGGCAACGCCAGCTTCGATGTTGAGCAGGATGCGTTCAGTCATGAGTGGTATCTGCGTGCGGGTCAGGGTGACGGTTGAGCGCAGCGTGCACGACATCGCATGACGCGCCGCGACGACTGCACATTGTTATTCGGGCGCGATGACCAGTGCGTCGCGCTTGTCCTTGATCTGTGCCCAGTGCGCGTGGTCTGCCAGCGGGGCCTGCACTTGTGTCAGGCGAGGCCAGTCAGTCCGGCGCGACAGCTGCGCATTGAGTGCAATGAATGCCTGTTGATCGGGCGGGACCTCAGCCTCTGGATAGATCGCGCCCACCGGGCACTCCGGCGCGCAGATTGAGCAGTCGATGCATTCATCCGGATCGATCACCAGAAAATTGGGCCCTGCATGAAAGCAGTCCATCGGGCAGACCGCCACGCAGTCGGTGTATTTGCACTGGATGCAGGATTCGGTGACGACATAAGGCATAACGGCGCGGGCGGACAAGCCCTGTTCAACATTTGTCCGGAATTATGCCGTATCGCTCCGAATGCTGATGGGGACAGACTGCGTGAGGCTACGGAAAAGATAAGTGGGATGAAGATGAGCACGAAGATGGAAGAAGACATCCAACGCTGGACAGCCAAGTGCAAGAACGCGCTGGTAGCGTGCAGGGTCGGATCAAGATCCCCCCTGAGCTGCGTGTTGTCGGTTCCACTCCAACATTTGCGCTTGGTGATATGAGTGGTCTCGATGAAAACAAAATGGCTTGGCATATTGCCAGTCAAGTCGAGACGCGGCTGACAACATCTCAAAGGTATTGGCTGGCTTCGATCGGCTAAGGGCTTATCAACCTCAAGCTGGCAATCCAATGTTGGCCGTTACGCTCGGTAGCCGCGCGGGCGTTCTTCATCTCCCGGTAGTGGGCGTGGTGCGCTCTGCCTTCGTTAACCGGCTTGCAACGGCGGGCCAAATGCTCGTCCCCACGTTTCGCAAGATGTTTGACGTCAGGCGTACTTCTCGCTCTTTCTTCTCTAAGAATTTCCTCGTTTCGTCTTCAGCCGGTATGGCGCTTGCCTTGTGGACTGCTGGCGTATTTTCGTCGGGATCTGATCGCGACAGCGCCAGCGTCGGATGTTGCGCGATATACCCACGTTGATCACTCCGTTCTCCAGTCCGTTGCCGGCTAGGTCAGTGTTCTGCGTGGAGCAATACTCGATGCAGATTGCTGTCGAAGGC
>JAGWNU010000244.1 GCA_028871175.1 Burkholderiaceae bacterium | reverse complement strand
AATGACAGGCACCCATAGGTATGGCCGATGTACTTGGAGGCCAGCTTGAGCGCATCCTCGTTGTACTTGCTCGCCTCGTAGCCGTACTTCGTCTGAAAATCCGGTGAGGCGCGCAGGAACGCGGCCACAAAGCGGTCCTGGTCCGCGCGCTGCGCATCGGTGAAGCCAGGCAACATCTCGCTGCCGGCCACGAAGACATAGGGCAAGGCCTCATCACCATGGATATCGAAGAACAGGTCGACGCCGGTTCGCTCGATCGCCCCACGCACGCAGAGGACTTCTGGGCTGCGCTGCGCATCGGGCTCCATCCATTCCCGGTTCAGGTTGGCGCCCGCTGCATTCGTGCGTAGATTGCCGAGCGACGAACCGTCCGGGTTCATATTGGGCACGATGTGACACACCGCGCGGTCGGCGAGCACGCGTCCCACCGGGTCACCCTTCCACACGCCCTGACGCGTCAGGCGCGCGAGCAGGCCCTCGACAAACCATTCGGCCATCGTCTCGCCGGGATGCTGGCGCGCGATGATCCAGACATGCTTCTTGCCGGGCCCGGGCTCGCCGACGGTGATGCTGGTCATGTCGCGCCCCTGCACGGTGCTGCCCAGACGCTGGGTCCGCACGCCCGGCGACGCTTGCGCGGCCGCAACGAGCGACAGGTGCCGCTCATCCGGATACGGTTCGAAATACGCGAACCAGACGCTGTCGTGCTCGGGGGTCAGTTCGATGGTCAGCGCCTTGCCGTCGTAGCGCGTCGGCACGCGGAACCAATGCTCCCGGTCATACGATGCGACGGCCCGGTAATCCTTCCAGCCAGCGGCGTACGTGCATTCGCTGGCGTTCTCGAGGGTCAGCCTGCACGCCTGACCCTGCACGCCCTGCAGGCGGAAGTGGAACCACTGCGTGAAGTCGGCATGCGAATCACGGCGGATGCGCAGGCGGATGGCATCTGCGCGCGCGGCATCGACGATCTCGATGGCGCCGCTGTCGAACGTGCTGGAAATGTACGGTTGGGTGGCAGTCATGTCAGGCCCTGAAGACGTTGGACAGCAAAGGCTTGTCAGGCAAGCTTGCGGCGGAAGACCCAGCGCTCGTCGTCGGAATCGTCGGCGACAAAGGCATAGCCATCGACATCGAACGCCTGGAGCTTGCGCGGATCGGTCATGCGGTGTTCGATCGCGTAGCGCGCCATCAGCCCACGCGCCCGCTTGGCATAGAACGAAATGATCTTGTACTGGCCGCTCTTCCAGTCTTCGAACACCGGCGTGACGACACGCGCCTTGAGCACCTTGGGCCGCACCACCTTGAAATACTCTTCCGACGCGAGATTGACGAGCACGGGGTCGTCGTCCTGCTTGAAGAGCGTGTTGAGCGCAAGCGTCACATCATCGCCCCAGAACGCGTAGAGATCCTTGCCGCGCGGATTGGCCAGGCGCGTACCCATCTCCAGCCGATACGGCTGCATCCAGTCGAGCGGGCGCAGGACCCCGTACAGGCCGGACAGAATGCGCAGGTGCTTCTGCGCGAAGTGCAGATCGTCTGCGGAGAGCGCGTTTGCGTCGAGCCCGCCATACACATCGCCGTCGAACGCGAGGACCGCCTGCTTGCTGTTCTCGGCCGTGAATTCGGGCGACCAATCCGCGTAGCGCGTGGCATTCAGCACGGCAAGCGGGTCGGAAATGTGCATCAGCGTGCCGATCTGGGCCGGTGACAGCTTGCGGAGCACGTCAATGAGTTCTGCGGAGCGCCCGATGAAATCGGGCAGCGTGTGGGTCTTGATGCGCGGCGGCGTGTCGTAGTCGAGCGACTTGGCCGGCGAGAGGACGATGATCATGTCAGAATCGCGGTTCACAAGTCTGGAATTGTATCGAATGGCAGACGCTGCCGCCCTTGCCCCGAGCCCATGCCCGCCACCGCCGCGCGTGGTGCTGGACTCCAACATCTGGGTCGACATCCTGATCTTCGATGACGCTGTGGCGCGCCCTATCCGGGCAGCGCTCGAAGCCGGCCGGCTGGAAGCCATCATCAGCCCCGCCTGCCGCGAAGAGTTACGCCGTGTGCTCGACTACCCGCAGTTCGCGCGCTATGCAGTCGATGCACAGGCGGCGCTGGCCTGGGTGGACCGTGTCACGCAGCCGGTGGCCGACCCCGAAGAGGCGGCCGGCGCGCAAGGCCAACCCTTTGTCCCCCGCTGCAAGGACCGCGACGACCAGAAGTTCCTCGCGCTGGCCGACGCTGCCAGCGTGGCGTATCTCGTCTCCAAGGACAGGGCGGTGCTCAAGCTCAAGCGCCGCATGGCCAAGTATTGCGACGTGGCCGTGTTGCCGCCGAAAGAATTCGTCGCGCGCGTCAGGTTGGAAGCCATTGAACCTGCCCAAGCCCACCTCAAGCCCGAAGCCGCCTTGCCATGACCACCGTTGCTACCCGCGCTGCTGAACCCCTTGCGCCCATGACCCCGCCGCCCTCGCGGCTGCCGAATGTCGGCACCACCATCTTTACCGTGATGTCGGCGCTGGCCGCCGAGAAGCAGGCCGTCAACCTCGGCCAGGGCTTCCCTGACTTCGACTGCGACCCGCGCATCGTCGATGCGGTGTCGGACGCCATGCGCGCCGGGCTGAACCAATATCCGCCCATGGCGGGCGTGCCGGCGCTGCGCCACGCCATCGCTGCGAAGATCGGTAACCTCTACGGCCACAGCTACGACGCCGATCGCGAGATCACGATCACCGCCGGCGCCACGCAGGCACTGCTGACCGCCGTGCTGTGCTGCGTGCATCCCGGCGACGAAGTGATCGTGTTCGAGCCGACGTACGACAGCTACATCCCATCGATTGAGCTGGCAGGTGGCAAGGTGGTTCCAATCACGCTCGAAGCTCCGGACTTCCGTATCCCCTTCGACAAGCTGGCGGCTGCCATTTCACCGCGCACGCGCCTGATCATGCTCAACACGCCGCATAACCCGACCGGCACGGTCTGGCATGCGGACGACATGCAGAAGCTCGCCGACATCCTGGCGCCCACCAACGTCCTGCTGCTCGCCGACGAGGTCTACGAGCACATGGTGTACGACGGCGTGCCGCACGCCTCGGTGGCACGCATTCCCGAGCTGGCGCGGCGTGCCTTCGTGGTCTCGAGCTTTGGCAAGACGTATCACGTGACGGGCTGGAAGGTCGGCTACGTGGCTGCGCCCGCTGCGCTGTCGGCGGAATTCCGCAAGGTGCACCAGTTCAACGTGTTCACGGTCAACACGCCAATGCAGCACGGGCTGGCGGCCTATATGGCCGATCCGCGCCCGTACCTCGACCTGCCCGCGTTCTACCAGCACAAGCGCGACCTGTTCCGCGCCGGTCTCGAGAAAACGCGCTTCAAACTGCTCCCCTGCCAGGGGACGTATTTCCAGTGCGTGGATTACACCGCCATCTCGGACCTGCCCGAGGCCGAGTTCGCCAAGTGGCTCACCAGCGAGATCGGCGTGGCGGCCATCCCCGTGTCGGCGTTCTATTCGCAGCCGCGCGAGTCCGGCGTGGTGCGTTTCTGCTTCGCCAAGAAAGACGAAACGCTCCAGTTGGCGCTGGAGCGTTTGTCGAAGCTGTAAGGCTGGCGCCCGTCAGGCTCGCTTGCTGGCGTAGTAGGCGAGCATCTGTTCCGTGTTGACCTTGCGGTCGGCGTTGATCTTCTGCACGTTCGGGTTTTCAGCCATTTTCGCCAGATACGGCTTGATGCCCTCGATGGCCGCGAGCATGTCTTCGCCGTAGATGATCTTGGTGGCCGAGCTCACCAGCGGGAAGTGCACGATGGCCGCACAGTCCGCAATGGTGAACGTGTCGCCCGCCACATACGGCGCAAACTTGAACAGCTTTGCCGCGGCCGGAATGTTCTTCTGGAGTTGCTCGCGCACCTTCACCTTCAGGTTGTCGCTGACCTTGCCGCCGAAGAACGCTTCTGCGAACAGCTGGCGCGCCACCAGTTCCAGGTGTAGCTCCAGGAAGGTCACGATTTCGCGCACCTTCGCCGCCGCGAACGGGTCGGACGGAATCAACGGATGCTGCGGATAGCGGGCCTCCAGATAATCGACAATCACCTGCGACTCGCAGAGCCCTCCCGCTTCGCACGCCAGATACGGGACCTTGTGCAGCGGGGAGAGGTCAGCATCGGTCTGGTCGGGCCAGCGCAGCGCTTCCTCGAACGGAAGGCCCTTCTCCATCAGCGCCAGCTTCACCTTGTTGTAGTAGTTGCTCGCAGAAAAACCGTATAGCGTCAGCATGAAGCCTCTCTCCTTGGTGGTGTGACCGCCCATTATGGTCGGTGCGGGTGCCAAAAATCGCACGCTCGTGCTATTTTAGCCAGACTTCTTTCGATCGCAGCGGAATTCAAATGCAGACCATCGGGATTGTGGGCACCGGCGCCATGGGGCGCGGCATCGCACAGATTGCGGCCCAGGCCGGCCTGCGCGTCAGGCTGTTCGACGCCAACGCGCAAGCGGTGCAGGCGGCGCGCACGGCACTGGCCGACACGCTGACCAAGCTGGCCGCCAAGGGCAAGCTCACGGCGGATGAAGCCGACGCCACAATCGGGCGGCTGTCTCCCGCCGACACCCTCGCCGACCTCGCCGACTGCGATCTTGTCGTCGAGGCCATCGTCGAGAAACTGGAGGTCAAGCGCGACCTCTTCCGCCAGCTTGAAGACATCGTGCGTGAAGATGCGATCCTGGCGTCGAATACGTCGTCGCTGTCGATCACGGCCATCGCTGCGGCGTGCAGGCACCCCGAGCGCGTGGCGGGCTTCCACTTCTTCAATCCGGTGCCGCTGATGAAAGTCGTCGAAGTCATCGACGGCCTGCGCAGCGCGCCGGCCACCGGCGACGCCCTGGCCCTGCTCGCCAAGCGCATGGGACACACCGCCGTGCGGTGCATCGACATGCCGGGCTTCATCGTCAACCACGCCGGACGCGGCATGAATACCGAGGGACTGCGCGTGGCGCAGGAAGGCGCCGCCGCATTTGCGGACATCGATGCCGTGATGCGAGAGCAAGCCGGCTTCCGCATGGGCCCGTTCGAGCTGATGGACCTGACGGGCCTGGACGTGTCGCATCCGGTGATGGAATCGGTCTACCGCCAGTTCTATGACGAGCCACGCTATCGGCCTTCGCAGATCACAGCCGTGCGCCTTGCCGGGGGCATCCTGGGGCGCAAGACCGGCGAGGGCTTCTATCGCTACCCCGATGGGCAGAAGCAGGTCCCGGCCGCAGCGCCCGCGCCGGCAGCCCGCCCGTCGTCGGTGTGGATCAGCCGCGCTCATGAGGCCGGTCATGCCGCAGCCCAGCGCCTGCTGCTCAGTCTGGGTGTCACGCCCGAAGCGGGCTCCAAGCCATCGGCCGATGCGCTCATCATCGTCACGCCGCGCGGCGTCGA
>JAGWNU010000243.1 GCA_028871175.1 Burkholderiaceae bacterium | reverse complement strand
AAGAACGATTCATGCGGTCATGCTCCCCCCTCAAACACTGGAGTCTCACCGTCAGAGAGCACCAACTACGCACGGACCAGTCGAGGAAAAACAAGCTCCGGTTACATAGCAGCCAATCATTCCGGCCGGGGCGGGGGGTCTCCGCGCTTGCGCTAACTCGGGATATCCGGTGCACCGGCCGGCGGCGGGTTCTGCTTCAGATCTGCGATGAGCGCCTTCATTTCGCCAATTTCCTTCACCTGCGCCCGAATGATTCCGTCTGCCAGCTTGCGCACGCGTGGGTCTTTAATGTGCGCGCGCGCACTGGTCATGATGGCGATGGAGTGGTGAGGAATCATCGCCTGCATGTACGACACATCCCCCACAGTCTGCTGGCCCCGAACGAGCCACAGCGCGCCTCAGAACACGACCGCGCTCACGAGCAGGATCGCCACGTTCAGTGCGGCTTTGGCGTACATGCCCCACATGAACACGAGCATGACGGCGCTCATTGCCGCCCCCATGATCAGCGCCATCCACATGCGTGTCTGACTGAATAGAACGTGCTCGATCTCGTAGGTGTTCAAGTACATCAGACCGAACATCACGACCGTGGACACCACGATCATGGCTCCGAAACGGGCGTAGCTCATCTGTTGCCCCCGCGCGTTGAACGAGTTGGCGGGGCGCGGTCATTGGCCCCGGACCATGCAGGCGCAGCATGCGGTATGCCTGTCGCGGGTATGTGTTCGTCAGCGCTGGCAACCAAGGCATCCCCCGTGGTGGAGACCCGTCGCACAAAGCCACTACAATAGCGCCCCTTTCGCCGGTGGCACCCGCGCCTGATATCCCGTGCAGGCGCATGCCTCCCGCTGCACTCCAGAAGCCACATTCCTATGATGTCAAACGCCTGCGGCGTCGATTTCGGCACGTCCAACTCCACCGTCGGCTGGCTGAGACCGGACGCGCCCACCCTGCTGCCGCTCGAAGACGGCAAAGCCACGCTGCCTTCCGTCATCTTCTTTCATGCCGAAGACCCGCTGGTGACCTATGGCCGTGCCGCGCTGACCGACTATCTTGCCGGCTACGAGGGCCGCCTGATGCGCTCGCTCAAGAGCCTGCTCGGCACGTCGATGATGGACGACAGCACCGAGGTCATGGGCCAGGCCATGCCCTTTCGCAAGCTGCTCGCGCATTTCATTGGCGAACTCAAGCAGCGTGCCGAGCGCGCGGCCGGCCATGAATTCCGCCGCGCCGTGCTGGGCCGCCCGGTGTTCTTCATCGACGAAGACCCCAAGGCCGACCAGCTTGCCGAAGACACGCTGGCGGACATCGCGCGCGACGCCGGCTTTGACGAGATCGCCTTCCAGTACGAGCCCATCGCCGCCGCGTTCGACTACGAGGCCGGCATCAGCGGTGAAGAACTGGTGCTGGTGGCCGACATTGGCGGCGGTACGTCGGACTTCTCGCTGGTGCGCCTGTCGCCCGACCGCGCGAAACGCCTTGACCGCCGCGAAGACATCCTCGCCAACGGCGGCGTTCACATCGGCGGAACCGACTTCGACCGCGCCTTGAGCCTGGCCAGCGTGATGCCGCTGCTGGGCCTGAACAGCACGCTGCGCAACGGCAAGGCGATGCCGTCTGGCCAGTATTTCGACTTGGCGAGCTGGCACACCATCAACCACGTGTACACGCGCAAGGCGTGGACGGTGGTGATGGACAACTACCGAGATGCCGCCGACACCGAAAAACTCGACCGCCTGATCCGCCTGATCCGCGAGCGCGCCGGCCACTGGCTGGCCATCCAGGTGGAAGCCGCGAAGATCGCGCTGTCGGACGCTCCGGTGGCGGAGATCGACCTGCACCGCATCGCGCCCGAATTGAAGCAGCCCGTTACGCGCGACGATTTCGACCAGTCGATCGGGAGGCTGGTCGGCAAGACGGTCTCGACGGTGCAGGCCATGCTGAAGACGGCGGGCGTGGCAGCGGAAGCGGTCGATACCATTCTCTTTGCCGGCGGCTCCAGCGGGGTGCCGATGCTGCGCGAGCAACTGGCGCAAGTGCTGCCGTCGGCGCGGCGCGTCGAGGGCGACCTGTTCGGCGGGATCGGTTCTGGCCTGGCGCGCGATGCGGCGCGCAAGTTTGGCTGAGGAGCTGAGGGGAGCGGGACGTTTCGAGCCTATCGAACCAGATCGCCCGGGGCGCGGCAGGATGTCTCTAAAGGAAAGCAGATGAAGCTCCTCACCATCTCCGGCAGTGCCCGCCGCGATTCCGTCAACACGGCGCTACTGCTCGGCTTGAAAGACGTTGCCCCTGAGGGCGTTGAGCTATTGGTATTCCATCGCCTCGACACCTTGCCGGTCTTTTCTCCTGACCTGGAAGGGCAACAGACACCCGCCGAAGTGCTCGAATTCCTGACACTCGTGTCCGGATGCGACGGCATCATTATTGCCAGCCCCGAATACGTTCGCGCGATTCCGGGCGGGCTCAAGAACGTCATCGATTGGATGGTCTCGCGATTCGAAGTCATCGGGAAACCCATTGCGCTCGCCCATGCATCTCATCGTGGCGACGACATGCTCACATCGCTCCGGCTGGTGCTGTCCACCGTCAGCGATCAGTTTCTCGAAGACGTATTTCTGCGCATCCCGTTGATTGGAAAAACGCCAGACGAAATCAAAACCATGCTGAAGGTGCCTGAGCGGCAGTCCGAAATGCGCGGATTTCTGTCGGCTTTCGTGGCTGCGATTCATGCTCGGCAGACAGCTTCAACAGCCAACGCCTAGCTGCCACTCCGACTTAACCCTGGCATCCCCGCCCGTCACGGGAATGCATCAATCTGTTGTTATTGGCTGTAGCCACGCCGCTCTATGGCGGCTAACACGTCCCACGTCTGCGGATCGACATCGCGTCCCCCGAGGGACATCGAAACGTAGGCATCAATCGCATCCACAAAGCCTTTGATGAAGACCGGCGGGAACGCGTGTGCGGACAGATGTTGAAGCTGTTCGCGCAGCATGCCCGGGCGGCACTGGCCGTGGCTGCGCATGGCGGCGCGTGTACGCCGGAGATACGCCTGCGCTGCGATGGCGCCGTTCAGGTAGGTGCGGTTTTTGGTGAGCCTGCCTGTGTCGGATGACGTGGGCGCTGGACTGAGTGGTGCGGGTGGAGAGGGGTACGACGCTGGTCGCGTCTCGTCTGCAATAGGCATGGGAGCCTCCGTGAGTATTGACGGGAGGTCCGCCTTCTCGTCGCCAGACGAAGGTGGCGGGCCTGACGGCGGGGCTGGCGAACCGGTACTCACGGCAACCGGCAGACCCGAAGGTCTCCCCACCCGGCCCGCCATAGGAGGCATGCACGAGTGTGCCCGAGCGTATCCGCCATGCGGACGCTCGTTGTGAGTATGTCGAGTCGCCAAACCCGACTGCCGTTGGTGCGGCAGCGCGTGAATTATAGCGACGCGGCCAGCGCCGAAAGTTGGATTCTTGATTCGCCGGCAGCGACGGTCGGAAGGTCTCGCTCCAGCCACAAACAGTGGCGCTTCACCCTGAGAGAGTCGAACGCCAGCGTCAAACACCGGCGTTTCACTGTTTGAGGGTCGGGCGTCAGTGTCAAAGCGTCGAATTCGACCCTCTGAGGGTCGCGTTTGAGCCTCAAACACTCGAACTTCACTGTCTGAGGGTCGCGCTTCACGCTCGGACATTCGACGTTGGGGTGTCGAGGCTGACGTTCCACCTTCAGAGGGTCGACGGCGATATTCAGACGGTGGAAAGCGACGGTTTGCGGGCCGCACGCCGCCCTGAGTCGAACCCCGACGTCCCATATTCAGCCTTCACGCAAGCGCCAGCGGGCGTTTGCTGCTGTGGACTGGCGGGGTCGCCGAGTGCGCGCGATAAAAAACCCGCGACGCTCAACGCTTCGCGGGTTTTTTGCGGCATCGCCTTTCAAGCGCTGCCAGCAACTTGGTGGACCGAAGGAGGATCGAACTCCCGACCTCCGCATTGCGAACGCGGCGCTCTCCCAGCTGAGCTATCGGCCCGTCGCAGCAAAGTTTATCCGAATTTGCCCGGGGGCTTCAATCGCGGGTCAACCCTTGTCGGTTTCCATGCCAGGATTGCCCTCCATGCCGACGATGCGCGGCGTGTTCAGCGGCCGCGCCGTCACTTCACGCTGATCGCGCAGCCAGTCGGCCAGCACGTCCCATACGGGGCGGCCGCCGGCCTTGCGGGCTTCGGGCGATACGGCGGCCCAGCCGGCCACCTTGTAGCGGCGGTCGGCGTCGATGGGCTTGCCGCTTCCCGGCCCCAGGCGCATGTCGGTAATGCGCTGGCCCATGGGCTTGGTGGGGTCGATGGTGTAGCGCAGGCCGCCGGTGCGCACCATGTCACCGCCCTGCTGGTAATACGGGTCTGGGTTGAACAGGTTGTCGGCCACGTCTTCCAGCACGGTCTTGATGGTGGCGCCCGTCATCTCGGTCAGCGTGGTGGCTGGGTACGTGATGGCGGTCTGGGCCATCAGCGCTTCCATGGTCAGGGCCTCGCCGGGCAGCAGCGTGGTGCCCCAGCGGAAGCCGGGCGAGAAGGCAATCTCGGCGCCCTGCGCGTGCATCAGGCCATCAACGATGAGCTGGTCGAACGTGCCGTTGAAGTTGCCGCGCCGGTACAGCAGGCCGCGGTTCGTGGCCAGCGTTTCGCCCAGCTTGTCTTTGTATGGCGCACGCACGCGGTCAATCAGCGCCGTCATGGCTGGGTCGGGCGGCAGCAGATCGGCAAACACGGGCAGCAGCGTATAGCGGATGTCGCGCACGGTGCCGCCGCGCACATCCAGATCGAGCACGCCGACAAACTTGCCGTTGGCGCCTGCGTTGGTGACGAGCGTCACGCCGCCCGGGTTGCTGACCTTGACGGGCGCGGGCACGGCATCGTGCGTGTGGCCGCCCAGGATGGCGTCTAACCCGCGCACGCGCGAGGCGAGCTTCAGGTCGACATCCATGCCGTTGTGCGACAGCAGCACGACCACCTTGGCGCCCTTGCCGCGCGCCTCGTCAATCATCTTCTGCAGCCGTTCTTCCTGAATGCCGAACGTCCAGTCGGGCGTGAAATCCGCCGGGTGCGCGATGGGCGTGTACGGAAACGCCTGCCCGATGATGGCGACCGGCACGCCGTTCAGCTCGCGCAGCACATACGGGTCGAACACCGGATCACCAAAGTCGGCGGTCTGGATGTTCTGCGCAACAAAGGCGACCTTGTTCTTGAAGTCGTGATCGACCACGTGGCGCACGCGGTCGGCGCCGTAGGTCATCTCCCAGTGCGGGGTCATGACGTCCACGCCCAGCGCAAGGGCCGCGTCGACCATGTCCTGGCCGTTGGTCCACAACGCGGTGGCGGAGCCCTGCCAGGTGTCGCCGCCGTCCAGCAGCAGCGCATTCGGGCGCGTGGCGCGCAGGCGCTTGATAAGCGTGGCCAAGTGCGCGAAGCCGCCCATGCGGCCGTA
>JAGWNU010000001.1 GCA_028871175.1 Burkholderiaceae bacterium | reverse complement strand
GGCAGCACCCGCACCACGCACTATCTGTACGAACCCAACAGCTTCGTCCCCATCGCCCTGGGCAAATGTGCTTTCTTGCGATTGTTGAGCGTCATTGAGGGTCAGGCATCAACTCAGGCGCCGTGCCTACCCGGCGGATAAGTTCAGAAATTCATCTTCAGTTTAGGTGCGTTTAGTAAGTCATGACCAACGAGAAGGATGCTCTCTTACGGCGTGGCACCCAGTACGTTCCGCAGCCGGGAGCTGCCCGAGAAAGAAGAGGCGGATTGAGTTGCCCGGGCGGACTGCCGACGCAAACCGTTCCGTCGGCGAGTGGCCTTGAACCTTCACTTCCGGATATCGCGGCTTCCAGAGATGACCGCGATCGCGTTCCTCTCTGCAGCGGTATTACGGCACTTCACACGCATTGCGAAGAAGCATTCGCGACCGCCCGGATTCCGCCCTACCATCCATTCCGGCGCACGCACGGCGGCGCCGCCTAACCCTCACTTCACGCTTAGCGAGATGCACAGTCCAAAGCTCACGTTCAGCACGCAGCAAGCCTGGGAAGCCTGGCTTGAAGCCAACGGAGATGCTGTGCCCGGTGCGTGGCTCCGCATCGCCAAGCAATCGGCCGACGCGTCCACCGTTTCCTATGCACAGGCACTGGAGAGCGCACTCTGCTACGGATGGATCGACGGGCAAAAGCAGGCGGAAAACGAGCACTACTGGCTCCAGCGATTCACCCCCAGAACCGCCAGGAGCATCTGGTCCAGGATCAACAAGGCAAAAGCCGAGGCGTTGATCGCTGCGGGACGGATGCGCCCCGCGGGGCTTCGCGTCATCGATCAGGCCAAGCGCGACGGACGTTGGGCGGCTGCCTATGCATCCGCCAGCAAGTCGACCGTGGCCGACGATCTGCAGCAGGCCCTCGACAGCAACCCGAAGGCCAAGCAATTCTTTTCCAGCCTGAATGGCCAGAACCGATACGCCATCCTGTTCAGAATCCAGAACGTCAAGAAGGCCGAAACGCGCGCCAGGAAGATTGCGCAGTTCATTGATATGCTGAACAAGGGTGAAAAGCTGCATCCCTAGCATGCAACTGCCCCTCGATGCGATGTCGCGACGGTGTGTGTGGCCGTCTTGCGCCGGTCATGGAGGCAGGCTCCGTGCGGCGGTGCATTCGCTTCAGCGGGCTGCACGGCCATCTCGCGCGATAGTCAACTGAACACCGGGAGATAAAGCAGGGCGCGCGCGGGCTCCGCCTCGTTCTCGTTGCACGGCCGACACCGCCTGCTGTGGATAAACACGTGAAGAACTTCAGGGACAACCGTGTTGGCTGCCCGGGGGCGATCTGTCGATGCCGCGCGAATAACTTTGAAGTTGCACTGTGCGCCCGCACTGCTGTGCCCGATTCATCCACGCGACGGCACACGCTGTCCGATGCGTTGTCCTTTTTCCAAGCCCTTGAGGCAACACCGCTTTTTCGAGCTATCCACAGAAAACGCAGGCCGTTATCTACTACTACTATTTTTATATACAGAAGAAATAAAGAAGAAACAGACAGCGGGGCGCCAAGCGGCATGCGCGGGTCAAATCCGCGCGCCGGGCGGACGTTCGTTTGGGGAACGCAAACCGTGTGCGTGTGGACCAACCACGACGATCAACGCGGACCGGCCTGCAGGCTGCTGTATGGAAGCACTCAATCACACGCTGTTTCTCTGGATCAATGCGGGGCCCGGGCCGTCGGCCGTCACGGTCTGGCTGGCCATGGCCTTTGCCGAATATGCCATCTGGCTGGTGCCGCTTACGCTGGTGGCCGGCTGGTTATGGGGCGAGCCATCGACGCGCCGTCATGCATTGCAGGCGGCACTGGCTGCGGCGCTGGCGCTCCTCGTGAATGTCGGTTTCGGTCTGGCGTGGTATCACCCCCGGCCGTTTGTGATCGGCCTCGGCAGCAATCTGCTCCCGCATGTCGCGGATTCGTCGTTCCCGAGCGATCACCTGACGGTGCTGTGGACCGTGGCGTTCAGCTTGATGGGGAACGCGCGCCTGCGCCGTCTGGGCATGCTGCTGGCGGGGCTGGGGTTGCCGATGGCGTGGGCGCGCATCTACCTCGGCGTGCACTACCCCTTCGACATGGTGGGCGCGGCGCTCGTGTCGGCGTTGAGCGCATGGCTGTGCAGTGGGCGCGTGGCACATACGCTGTCCGATCCGCTGCACCGGCTCGGGCTGGCGGTGCATGGCGTGGTGCTGGCCCCGTGCGTGCGGCGCGGCTGGGTACGCAAGTGAGCACGCACGGAAGAGGCTAGGCGTGCCGCCGCCAGGCACGCCAGAACAACACCAGGGCGACCACCGTGGCGCCCACGTTGTACAGCGTGGCCAGCGCGAAGGCGTGGCCGTAGTGCGCGGCGTGTGCGGCCGGTGACGCCGCATCCGTGCCATCCACGTGGCCCAGCAACGAGAACAGCAGCACGCCCACCACGGTCACGCCGACGGCGTTGCCGACGGCCTGCATGGTCGTGACCGTCCCCGCACCCATGCCCGCCTGAGCCGTCTCGACGCTGCTCAGGATGGTATTGAGCGAGAGCGGGATCACCATGCCCTGCCCAAAGCCGTTCAGCACCAGCGGCAAGATGAACCAGGCGGTGGGCGCGCCAGCCTGCGCCATGGCAGCGAGCAGCACCAGGCCGATGGCGAAGATCGCCACGCCGAGCAACAGCGCACGCTGGCCGATGCGCTCTGCCAGCCGAGGCCCCGTCAGCGAGCCGGCAAAGAACGCGATGGCCGCCGGCGTGAAGACCAGTCCGGCGGCCAGCGCCGTCAAGCCGCGGCCGAACTGCAGAAGGATCGTCAGCGCCAGAAAGTACGAACTCATGGCGGTGTAGAAGAGAAAGATGGCCAGCACACCCAGGACGAAGCTGCGGTTGCGGAACAGTGCTATCTCGATGATCGGAACCCGCCCCGCCGCGGACAGGGCCTGCTCCACGCGCACGAAGTGCCGCACCACCAGCAGCGCGGCCAGCGGCACCGTCCAGGACCACCACGGCCAGCCGGACTCACGGCCCAGCATGACGGGGACCAGCAGCATGGCCAGGGCGACTGCACCCGCCACGGCACCGTGCACATCCAGGCGGGCGGCCACCGGCGCCCTGGACTCCGCCACGAAAGCGCGCGCCGCCAGCAGCGCCGCGACGCCGATCGGCACGTTCACCAGGAACACCGCGCGCCAGCCCGATACATCGGCCGCCAGCGGATGCGCGATCAGCCAGCCGCCGATGATCTGTGAGATCGAGGCCGCGACGCCTTGCACCGCACCCATCGTGCCAAACGCGCGGCGGCGCGCATCGCCGTCGAACAGCACGCGCAGCGAAGCCATGACCTGCGGCATCAGGATGGCCGCGCCCAGGCCCTGGCCGACGCGCATGGCGATGAGCATCCATGGCGTGCTTGCCAGCCCGCACAACGCAGATGCCAGTGTGAACAGCGCCATGCCCGTGAGGAACATGCGCTTGCGCCCGAAGAGGTCGCCCAGGCGCGCGCCATTGAGCAGGAACACCGCATACGCCGCGCTGTAGCCCACCATCACGAGCTGGATCTGCGCGAAATTCGCATGCAGCCCGGCGCGGATGTCCGGGATCGCCACGTTGACAATGAACAGATCGAGAATCGTGACAAAGTTGCCGGTGAGCAGCGCCGCAAGCGCGGGCCAGCGCCGCGCCTCGCCGGCGGCGGCGAGACTTCCTGCGGGAAGGGATTCCGTTGACATGGTGCGGTCTCGATTATTAATATACGGTCGTACGTATACTAAAGAGGCATTCGATTGCGTCAAGGACCGATTGCGTTGACCCCACTCACCGATAGGGCATTGCCATGAACGAAACCGATGGCCGCCGTCTGCGCGGTGAACGTGCGCGCGCCCAGGTGCTCGAGCACGCGGCCGCCATTGCCTCCACCGACGGGCTCGAAGGGCTGACCATCGGCCGCGTCGCTGCCGATGCCGGGGTGGGCAAGGGCAATATCCAGGTGCTCTTTGGCGATAAGGAAAACCTGCAGCTCGCCACGCTGGATGCGGGGGTCGTCCACTACCTCACGTCCGTGGTCGAGCCTGCGATGGCGCTCGAGAGTCCGCTCGCCCGCCTGCGCGCGCTGACCGACGGCTGGTTCGACTACGTGGCCAGCGGGCAGTCGCCGGGCGGATGCTTCGTCTGCGCTGCCAGTTACGAATACCGCGCGCGTCCCGGCGTCCTCCAGGACCGCGTGCGCGCCCACCGCGAAGGGGTGCGCAGGCGGTTTCGCGAGGTGATCGCCGCAAGTCTGGCGGCGGGAGAGCTGCGCGCCGATCTTGACGTCGACCAGCTCGTCTTCGAAATCGAATCGTTCCGCTCCAATGCCAACGTGGCATTCCTGATGGGTGACATGGCGGTGTTCGAGCGCGCACGCCGCAGCACGCGGGCGCGTATCGATGCGGCCATCGCATGAGCGGCGTTGCCCAGCCGGGCGGCGTGGTGCCGACCCGGCCGTTTCATCTAATATGTGGCCTCTTCCGAGGCCCGAGGCCCGAGGCCCGAGGCCCGAGGCCCGAGGCCCGAGGCCCGAGGCCCGAGGCCCGAGGCCCGAGGCCCGAGGGCGGGCGCGTGACGCGATTCCCCAAGGCGTCGACACCGCCATGGCCCCAGTCTTTGCCGTCGTCTCAAAACAAGCCGAACAGGAACCTGCCACCATGAACTGGACTGCGACCCGACCGATCCGCGTGGTCGTGCTCGATGACCATGCAGTCGTCCGTCACGGCCTGGCGGCGCGACTGAAGCAAGAAACAGATATCGAGGTGACCGGCATCTTCGCCTCCGGGCGGGAGGTCGTGCAGGCCCTCAGGAACAACGCCGTCGGCGTCGACGTCCTGCTGATGGACTACTCGCTGGGTCCGGCGGAAATCGATGGGCTCAACCTCATTCGCCTCATCCGCGTGCGCTATCCGGAACTGAAGATCCTGGTGGCCTCGGCGCACCACAACAAGGCGACGGTCGGGATGGTGATGCATGCCGGCGCGCGCGGGTTTGTCGGCAAGGAAGAGGAGCTGGCCGAACTGGTACGGGCCATCCGTACGGTGGCGACCGGCGGCAAGCGCCTGAACGCCGCGTTGGCGGCCGAGATGGAGCGCGATGGGCTGGACGATGCGGCGCCCGCCGCGCCTGCCGCGCGCGGAGCGAGGCTGTCACCGCTCGTGGATCGCCCGGAGTTGAGCCCCCGCGAGCGCGAGGTCCTGCGCTGCTGCCTCGACGGCATGTCCGTGACCGACATTGCCGACAAGTTCGCGCGCAGTATCAAGACCATCAGCTCGCAAAAGCAATCGGCTTTCCGCAAGCTGGGCATCCGGTCCGATACCGAGCTGTTCAAGATCCAGCACGAACTCGACGGGCCGTGAGTCCCGGCGGTGTCGCGCGGCCTGCCTGCCGAGCGTGGGTCCTGCCGCCGGAGCCAGTCAGGCGTTGTGCAGGACGCGCAGCAGCAGATTTTCCAGCTGCTTGACCTCGGCCGGCGAGAATCCGCGCAGCAGGTTGTTCAGCACGTCCATGACCAGGGGCCGGATCTCCGGATACAGCGCGAGGCCCTGCTCGGTGAGCGAGACAACCACCGAGCGGCGATCCGCATCGCTGGGGGCCCGCTTGACGATGTTCTTCTTTTCGAGCCGGTCGATCAGCCGCGTCATCGCGCCTGGATCGTAGTGCAGCAGGCGCGAGAGTTCGGCGGGCGTGCTGGCCAGGCCCTCGGCCAGGTAGATGACCACGGTCCACTGTGCGGCGGTCAGGTCCAACGACGCCAGGGCACTGTCGATATGCGTCACCAAGGCATGCCGCACCCGATGCACGAGTCGGCCGATGTTGGTGTCGCGGTCCATGGTGTCAAGCTGGTAGGCGCCTTCGCCCGCGCTGGCGGCCTGGGGTGGTGTCTGTGTGTCGATGCTCATGGTGGTGCTCCCCGTTCTGCCGGTGATCCGGCTTGTCAGGCGCGCCGTGCGTTCCCGATAACGCGAGCGTGCTCCATTGCACACTAATCTTCGCTTGCCCAGGCCGTCAAGCCGGGATCGGCACCGAACGACGTCATCAAATTTCGTTGGATACCGCTGCAAAACGATTGCGGTTGGCAAAGGCGGCGAGCTTCGTATCATGGTTGAAACGCCGACGCCGCAGCGTGTCCGGCGGCGTGCCGTTTCTCCTCCAAATTCCTTTTTTCAACGCCATGAATCTCCACCTTCAGAACAAGCTCGCTCTCGTGAGCGGCTCGACCAAGGGCATCGGTTATGCCATCGCTGTAGCACTGGCCGCCGAAGGCGCCCGTGTCATCGTCAATGGGCGTTCCGAGGCCTCTGTGGCAGATGCCATCGCGCGCCTGCAAGCGGAAGTGCCTGGCGCACAGGTCGACGCCTTTGCCGGCGATTTGTCGAGCTCGGCCGAGGTCGATGCGCTGCTCGGCCGCTTCCCCAAGGTCGATATCCTCATCAATAACCTCGGCAGCTTCGACCCCAAGCCGTTCGAAGACATCGACGATGCGGAATGGCTGCGTTTCTTCAACGTCAACGTGATGAGCGGCGTGCGCCTGTCGCGGGCTTACCTGGGCGCCATGCGTGCCCAGAACTGGGGCCGCATTGTCTTCATCAGCAGTGAGAGCGGCGTCCAGATCCCGGCTGAAATGATCCACTACGGCGTGACGAAGACGGCGCTGCTCGGCCTTTCGCGCGGGCTGGCCGAACGCTGCGCCGGGACGGCCGTCACCGTGAATGCGGTGCTGCCGGGGCCGACGCGCTCCGAGGGGGTGGACGCCTTCGTGGAAAAGCTCTCGGGTGGTCAGAGCTTCGAGGCGTTCGAGAAGACCTTCTTCGAGACGGCCCGGCCCACCTCGCTCATCAAGCGCTTTGCCACCCCCAAGGAGGTGGCCAACCTGGTGGCCTACGTGGCGAGCCCGCTGTCGGCGGCCACGACCGGCGCCGCGCTGCGTGTGGATGGCGGTGTGGTCAAGTCGGCGTTCTAGAAAAACCGACCCAGGATCACAGATAAACGTTTGCTCTCAAGCTTTTCCTCGCGGCACCGTTGTTAACCCAGACGACGACCCCGAGGAAAAAAACATGCGAGCGTCTGTGCCCCTGTCCCATTCTTCCGCACCTGCCACCAGCCTTGGCACGCGCCTGGCCATCATCGGGCTGGCTGCACTGGTGCTGGTGTTCGGCCTCTTTGCGCTGGCGATTTCGCAATCGAGCCTGCGCACGCTCGAGGCCAACACCCAGTCGGCCATGCATGATCAGGAGGCCGCCATGCGCGACATGATCGGCCTGTTCGACGGCACCATGCGCACCGAGGCCGACCGCTTCCTCACGGCCTTTGCGGATGCCGCTCCTGGCCCCTACAGTGTGGACCCGGCGCAGACCGTCGAAGTCGCCGGCAAGCCTACGCCCACCTTCAAGAGCGGCGATACGGTGCTGAACCTCAACTTCACCGTGCCCGACAAATTCTTCGCCCGCACGGGCGGAACCATCGCCACGGTCTTCGCCCGCACCGGCGACGACTTCGTGCGCGTGACCACCTCGCTCAAGAAGGAAAACG
Source organism: Burkholderiaceae bacterium (assembly GCA_028871175.1). Lineage (GTDB taxonomy): Bacteria > Pseudomonadota > Gammaproteobacteria > Burkholderiales > Burkholderiaceae > Ralstonia > Ralstonia condita. Next base: position 80,399 of record JAGWNU010000001.1, on the reverse strand, counting down.
GCGAACGCGCGATCGGCACGCTGCTCGATCGCGCGCATCCGAGCTACAGGGCGTTGATGGCCGGCGAACCCTTCCGCGGCCTCGCGTGGCTGTTCGGGGTGCCCTACATGAGCAAGTACGAGCCAGTGCGCGATGCGTCGGGCAAGGTGATCGGCGCGTTGTATGTCGGCGTGGACGTACGCGCCGAGCTGAAACTGCTCAAGGAGAAGATCCGCTCGCACGGCATCGGCAAGAGCGGCGGATACTTTGTGATCGACGGCAAGCCCGGCGCCGACCAGGGCAAGGTGCTCATCGACCGCAACACGGCACGCGAAGGCAAGAATCTGCTCGACGCCAAGGACGCCGGCAGCCAGGCCTGGGTGCGCGAGATTATCGCACGCAAGGACGGCACCCTGCGCCACGCGCTGGCCGATGCCGACGGCGGCGCCGCGCGCGAACGCCTCACCGTGTTCACGCAGTATCCGGACTGGCAGTTGCTGATTGCCGGCACGGCTTACGTTGATGAACTCGAGGCCGACCTCGTTTCGGCGCGTAACCGCTTCCTGCTGCTTGGCCTTGCGCTGGGGGCGCTGCTGGCGGGCGGCCTGTACTGGATGCTGCGTCGCGCGGTCAGCACGCCGCTGGCGCAAGTGGTGAACGTGGCGGAGCGCGTGGCTGCGGGTGACCTCACACACCGCCTGCCAGCCACCCGCCGCGATGAAATCGGTCAGCTCATGCGCGCAGTGAACGGCGTCGGCGACGGCCTCACGGGCATCGTCGACAAGGTGCGCGCCAGCGCCTCCACCATTGCCTCCAGCACGGGCCAGATCGCCGCGGGCAACGCAGACCTTTCGGCGCGGACCGAAGCGCAGGCCGGTAACCTGGAACGCACCGCGTCGAGCATCGAACAGCTGGCCGCCACCGTTCGCCAGAATGCCGACAGCGCGCAGCATGCGCACGACATGGTGCAGTCCGCCAGCGAAGCCGCCAACGCGGGCGGGCAGACCGTCGAACGCCTGGTCGACACCATGTCGGGTATCCACGCGACGGCGCAGAAGATTGCCGACATCACCGGCATCATCGACGGCATCGCCTTCCAGACCAACATCCTGGCGCTCAACGCCGCCGTGGAAGCGGCGCGCGCAGGCGAGCAGGGCCGTGGCTTTGCCGTGGTCGCCGGCGAGGTGCGCAGCCTCGCGCAACGCAGCGCGGCCGCCGCGAAGGAGATCAAGGAACTCATTGGCCGCTCGGTCGAGGAAGTGCAGGCGGGCAACGAAGCCGCACGCGGCGCGGGCGACGCCATGCACGACATCGTGACGCGGGTGGAGCGCATCGCCGGCCTGATGGGCGAGATCAGCCACGCCTCACGTGAGCAGTCTCAGGGCATCGAAGAGGTCAACCGCGCGGTCACCTCGATGGACGAGGTGACGCAGCAGAACGCCGCGCTGGTGGAGCAAGCCGCCGCCGCCGCCGAAAGCCTGCGTCACCAGGCACAGGAGCTGCGCGGCGCGGTGGATGTGTTCCGGCTGGCTTGAGCCTGGCCGCGCACCGGGCCCAGCTTCGTCGTCGACAGCGTTGGGGGGCGGTGCCGTCTGCGGGCGCTTGAAGGTGTCTGCCGCGAGCGGCCGGATGCGGGCCTAGGGGCGACGGCGCGAAGGCCCTACTGCCCTACTGCAGCACCGCTCGCCGCACCAGCGCCACCAGCGGCGGCCGGATCGAGCGTTCAAGGCCGGGCCGCAAGTGCAGTGGCTTGAGCAGCATCTTGGCCGCCATGTCGATCGGCAGGTGCGAGCGTACTACCGCGCTCACGCGGGAGTTGAGGGCGCGCACGTCGGCGTCGGGCACGTCTTCCTGCCCGTGTTCGATGCGCAGCACGTTGCGCAGGGCGATCATCGAATCCTCGTTCTTGATCTCGCGCAGTCGCGTGGCCAGTGCCTTGAACACGCGCATGCGGCCCACCTGCTCGCGGGCATTGCAGGCATTGAAGAAACGGAAGAAATGCTTGTAGTGGCGTACCTCGTCGGCCGAGATGCGGCTGGCGAGGTCGCGCAGCACGGGTTCATCGGCATCGTCGGCGGCCTGCGCGATGGCGCGGTAGAAGGTGGCGGTGCCGGTTTCGACGACGCACCGCGCGGCCATCTCCAGGGCCTGCGTTGGCTCGAGCTGTTCAACCGAACAGGTGACGGAGTATTCCTCGAAGAACCTGGCGTAACCGCGTTCCCAGTCGAACGTGGGCCAGACAGTCTCGACATAGCGGCGCAGCGCGCGGCCATGCTGCAGCTCTTCGCGCTCCCAGTGGTGAGTCAGCCAGTGGGCGGCCTCCGGGATATCGGCGTAATACGCGGCGAGGTTGCCGGCGTACAGGTCGGAGCCGCTTTCGATGAACGAAGCACAGGTCACCAGATAGAACAGCATGCGGTGCTCGCGCACGCGCGCGAGGTCGATGCCGCGGTAGTCGATCTCGTCGATCGACCAGGGCAACGGCTCGCTTGCGTTGGGTGTTTCCTGATGAAGCGGTATCACGGCGCGTCCTCCATCGGGGTGCCGCAAGCAGTCGACTGCCCCGATCACAGGGTTGAAGCATCACGTCATATGTTTCAAGACCGATGTGCGCCGATGAAGGTTCCTAGCCGTCATGTCCGACGCGCAAGGTGGCGCATCGCTCATGGTGCATGCGTCACCTCGGCTGCGCTGCCAGCGCCGCGCGGCGTGTGGGTCGGCGCGTAGCGCAACCCGAAGGCGAACGACGCGAGCGCAACGAACGCCGCGGCCACCATTGCCCACTCGACCGCTGCATAACCGCCGGTCGCCTTCCACAACAGGGCGGCGAGCCACGGCGCGCTCGCCTGGGCAAGCAGAACGGGCGTCATCATCAGGCCATTGAGGGTGGCGTATTGGCTGCGAGAAACGAGTTCAGGCATGGCAATCGCACGCAGCATGGTGTTGATGCCATTGGCCGCCCCGTACACGAGGGCAAACACAACCAGCAGCGGCCCGCTCGAGAGCGCCAGCAGGATGAGTGCCACCGCCATGGCCACATACGTGGCCGGAGCGATGCGGATCGGGTGTGGCAGACGGAAACGCATCATCGCCAGCCGGCCGAGCACCTGGGCGGGCCCGATGAGCGCCGCGATCAGCAACTGGCGACCGGTGGGCACGCCTTTCTCGGACAGCAGCGGAATCAGATGCGCACCCAGCACCGTGGCGATCAGGCTGACGGACACGAAAGCCAGCACCACGGCCCAGAACACCGGCATGCGAAGCGCCGTGCGCCAGGCCGACGCCGCCACGGGTGCGACATCGTCGATGGTGCCTGGCGGGTGCACCTGCGGCTTCACGCGCAGCCGCAGGTGTACCGGCAGGCAAATCAGGAGATGGGCCAGCGCGAACATCTGCAGTGTGTGGCGCCAGCCGATATGTTCCACGCCCCATTGCGCCAGCGGAATGCAGATCGTGCTGGAGAACCCCGCGATCAGCGTCAGGCCGATGATGGGGCGCTGGTATGCCTCCCCAAAGACCTGGCGCAGTACCACGAAGGCAGGGTCGTAGAGCGTGGTCGCCATGGCCACGCCCATCGGCAGCCAGAGCAGCAGAAAGGCCGCCTCGCTGGACACCCGCGACCACGCCAGCAGGCTGCCCGCCGCCAGCACGGTGCCAGCGCCCATCACGCGCCGGGCGGGCCAGTGGTCCAGCGCGCGACCCACCCAGAACGAACATAGCGCCCACACGAGCAGCCCGAGCGAGAATCCGCCCGCCAGGAACGGCCGCGCCCAGCCGAGCGCATCGTGCATCGGCGCCAGGAAGACGGTGAAGGTGAAGTACAGCGTGCCCCAGGAGACGGTCTGCGCCAGGCCGAGCAGCAGTACCAGGCGCCGGCCTTCAGGCGATGCCGGCGAGAGAGAGCGTGTCATGGGAGGGGGAGCGATGTGGCGGCAGGCCTGCGTGACGTGCGGAAATTCTAGCGGCGGGTGTCCGGTTGCGCGTGCCGCTGAGGTGGGGTGCGTTCATCGCGCGGCGGGGGTGCCGATCAGCGCGCGGAGTGCCGGCGCATCCACGATTTCCACCGCGCGATAGTGGCATCGGACCCACCCCTCGCGTTGCCAGGCCTGCAGATACTTGGAAATCGTCTGGCGGGATCGCGCGAGCATGCGGCCCAGCTCCTCGTTGCTGGCCGCCACGGTGCGCCCGTCGCCGGCGCGGGCAAGCTGCAGCAGTCGTTGGGCGAGGCGCGCATCGGCGGGCATTTCGCTGGCATGCTCGAACTCGTCGAAGATCAGCCGGATGCGCTGGCAGAGCTGCTGCATCAGCGCCCACATGCCGGCCGGGTAGGCCGACACCACACGCGCAAATGTGGCGCTGCCGAGCAGGATGAGGGTGGTCGGCCCCTGCGCATGTGCGCTGTGCGTACGGCCGCCGCCATCGATGAGGGCAATCTCGCCAAACCATTCGCCAGCGCGCAGCATGCCGTAGACGAGTTCGCTGCCGCCATCGGTCGTGCGGCTGATGCGCACGCGCCCCCGCACGATCAGGAACATGCCCTGCGCGGGGCCGCCGTGCGGATGGATGCACTCGCCATCGGGGTACGTGACCAAGCGGGCGCTGGGCGCGATCTCCGCCAGCAGCTCGGCTGGCGCCCCATGCAGCCAGCCCTGCGCGAGTTGCGCCGGGTTGGGGGCGGGGGCGGTATGGGGCGCTCCGGCAGGCATGGTGTCAGGATGCGGCGAAAGGGGAGGATGCATTGTCAAACGCTTGACAGTCTGTGCGCAAGCGCCGGGCAGAGAATGCCCCACAAGCTGCGCGAAGACGGCTGACACGACGCGGCACCGACGCGACCCTCTGGCGACGAAGGAGACACCCCCCAATGACCGATCCGCAACACACTGCGCCCCGCGCGACGTTTTCCCACATGGAGCGCGGCACGCGCGAGGACTGGGCCGCCATTTCGGCCGAATTCATGCCCTTTGCCCGCGCATTGCCCGATCGCGTGCTCGCGCACCTGAAGCTGCTCGACGGCGATTGCGGCGGCTTCCCGATCGATCGTCTCGCGCATTCACTGCAAACGGCCACGCTCGCCCACCGCGACGGACGCGACGAGGAATACGTGGTCTGTGCGCTGCTGCACGACATTGGCGACACGCTGGGCAGCTTCAACCACCCGGACATCGCCGCGGCCATCCTCAAGCCGTTCGTGAGCCCCGAAAACCTCTGGATGGTCGAGAAGCACGGCATCTTCCAGGGCTATTACTTCTTCCACCATCTGGGGCTCGACCGGAACCTGCGCGAGCAGTACCGCAGCCAACCCGAATTGTTCGAGCGCACCGCCGAGTTCTGCGCCAAGTACGACGCCGCCGCCTTCATGCCCGATTACGACAACCTGCCGCTGTCGTTCTTCGAGCCGATGGTGCGGCGCGTGCTGGCCAAGCCGCGCAACTCCATCTACGTGAAGGAAGGGGAGAGCGAACTGTCGCAGCCGAAGACCGCGGCAGCGTGATGTGCCGGCCTAGGCCTTCACCACATTGACGGGCGCGCCTGCCGCCCACGCTGCTACGTTGGCGAGCGTGGTGTCGGCAATGCCGGCCAGCGCCTCGCGTGTGAAGAACGCCTGATGCGCGGTCACGATGACGTTGGGAAAGCTCAGCAGCCGCGCCAGCACGTCATCCTGCAGCACGTCGGCGGAGCGGTCTTCGAAGAACAGATCGGCCTCTTCTTCGTACACGTCCAGCCCGAGGTGGCCGAGCTGACCGGTCTTGAGGGCGTCGATCAGCGCGGGGCTGTCGACCAGGCCGCCGCGGCTGGTGTTGATGAGCATGGCGCCCGGCTTCATGCTGGCGAGCGCGGCGACGTTGATCAGGTGATGCGTATCGGCGTTGAGCGGGCAGTGCAGGCTGACGATGTCGGACTGCGCCAGCAGATCGGGCAGCGGCACGTAGGTCACGCCAAGCGCAGACAGCGACGCCTGCGGAAACGGATCGAACGCGAGCAACTGGCAACCGAAACCCGCCATGATGCGTGCGAACACCTGCCCGATCTGCCCCGTGCCGACCACGCCGACGGTCTTGCCCGCCAGGTCGAAGCCCAGCAATCCATCCAATGAGAAATCGCCTTCGCGCGTGCGGTTGCAGGCACGGTGCAGCCGCCGGTTGAGCGTGAGGATCATGCCGACCGCATGTTCGGCCACCGCGTGCGGCGAATACGCCGGCACGCGTACCACCGTCAGCCCCAGGCGCTGAGCGGCGGGCAGGTCGACATGGTTGAAGCCTGCCGAGCGCAGCGCGATCAGCCGCGTGCCGCCCGCTGCCAGCGCTTCGAGCACCTCCGCATCGAGGCAATCATTCACGAACGGGCACACCGCTTCAAAGCCCGCTGCGAGGGGCGCCGTTTGCGCTTCAAGGTGCGCGCGCTGGAAAACGAGGTCGAAGCTGTGACCGCCGCGCGCGAGTGAGGCGCGGAAGCTGTCTTCGTCGTAACGGTGGCTGCTGAAAAAGAGGATGCGCATGGCGGTGGGGCAGGCGGACGTGATGCCTGCAGCTTACTCGCACCGCCGGGTGGCGGGGCTCAGAGCGTCAGGACGATGCGGCCATCCACCTTGCCGGCCTTTAGATCGGCGAACACCTGGTTGATGTTGTCGAGCTTGTCGCGATGAATGTGGGCGCGTACCAACCCCTCGGCGGCAAACTCCAGGGACTCTTGCAGATCACGCCGCGTGCCGACAATCGAACCGCGCACTGTGATGCCGTTGAGCACCGTGGAGAAAATCGGCAGCGGAAAATCGCCCGGCGGCAGCCCATTGAGCGAGATCGTCCCGCCGCGCCGCACCATGCCCAGCGCTTGCGCAAAGGCGCTGCGCGACACGGCCGTCACGAGCACGCCGTGCACACCGCCGATCTCTTTCTGAATCACGGCCGCCGGGTCTTGCTGCGAGGCATCGACGACGAGCTTGGCCCCAAGTTCTCGCGCCAGCGCCAGCTTGTCGGGCGCCACGTCGACGGCCACCACGTGCAGGCCCATGGCGATCGCGTACTGCACCGCCACGTGCCCCAGCCCGCCAATGCCCGAAATAGCGATCCACTGGCCGGGCCGCGTATCGGTCATGCGGATGCCTTTGTAGACGGTCACCCCCGCGCAGAGGATGGGTGCGATCTCTTCGAAGCCGACCTGCGCGGGCAGGTGGCCGACGTAGTTCGGGTCAGCCAGTACGTATTCGGCATAGCCGCCGTTGACGGAGTAGCCGGTGTTCTGCTGCTCGTGGCAGAGGGTTTCCCAGCCGCTCAGGCAGTGCTCGCAGTGGCCGCAGGCGGTGTAGAGCCAGGGCACACCCACGCGGTCGCCTTCCTTGACGGCGGTTACGCCTTCGCCGACGGCTGCCACATAACCCACCCCTTCGTGCCCGGGGATGAACGGCAGGCTTGGCTTGACGGGCCAGTCGCCATCGGCGGCGTGCAGGTCCGTGTGGCAGACGCCCGAGGCCGCGATCTTGACAAGAATCTGCCCGCGCCCAGGTGTGGGAACCGGCACTTCCTCAATGCGCAAGGGTTCGCCAAACGCATGGACTACCGCGGCTTTCATCGACTGGGCCATGAGACATCTCCTGGTTGGGGGGAGATACCAGTCTGGTCGACGCCTGGCGGGGGCGGATTGATGTGAGTCAACCGCCGAGGAGGGCGTGCGGGATGGGCAACACTGTTAACATGCCGGCATCTTCAGTCTTTCCAACGAGCTGCCGCCTTGCCCGTGACTCCCACCTTTCTCTGGCACGACTACGAAACGTTCGGCGCCGTGCCGCGCCGTGATCGCCCCGCGCAGTTTGCCGGCATCCGCACCGATGCCGAGCTGAACGAGATCGGCGAGCCGGTCGAACTGTTCTGCCAGCCCTCCAACGACTGGCTGCCCGACCCGGTGTCATGCCTCATCACCGGTATCACGCCGCAGCAGTGCGCCAGGCAGGGCGTTCCGGAATACCGTTTCGCGCAGGCCATCGAGCGCGAACTCGGTACGCCCGGCACCATCGGCGTGGGCTACAACACCATCCGTTTTGATGACGAGGTGACGCGCCACCTGTTCTGGCGCAACCTGATCGACCCGTACGCACGCGAGTGGCAGAACGAATGCGGGCGCTGGGATCTGCTCGACGTGGTGCGCACCACGTGGGCGCTGCGCCCGGAAGGCATTCAATGGCCGACCCACGAAGACGGTCGGCCGAGCTTCAAGCTGGAGCATCTGTCCAAGGCCAATGGCCTGGTGCACGAGGCGGCGCACGATGCGGTGTCCGACGTGCGCGCGACGATTGCGCTGGCGCGTCTGATTCGCAACGCGCAGCCGCGCCTGTTCGATTTCTGCCTGGCGCTGCGCAAGAAAGACCGCGTGGTGGCCGAGATCGGCGATGCGCCGCGGCCGCTGCTGCACATCTCCGGCATGTACGGGGTGGAGCGCGGCTGCATGGCCGTGGTGTGGCCGCTGGGTGGGCATCCGACCAACAAGAACGAACTGATCGTGTGGGACCTGGCGTTCGACCCGTCCGAGCTGTTCCACATGGATGTGGCGACGATCCGCGAGCGCATGTTTACGCGCACGGCCGATCTGGCCGAAGGCACTACGCGGCTGCCGATCAAGTCGATCCACATCAACAAGTCGCCCATCGTCATCAGCAACATGAAGACGCTGCAGCCTGCGCAGGCAGAACGCTGGGGCATCGACTTCGCCACGATCGAACGCCATGCCGCCATCGCCCAGGGCGCGCCCGACATGCGCGAAACGTGGCGTCAGGTATACGCCCGCGAACTGGAGCCGATCGAAGACGTCGACCAGAATCTGTACGGCGGATTTGTCGGCAACGATGATCGCCGCCTGCTCAACGAGCTGCGCACGCTCAGCGGCGAACAGCTCGCGCGTCTGCATGCGGAGTTTGCCGATGCGCGCCTGCCCGAGCTGCTGTTCCATTACCGCGCACGCAACTTTCCCGATACGCTGAACGAAGATGAATACGAGCAGTGGGAGCAGTTGCGCGCCGAGCGCCTGTTTGAGGGCCGTGACGGCTATATGACGTTCGAAGTTTTCGGCGAACGGCTTCAACAGCTGGGCGCGGAAGCGGCGGAGAACGGCGACACGCGTGCGCAGACCATCCTGCAGGATCTGTACGACTACGCGCAGCAGATCGTGCCGGGCTGACGAAGCCTGCGCGCATCAAGAAAAACGGAGGCCGAAGCCTCCGTTTTTTTCATGGTGATGCTGAATGCTTAGCGCCGATCAGGCTGCCTGCTGCGCCGCCGCCGGATCGCGCCACTGTGTCAGCAGCTTGTTCCAGCGGATGCGCGCCGCCGCGAGGTTGGCCTCCTTCACATGGCCGAAGCCGCGGATGTCCTCCGGCAGGCGAGCCAGTTCCACGGCTTGCGCCAGCTTTTGCGCCGTCAGGCCCTTCACCAGTTCATCGACCAGCGCGCGGTATTCGCCGATCAGCGCGCGCTCGGTGCGGCGTTCTTCGGTCTTGCCGAAGAGGTCGAACGCCGTGCCGCGCAGGCCCTTGAGCTTGGCGAGCACCTTGAAGATGCCCATCGTGTTCGGGCCGAAGCGCTGCTTGACCAGGTGGCCCTTCTCATCACGCTTGGCGATCATGGGCGGCGCGAGCCAGAAGTTGAGCTGGTAGTCGCGGCCGGGTTCGCCTTCGAACTGCGCGCGCAGCTTGTCGAGGAACGCCGGGTCGGTGTACAGGCGGGCGACTTCGTATTCGTCCTTGTACGCCATCAGCTTCGACAGGTTGCGCACCACCGCTTCCGTGAGCGCCAGAGGTTGGCCGGCACCCACCACGGCGGCCTCTGCAGCACGCACGCGCTCGACCACCGCGCGGAACTCGGCGGCATACGCGGCGTTCTGGTACGCGGTCAGCAGATCGACACGGCGGGCGATGAGCGTGTCCAGCGAGGGCAGGGCGATGACGTCGGCCTTGGCACGCGGCGCATCGTCGGCCAGCTTGAGTACGGCGTCGCGGTCTTGCGCGAGGTGGCGGCCCCATTCGAACGCCGTCTTGTTCTTCTCGACGGCCACACCGTTGAGTTCGATCGCGCGGATGAGCGCGTCGTACGTCAGCGGAACCCAACCCTTCTGCCACGCAAAGCCCAGCATCAGCGGGTTGGTATAGATCGCGTCGCCCAGCAGGCGCACGGCCAGCGTGTTGGCGTCTTCAAACGCGCAGGCATCGCCCACGGCGGCGCGGATGTCCGCTTCGGCCGAGCTGCCCGGGAAGCGCCAGTTCGGGTTCTTGATGAAGTCGGCCGTCGGGGTGGCGGCGCTGTTGACGACGGCGCGCGTCTGGCCGTGCTGCACCTTCGACAGCACTTCGTCCGACGCCGTGACGATCTCATCGCAGCCAATCACGAGATCCGCCTCGCCCATGGCGATGCGCGTGGCATGGATCGAATCGGGGCGTTCGCCGATCTGCACGTGCGAGAGCACGGCGCCGCCTTTCTGCGCCAGGCCCGCCATGTCGAGGACGGTCACGCCCTTGCCTTCAATGTGCGCGGCCATGCCGAGCAGGCCGCCGATGGTCACCACGCCCGTGCCGCCCACACCGGTCACCAGCACGCCATACGCGCGCTGGATGGCGGGCAGCTCAGGATGCGGCAGCAGCGGCAGGCCTTCCATCGACACGCCGTGCGATTCCGGCTTGCGCACCTGCGCGCCTTCGGCCGTCACGAAGCTCGGGCAGAAGCCGTTCACACACGAGAAATCCTTGTTGCACGACGACTGGTTGATCTTGCGCTTGGTGCCCAGCTCCGTGTCCAGCGGTTCGACCGACAGGCAGTTCGACTTGACCGAGCAATCGCCGCAGCCCTCGCACACCGCGTCGTTGATGAACGCGCGGCGTGCCGGGTCCACCATCGTGCCGCGCTTGCGGCGGCGGCGCTTTTCCGTCGCGCAGGTCTGGTCGTAAATCAGCACGCTGGTGCCTTGCACCTCGCGCAGCTCGCGCTGGATGGCGTCGAGACGATCGCGGTGGTGCACCGTCACGCCTTCGGGGAGCTTGATGGCGGCGTTGTACTTCTCGGGCTCGTCCGTGACGATGACGATGCGCGACGTGCCTTCAGCATGCACCTGCGCGGCAATCTGCGGCACCGACAGCGGGCCGTCGACCGGCTGGCCGCCCGTCATGGCCACGGCGTCGTTGTAGAGGATCTTGTAGGTGATGTTCACCTTGGCCGCGATCGACGCGCGGATCGCCAGCAGGCCCGAGTGGTAATACGTGCCGTCACCCAGGTTGGCGAACACGTGCTGGTCGCCCGAGAACGGCATCTGGCCGATCCACGCCACGCCTTCGCCGCCCATCTGGCTGAAGGTGTCGGTGCGGCGGTCCATCCACACGGTCATGTAGTGGCAGCCGATGCCGGCCAGCGCGCGCGAGCCTTCCGGCACGTTGGTCGACGTGTTGTGCGGGCAGCCCGAGCAGAACCACGGCTTGCGCTCGGCGGTGACGCGCGGCTTGGCCAACGCCTTCTCCTTGGCATCGATGATGGCGATGCGCGAGGCAATGCGTGCGCGCACGTCCGACGGCAGTTCGAACTTCTCCAGACGCGTGGCGATGGCGCGCGCGATCAGCGCAGGCGACAGTTCGTAGTGCGCCGGCAGCAGCCAGTTGGCCATCGGCACCGACCATTCGCCGCCGGCGTTGTCGCGTTCGTCAAACTTGCCGTACACGCGCGGGCGCACGTCGTCGCGGTAGTTGTACAGCTCTTCCTTGAGTTGGTATTCCAGGATCTGGCGCTTCTCTTCCACCACCAGAATCTCTTGCAGCCCTTCGGCAAAGGCACGCGCGCCGTGCGCTTCCAGCGGCCACACGCAGCCGACCTTGTACAGGCGGATGCCGATGCGGCGGCAGGTTTCCTCGTCGAGGCCGAGATCGACCAGCGCCTGGCGCACGTCGAGGTACGCCTTGCCGGCGGTCATGATCCCGAAGCGCGCCTGGGGCGAGTCGAGCACCACGCGGTCCAGCTTGTTGGCGCGCACATACGACAGGCCGGCGTACCACTTGTAGTCGAGCAGGCGGGCTTCCTGCACCAGCGGCGGATCGGGCCAGCGGATGTTCAGGCCGCCCTGCGGCATGACGAAATCTTCGGGCAGGATGATCTGTGCGCGATGCGGATCCACATCCACCGACGCCGACGATTCCACCACGTCCGTCACGCACTTCATCGACACCCACAGGCCGGAATAGCGGCTCATCGCCCAGCCATGCAGGCCGTAGTCGAGGTATTCCTGCACGTTCGACGGATACAGCACCGGAATGCCGGCCGCCTTGAAGACGTGCTCGGACTGATGCGCCAGCGTGGACGACTTGGCGGCGTGGTCATCGCCTGCCAGCACCAGCACGCCGCCATGCGCGGACGAGCCCGCCGAGTTGGCGTGTTTGAACACGTCGATGGTGCGGTCCACGCCCGGCCCCTTGCCGTACCACATGCCGAACACACCGCTGAACTTGGCGTTCGGATACAGATTGACCTGCTGCGAGCCCCAGACCGCCGTGGCGGCCAGGTCTTCATTGAGCCCCGCCTGGAAGACGATGTTGTGCCCGGCCAGATGCTTCTTGGCTTTCCACAAGGCCTGGTCCAGCGCGCCCAGCGGCGAGCCGCGATAGCCGGAGATGAAGCCCGCCGTATTCAGCCCAGCGGCGCGGTCGCGCTCCTGCTGCAGCATCGGCAGACGCACCAGTGCCTGCGTGCCGCTGATGTAGATGCGGCCACGCTCGAGCGTGTACTTGTCGTCCAGGGAAACGGTTTCGAGCGCGCGGCGTAGCGCGTCGTTCAGAGGGGCATTCATGCGTGCTCCGGGTGGGTGTGTCGGGATCACCGACAGCAGGTCTCTTTTGGTGCTGCCTGCGCCGCTTCTTGTGGAAACTGGCAGACAGCCTTGGGTGTGGGAATCGTAGCATTGCGTGACATTCGCAACACCGTGCAACGCAGCAAGAATAGGGGCGGGTTTTCCCTTGGTTGTGGTGTCCGATGCACGCTTGAGCAGCCTTGGCGAGGGCGGTTGCGCCGGTTGTGCGGTGCATGCAACGTTTGCGGTCGTACCCGCCGGGCAATGATCCTGCACCGGGTTGCGAGGCGGTGCACCGGCCCCGGCGGAGTCACCCCATCACGCTTTCGATCACGTCGCGCATGCGCATGACGAGGCCGTCCATCGCGTCGGCGGCGACGTTGCCATAGCCGAGCACGAGGCCGTTGTACTGCGCGGTGAGCGTTCCCGGCAGGCAGAAGCGCGACAGCGGCCGGAGCACCATTCCGTGCTCGCGTGCGACGCGGCTGACCTCGGTATCGCGCGCGGGCGCGTCGAGCCGCGCGGACAGGTGCATGCCTCCCGCGCCGCCGGACACCGTCACCAAGCCGGCCAGGTGTTGCTCGATCGCCGCCTGCAGCGCGTCCCGGCGCTCGCCATACAGGCGTCGCATGCGGCGCAGGTGCCGCGTGAAGTGCCCCGCCTCGATGAACTCGGCCAGCGCGAGCTGCTCGGCGACACGCCCGCGCAACATCACCGCGCCCGCCGCCTTGCGCAGCACCGGCGCGAGCGCGGGCGGCACCACCATGTAACCGAGCCGCAGCGCAGGGAAGAGCACCTTGCTGAAGGTGCCCAGGTAGACCACCGGCGCGTCCGCGGCGAGCCCTTGCACAGCAGACAGCGGCGCACCGCTGTGGCGGAACTCGCTGTCGTAGTCGTCCTCGATGATCCATGCTCCCGCTGCGCGCGCCTGCTGGATCAGCGCGAGTCGCCTTTCCAGGCTCATCACGGCGCCCAGCGGATACTGGTGCGACGGCGTGATGTAGATGAGCCGGGGCGTGGCGTTACGCCAATCCTCACCCCGGGGGGCCAGGCCGTCGGCGTCGACGTCGATGGGTGCCAGACGCAGGTCTGCGGCCTGGAATGCGGCGCGGGCGCCGTAGTAGCCGGGGTTTTCGATCCAGGCAATGTCGCCGGCGTCGGCCAGCGTGCGGGCGCACAGGTCCAGGCTGTTCTGGGTGCCCTCGGTGATGAAGACCTGTGCCGCGTCGCAACGTACCCCGCGCGAGATGCGCAGGTACTCCGCGACGGCCTGGCGCAGCGCTGCATTGCCCTCGACCGACCCATAGCCGAGGTGTCCCGGACCGACACGGCGCCAGGCGCGCTCCATGCAGCGGCGCCACTGGGGTAACGGAAATGCATCCAGAGCCGGCGTGCCGGGCAGGAAGGGCAGCAGATCGTTCATCTCGGCGCTCGGTCGTTCCAGACTGGCAACCCGGCGCGACAGCCGCGGCGCCACCTCCGCCGCCCGCACAGGGGCCTGCTGCAATCCGACGCGCGCAACCACCGTGCCCTGCCGCCTGCTGCTCACGAAACCCTCCGCCGCCAGTTGCTCATAGGCGTAGAGCACCGAGTTGCGCGCGATATCCAGTTCTTCTGCCAGGGAGCGCGAGGGTGCCAGCCGTGTGCCTTCCTCGATCTGACCACTGAGGATGGCCGCGCGCAGGCAGGCGTACAGCCTGTGCTGTTGCGAGGGGCGTGCTGCGCCCTCCGCCTTGCCCGGCGCAGCGGCGCGCTCGTAGGTCGACAGCAGGACGCCGTAATCCATCGTGGCTCCAAAGTTGGGGATTTCTGTGGGTCTACGCATGGTGCCACGGATTTTTTATCGTCGGCACATCGATCGCCCGCTGGAGCCTTGCATGTCCACCATCGAAGCCACGCCATCCACCGACCGTACACGCGTGCGGCGCGTCGCCCAGCGCGGCCATTACGATGGGCCGACGCTGCACGCCATCCTCGACGCAGCCTTCGTCTGTCACGTCGCCTTTGCCGATGGGCATGGCGTGCATTGCATTCCCACCGCATGCTGGCGGGAAGGCGATCACCTGTACATCCACGGCGCTAACGGTAGCCGCATGCTCAGGCTGGCAGGCAGCGGCGCACAGGTGTGCGTGACGGTCACGCATCTGGATGGCCTCGTGCTGGCGCGCTCGGCGTTCAACCACTCGATGAACTATCGCTCGGCGGTCGTCTACGGGGTGTTCGAGGTTGTGCCGGATGACCAGAAGGCACGGGCCCTTGACGCGTTCATGGAGATCCTGGCGCCCGGCCGCTCTCGGGAGGCGCGCCGCGGTAACGCCAAGGAGCTGGCCGCGACGACCGTACTGCGCATCCCGCTCGACGAGGCGGCCTGCAAGGTCAGGACTGGCGGCCCGAAGGATGACGACGACGATCTCGACCTGCCGGTCTGGGCGGGCGTATTGCCGATGGCATTGCTGCCATTGCCGCCCGTGGTGGATGCGGCACCGGCTGGCACGCCGGCCTACGTGCGGGAATGGCAGGACAGCGCACGCGTCCCCGTTGCCAGCGCGGTCATCAATGCACCAGCTGATTGATTTCGATGATCGGCATCAGCACCGCCAGCACGATCAGAAGCACCACCACGCCCATCGTCAGGATCAGCGCGGGTTCGAGCAGGCCGGTGAGGAACAGCGTACGGCGTTCCAGCTCCTGGGCTTCACCCTGCGCCGCGCGCTCCAGCATCGCCGGCAGATTGCCGGTTGCTTCGCCGGAGCGGATCAAGTGGACCAGCACCGGCGGAAACTGGTTCTGTGCCGCCAGCGCGCGCGCCAGCGACGTGCCCTCACGCACGCGCGTGGACGCATCCTCCACATTGGTCTTGAGCGCGACATTGTTCAACGTCTCGCCCGCGGCCTGCAGCCCGCGCAGGATCGGCACGCCGGCACTCGTCAGAATGGCCAGCGTGCTGGCAAAGCGCGCGGTGTTGTAGCCGCGCACGAGCTTGCCGAACAGCGGCGCCGTCAGCAGCCACCGGTGCCACGACAGCCGCAGCGCCGGCTGCTTGAGCAGATTGCGGATCAGTACGCCGATCGCCACCAGCACGATCGCCGCCAGCCACCCCCAGTTGCGCACGAAGTCGGACAGCCACAGCATGACGATCGTGAGTGTCGGCAGCTTCTGCTTGGTGTTGGCAAACACGCTCACCACCTGCGGCACCACGTACGAGAGCAGGAAGATCACGATGGCAAACGCCACCACCGTGACGATGGCCGGGTACGTGAAGGCCAGCTTGATCTTCGAGGTGAGCGCGTTGCGGCTCTCGATGTAGTCGGCCAGCCGCGAGAGCACGAGGCCGAGGTTGCCGGAGTGCTCGCCCGCTGAAACCAGCGCGCGGTAGATGTCCGGAAAATCCTTCGGATGCTGCGCCAGCGCCACCGACAGCGAGCTGCCGCCCACCACTTCCGCGCGGATGGCCGCGAGCAGTTCGCCGACGTACGCGCGTTCGGCCTGATCGGACAGCGCGGCCAGTGCCTCGTCCAGCGGCAGACCGGCGACCAGCAGGCTGGCGAGCTGGCGCGTAACCAGCGCGTTTTCCTGGGCGGAGAGCCGCTTGCCGAAGCTCGACCCGCCGCGCTTGGTGGCCTGCGCGCCCAGCGCGTCGACCAGCAGCGGCGTCAGCCCGCGTGCACGCAGCAGCGTGCGCGCCTGACGCGCGCTGTCGGCTTCGATGACACCCTTGTCGGTCTTGCCGGTGGCGTCGGCGGCTTCGTAGCGGAAGGCTGGCATGCGCTATTCGTGTAATCGCGGCTTAGTCACGTGTGACTCGCAGCACTTCTTCCAGCGACGTGGCGCCCGTGTCGATCCAGCGCTGTGCATCCATGCGCATGGTCTGCATACCCTGCCCGATGGCGAACGCCTTGATCTCGGATTCAGCGGCCTGGCGGTGGATCATCGTCTGGATCTCGGGCGTGACGGTCAGCAGCTCGTACACGCCAGTGCGGCCCTGATAGCCGGATTGGTTGCAACGGTCGCAGCCGACGTGGTGCCACACCGATTTGCGTGCCGGTGCGGCGGGTGCCACGCCATCGGCAACTAGCGTGCCGGCCACGGCTTCCACCTCGGCAGGCGTGAGTTCGAGCACTTCTTCGCGGCGGCAATGCACGCACAGGCGGCGTACCAGCCGCTGCGCCAGCACACCCAGCAGCGACGACGACAGCAGGAACGGTTCGATCCCCATGTCGATCAGGCGCGTCACGGCGGAGGCCGAATCGTTCGTGTGCAGCGTCGCCAGCACCAGGTGGCCCGTCAGCGAGGCCTGCACGGCAATCTGCGCGGTTTCCAGGTCGCGGATTTCCCCGATCATCACCACGTCCGGGTCCTGGCGCAGGATGGCGCGCAGGGCCTTGGCGAACGTCATGTCGATCTTCGGGTTGACCTGCGTCTGGCCAATGCCGTCGAGGTCGTATTCGATCGGGTCTTCCACCGTCATGATGTTGGTGGAAGCGGAATCGAGCCGCGACAGCGCCGCGTACAGCGTGGTCGTCTTACCTGAACCCGTCGGGCCGGTGACGAGCACGATGCCGTGCGGCTGGTTGATCAGGTGGTCAAAGCGCGCCAGCGTGCCGGCGCCCATGCCGAGCTTGCCGAGATCGAGCCGGCCGGCTTCCTTGTCGAGCAGACGCAGCACTGCGCGCTCGCCGTGGCCGGTGGGCAGGGTGCTCACACGCACGTCCACGGGGCGGCCGCCCACGCGCAACGTGATGCGGCCATCCTGCGGCAGGCGTTTCTCGGCAATGTCGAGCTGCGCCATGATCTTGATGCGCGAAATGAGCGCGCCGTGCAGCGCCTTCTTGGGGCGCACGACGTCGCGCAGCGTGCCGTCCACCCGGAAGCGCACGACGGAGGCATTCTCGAACGGCTCGATGTGGATATCCGATGCACCTTCGCGCGCGGCCTGCGTGAGCAGCGCGTTGATCATGCGGATGATCGGTGCGTCGTCTTCGGACTCGAGCAGGTCTTCCACGGCAGGGATGTCCTGCATCAGGCGCGAGAGGTCGACTTCGCCTTCCACTTCGCCCACCACCTGGGCGGCGCTGCCGTCCTGCGCGTTGTAGGCCGTCTGCGTGGCGGTGGACAGTGCTGCCGTGTCGAGCGTCACGAGCTGCAGCGCGCCGAACACGCGGCCGAGTTCGGCCAGTGCCGTGCGCGACGTTTCCGGGCAGACCCACACTTCGAGCGTATCGATGTCCTGCCGGGCGACGAGCAGCTTGGCGTCGCGTGCAAAGGCGTACGGCACCAGCCGCACGGCCGACTGCGAGGGCGGCTCCAGCGTGCGGGCGTCGGTGGTGGGAGCTTGGGTTGCCATGGTTCTATCCTTCGCGGCCCACGTCGCGTCAGCCGCCGTTGCGCGGTGCGTTGGCATCGTAGCCGCCCGAGATGGGCGGCGCGAAGTTCTGCAGGCGCGGCTGGCTGCGGGTGGTGCCCTGCGGCATCGGCATCGGGGCGCCAGGGGGCACCTGCACGCCCGGCGTGCCTTGCGGCACGACGCTCACATCGCCGTAATTGACGGCGGGGCGCACGGTCTCGGGCGAGGGCAGCACCGGCGTGTCCTTGTCGGAGGTGGTCGGCAGCACGTTGGGCGAGACAAAGCCCTGCTGCGTGTCGCGCATGTAGTTGTAGCGGTTGTCCGACAGCGCACCTGTGGCCTCGGCCGTGCGCAGGATGATCGGACGCAGGAATACCAGGAGGTTGGTCTTCTTGCGCTGCTTGGTCTCGGAGCGGAACAGCGCGCCCAGGATGGGAATGTCGCCCAGGCCCGGCACCTTCTGCTCGCCGTCCTGGTAGTTGTCTTCCAGCAGGCCACCGAGCACGACGATCTGGCCGTCGTTGGCCAGCACGTTGGTTTCGATCGACCGCACGTTGGTCGTCGGCCCCTGCACGGCGTTCTGCGTGCCGTTCACCACCGCCGACGACTCCTGGAAGATCTGCATCTTCACCAGCCCCCCATCGGTGATCTGCGGCTTCACGCGCAGCGTGATACCCACGTCCTTGCGATCGAACGTCTGGAACGGCGTGACCGACGCCGCGCTGCCGGTCTGCGCATACGAGCCGGTGGTGATCGGCACGTTCTGGCCGATGAGGATCTTGGCTTCCTCGTTGTCCAGCGTGATCAGGTTGGGTGTGGAGAGCACGTTGACCGAGCCGTCCGAGCCGAGCGCCGACAGGATCGCCCCGAGGCCCGTGGCTTTGTTGAAGACGCCGAAGTTGCCGCCATTCAGCCCGGACACATTGCTGCCCGTGATGGTGCCGATGGCGGTTTGCGCGGCCGTACTGCCGATGCCGCCGGTGCCTACGGTGGCGGCAATGGCCCCGAGGTTCAGGATGTTGCCGGCGCCACTGCCGAAGTTCGTGCCGCCAAAGCCGTAGGTGTTCGGTCCACCCGCGCCGACCATCCACTGGATGCCGAGCTGCGAGGCCTTGTCGGACGTGACTTCAACGATCATCGATTCGATGTAGACCTGCGCCCGGCGGGCGTCCAGATCGTCGATCACGGCGCGCAGGTTGCGGTAGACCGGTTCGCTGGCGGTGATGATGAGCGCGTTGGTGGCCGGATCGGCCTGGATGATGCCGCCCGTGGTGGGCGTGTTGCTCTGCCCGAACGACGCCCGGAATGACGAGTTGCCGCTGCCCATGCCGCTGCCCGAGCCGGAACCGCCGCCGTAGTTGGTGGACTGCGTGTTCTGGCTCGACTGCGAGCCCGTCGTGCCACTGGCGGGCTGGGAGGTGGCCCCTTGCGAGGCGCTCTGGCCGCCCGGGCCGCTGGACTGCGATGCCGACAGGGTGGCGTCGGCCGCCACGATGGCGCGCAGGGTGGTCGCCAGCTGCACCGCGTTGGCGTTCTTGAGCGGCACCACCCAGATGTTGCCCGGGCGTGCGGCCGGCACATCCAGCTTGGCGATCAGTTGCTTGGCCTGTGCGAGGCGTGCTGCGCTCGAGGCGCGGATCATCACGCTGTTCGAGCGCGGCTCGGCCACGATCGCAGTGCGCAGGCTCGGGTCGGACAATGCGGCGCCGGCGCCCGCACCGCCCACGCCACCAGCCGACGGGTCGAGCAGCTTCTGCAGCGTGGCGGCCACGTCGATGGCCACGGCGTTCTTCAGCGGAATCAGCTCCGTCTCGCCGGCGGCCGGGGTGTCGATCGAGGCGATGATGCGGCCGATGCGGCGCAGGTTGTCGGCGTAATCGGTAATGACCAGCGTGTTGTTGGCCGGGTAGGCGGTGATCGTGTTGTTGGGCGCGATCATCGGGCGCAGCACCGGCACGAGGTTGTTGGCCGACTCATGCTGCAGGCGGAAGACCTGCGTGACGACCTGCTCGCCGCCGCGGCTGCCCGCGTAGCCCACCGAGGTGGGCGAGCCCTGCAGCTTGGCGTCGGCCTCGGGCACGACCTTGGTAAAGCCGTTGCCCTCGACAATCGCGTAGCCCTGCATGCGCAGGATCGAGCCCAGCGATTCCAGCGCCTGCGCGCGCGTCACCGGCTTTTCGGTGACGAGGTTGACGGTGCCCTTGACGCGCGGGTCGACGATGAAGTTCTTCCCGGTCGCCTGGCCCACGGCCTTGACCACGGAATCCAGGTCGGCATTGACGAAGTTGAGCGAGACCTCATCGCCCGGATTGCCATTCTGGCTAGACGCGGCAGATGCCGGCGGGGCAGCGTAGACGGGCATCGAGCCGGCCACCATTGTTGCGCAGCATGCCAGGACGATGGCGCGAACGGTGAGTCGGGAAGAGGCGTTGTGCATGGTCTCGTTCATGGTTGTCGGCACGCTGGCTCGCGCGCCGGCTTGGGAATCAAAAGCGTAGTCGATAGTGCGACCCGTCACGCGGGCCGAGCAGGCTCAACAGGCCGATCAATTGCGGTTCCGACGCCGGCGTGGCGCTGGCCACGCCGTCAAAATGTGCGCCCTGGCCGAGGGTGCCCTGACCCTGCAGCGTCAGCGGCCCCGCCAGCGTGGACAGTGCCAGTTGCACAGGGCCGCCGGCCGCGCCGCCAAACGACACGACGGTCTGGTAGCTGCCCAGCGGCCGCACCCGGCTGAGGCTGGATGATACCTGCTCAAGCGTGACGGTCAGCGCGCCCTGGACCGTGTCCGGACGCCCCTTGCCGCGTCCGAATTCGCCCGACAGGGGCGTCCACCTCGCACGCAGCCGGCCGTCGAGCTTGAGCGTATTGAACGGCGCGCCAATGCCCTCCAGCAGCGAGGCCGGCAGCCTGACCGCACCGGGCTCCGCCTGCCAGTGCCCTGGCGTCAGCGTCAGCGCGACCGGCTGCTCCAGTGCGTGGTCGTGCGCGATGTGCGCGCGCAGGGTGCCGGTGAGCAGGGGCAGCATGTCGATCGACCACGACAACCGTCCGGGCAGCACGGTCGCATCTGCGCCGCCATTGCCTGCCGTGAGCGCCAGCGTGGCGCTGCCATGCCAGATGCTGCCCTGGCTGTCGGCCAGCAAGACACGCCGCCCGGTGGCCTGCGCAATGCGCTCCGCGGCCCATGCGGCCGGATACTGTGAAATCAGCGTCGCCGCCACGGCCAACAGCGCGACGACACACCAGAGCACGCGCCAGCCGAGGCTCGCGCGCTCGTCGGCATCGGCGCGGCGGCGGATGCGCAGCGGTGGCAGAGATTCGATTCCCATTGGCACGGGGCGATCCGTCAGTGGCCTGAGGCGGCGGGGCCTTGCAGCGTCGCCGTCACGTTGACCAGGGCGGTGGCGCCGACGTACTTGATGTTCGCGTCGATCACCTTCATGCGCTGGGCCTGCCTGACTTCCTGCAGCCACTCGGCCACCGCGCCGAATGGCACCTTATCCAGCTGCACCTGCACGCTCTCACCCGACAAGGCCATGCGCATGGCTTTCAGGCCGTGGTTGCTGAGGCTGGTCGTGAGTGCCTGTTGCAGCTCGGCGCCATGCGGCACCGGGGCGGCGGCGATGGCGGAGAGTCCGCGCGCTTCCTGGCCCAGCGTCTCCATTTCGGTCAGTTGGCTACGCATTTGCGGCAGGGCCTTTTCGATACGGCGCTGGCCTTCGAAGGCGGGCTCCCATAGCAGGAGATACAGGATGACGAGCAGCAGGATCACGCCGCCGCCAGCCAGGATGCGGCGTTCACGAGGTTCGCGCTGCATCCAGAACGTGGTGGCTGCGTCGCGCACGGGGTCTGGCACGCCGAAGCGCGGCAGGCGGCGAGAGGCGGATGCGCCGGAAGCGGAGGAGGGGGAAGTCGCCATGGCGTCGTCGTTATTGGGCGATGGTGACCGTCCAGCGCGAGCCGGGTACGGTTGCTTCTGCGCCGCGTGGCGCCTCGGCGGTGTCCATGTTCAGGCCGACGTTGCGGGCGGCAGTGCGCAGGGCGCTGGTGTCGGTGCCGTCCTTGAGCGTCACGGTCAGCGCGCGGCCGTGGTAGTCGAGCGCGACCAGCGCATCGGGCGCAAGCCCCGTGGCGGCCTGGGCAAATCGATCGGCCAGCGGCAGGAAATCTTCCGGCGCG
Organism: Burkholderiaceae bacterium; assembly: GCA_028871175.1. GTDB lineage: Bacteria > Pseudomonadota > Gammaproteobacteria > Burkholderiales > Burkholderiaceae > Ralstonia > Ralstonia condita. The sequence goes on along the minus strand of JAGWNU010000001.1, from coordinate 58,093 downwards.
GATTTTCCGGCCGCCAGACGAAGCTGCTCGACCTGGCGGCGCATCTGCGCGGGCGGGTCGAGAATCACCGGCGTATTCGGGAAGGCGGTTTGCAGCTGCGTCCGCATGGCCGCGTCGAGCCGCTTTTGCTCGGCGCGCAGCGTGAGCCAGCGTGCGTTCATGCCGATGAGCTGCACGACCACGATCAGCGCCGCCAGCGCGATCGGCAGGCGCCAGCGGCGCCAGTCCACGCTGGCCATGCCGCCGTTGGCGAAATCAAACTGGCACAGATCGGCTTCACCCGACGCGAGCGCGGCGCGCGCCCCGGCAGCCCAGGCCGTCCAGTCGAGTGCGGCGGCAGCGGGGTCGGCCGACAGGCTGGGCGCCAGTTCGCGCAGTGCGGGCGACACCATCAGCGTGGCAGGGGCCGGCGCAATGGCCAGCCAGCTGGCGACGTTGGCAGGCATCAGCCGCAGGCCGTAGCCACCGGCGGGGCCGATGCGTACGGTGATGTCGACGGCAGCGGGGGCGTCTGGGTCGGACGGCGGTGCGGCGTCGAGCGCAATGGTGGCTGGCGCAAGGCCAGCCGAGGCGGCTTCCGTGGCCGCGGGTTCAGCAGGCGCATCGAGCGACGGCTCGGCGCGCTCTGCCTCGGTGGCGGCCTCCACGCGAGGCGCAAGCGCCGCAGGCGTTTCAAACGGCAGGCAAAGCTGCGCAGGCACTAGATGACATGCGCGGTGCCTGTGCGCCCCGAAGGTGTCGAGGATGAAGCGTACCCATGCGCGATCGGCCACCATCAGCGCGCGCGACTGCGGTTCCCGGGCGCGCCAGCCGCGTGCGGGTGCGGCAGTCAGGCGCGGGCCCAGGGCGATATGGCATTGCTGGGCGTCCTGCACGAGGCGGTCTTCCACCAGGTTGGGCAGCGCCAGGCGCAGCTTGGGCAGGGCCAGGGGGGGCACGTTGGCGGGGACCAGCAGCACGTCGGCGGCGGGCAGCAGCAGGATCAGGCGGTCGGCTGCCGGCAGGTCGTCAGGGCGCGACGTGCCCTCGCGCACGATGCGCTGGGGCCCTTGCGCGCCTTCCTCGCGCACCAGTGCGAAGGGCACGGAGGCAAGTGCGCCCGCCGACCAGCGCTCGGGCGATTGAATGGGCCGGTGCGGCAGGCGCACGTACAGGGAGGTCGTCAAACCGCTCCTCGATTGATTTGAGAACTGGGATGCGAGGTACCAACGGAGCCGCCGTATCGCGCAAAACCCGCGATGCTGAACGATGCGGATGACAATACGGCGAAGGCCTGGGTCTGTCTACAAGCGACGCCTACGCCTGTTGGAGGATATGGCCGCGCCGTCATGGCGGTATGCCGTCCGTGCGGCGTACCCAGACGATACGGGTCGCATTATTGTTGACCGGATCGCCACGTGAAACAAGCGCCACTTCACCGATCTGGGCACGCTCGTGGCGCGCCATGCCGTAGACCAGGAAGTAGTGCGTCTGCACGTCGAGCAGGTTGGCGGCAGCGGTGCTGTCGGCCCCGGGTGCGACGCCGCGCAGCTGGTTGGTGACATCGCCGATGTTGCGGAAGTAGGCGCGGTCGCGGGCCTGCACAAGGGCGCGTGCGCGGTCCAGGCTCAGGTTGGGGATGACGGCGGCCAGCACTTCGGCGCTGGCGGTGTTGGCGTTGATCTGGGTGCGGGTGGGCAGGACGATCACGTAGGGGCGCAGCTTGGCGATCATGTCCGCCGTGTAGCCGGGGATGGTCAGCAGGCTGTCGACGTCATCCAGCGGGCGGGGCCCGTTGCCGCCATTGCCGCTGCCCGCGCCTTCGTCACTGCCTGGCTGGCCGCCCTGGCTGGCGTCGAGCGACTGGAAGCCGCCCAGCATCTGCGCCAGATAGCTTGCCGTGACGTCGGCCAGGCTCGGGTCGATGTTGAGCGATTGCAACAGCAGTCCGTAGGCCTTGATGCCGCCTTTGTCGCGACCGGCAACGATGGTGCGCGTGCCCAGCGTCCGCGTCCGTAGCAGATTCATCAGGTTGAAGCGTGCCTGGGCATCGAAGATGCGGCCCGACAGGTACGACTCCTCGCCCGCGGTGTCTGTGCGCAGCGAACTGCCGAGGAAGTCCGACAGCTTGGTTTCCTGGATCGGCACCGCCCAGATCTCGCCGAGATGGTCGACGGCGCCGGTGCGGCGCTGGTCGTCGCGCAGGATGAGGCGGGCCCAGTCGATACCTGCCCGCGCGATCCACGTGGCCTGCGCTTTCAGGCGCTGGTTTTCCACCGCGCGGATCTCCACCTGCTGGCGCCACAGCATGCCCGAGACGATCACCACCGCCAGCGTGACCACCAGCAGCGCGGTGATGATGGCCGCGCCGCGCTGGCGCACATCACGGAGACGAAGCGGTCGGGAGCATCGCGCCATGTCAGAGCCCCGTCATGCAGATGCGCGTGAAGCGCTGCGGCGTGCCCTGCGGCGTCATGCGCACGAGCAGGGCTAGTTCCACCGCGCGCACCGAGGCCGCCGGCACCACCACGCCAGGGGTGTTGGCCGAAACATCGGAGGCGGCAGGCGTGGAGGCCGATGGCAGGCCCGTCAGCGTGGTCGTATTGCTACCCGCCGGAAACAGCGCCGCCGACAGCGCACCTGTGTTGTCCATCCAGCCGCCGGGTTCGACCCAGGCCCGCGCGCTGATGCCGTCGACATTGCTGGCCAGCAGATAGCGCGCCGCATTGGCGCCGCCCTGGCGCAGGGTGTCGAGCGCACCCCGCAGGTCGCTGCGGTTGGTGATGGGGGGGCTCTGCAGGCGTTCGAGACGGCCATCGACGATGCGATAGAGCACCACCTGCCATGCAGGCGGCTGCCCGTCGTCGCGGCGATCTCGCACCAGCAGCACGCGGTTGGCGTCCACTTCCACGGGCGAACGCGACAGCGTGTTCGGATCGGCCAGCTGCGTGCAATCGGCATCGAACTGGGCGTAGACGGTTTTGAGGGCTTCGATGCGTTCGTCGCGCTGGGCCAGCGCCTCGTGCGTGCGGGTCATGCTGTCCAGCCCGCGCCAGGCGATCACGGCCAGGATGGCCAGCAGCGTGATCGCCACCAGCAGCTCCAGCAGCGTGAAGCCGTGCGCGCCGCGGTTCCCGCCCGGGGCGGGGCGGTCAGAAGACATTGCGCGCATCGTTGGGTAGCAGGGTGACGAGCCAGGCCAGGCGGACGGACTTGGTGGCGTCCGGATAGACCGACACCTCCACGCGGCGGAATACCGGGTTGGGCGTGGTGGCGATGGTCTCTTCGCACCACAGCGGTGTATCGCCCTGCGGGCAGGCGAAGCCGCGGGCGCCCGGGTCGGGGAAGGCGTGAGCGAGGCGCAGATTAGCCAGGTGGTTCTCGGCGCTCCACGTCGCGATCATGCGCGTCTGCAGCGATTCGCTGGCGTTGGTCATGCCGCCCATGGCCCGCATGGTGGCGGTGAGTGCCACCGCCACGATGGTCAGCGCGACGAGCACTTCAAGCAGGGTGAAACCACGCGCGCGGGTCATTGCGTTTCCGTCAGCACGCGGGGGCCGCCATCGGAGACCACATCCACGCGTGAACCCCGCGCCGTGAGCGCCACGCGCCATGGCAACCCGATGGCTTCGCGGCCGAAGACCAGCCGCTGCGGCGCACCGGGCGCCGCGGCGGTTCCTGCGACGATCTGCACCTGATCCATCGGTTGCCGCCAGTGGCCAGGCGCCAGCACGTCCCGCGTGAGCGGCTGCCAGCCATTGGGGGTCGATTCAAAGAAGCGCCAGCCTTGCGTATCGCCCTCCCACGCCACGGGCCGCGAGGTGAGCTGGGCCTCTTCCTGCGCGAGCTCGATCAGGCGGGCCAGCTTCTGGGCGTCGTCCGCCAGCTGCGAGCGCGGATTGGGCGTGGCGTTGACGGCCACCACCCCCAGCACGATGCCGATGATGACCACCACGACAAGCAGCTCCAGCAGCGTAAAGCCGCGTGGAAGCTGTCGACGGCGGGCTTGGCCGGACATGATGTGCGGTTCGGGCGGGTTGGGCTCAGTTGTCCCAGTTGCCGATGTCGGCGTCGTTGCCCGTGCCGCCGGCCTGACCATCGGCCCCGAAGCTGAAGATGTCCACTTCGCCGCGGACGCCCGGGTTCAGGTATTGGTACGGGTGGCCCCACGGGTCTTTGGGCAGGCGCTCCAGATAGCCGCCTGCCTTCCAGTTGTTCGGGATCGGTTCGGTGGTGGGCTTGCTGAGCAGCGCGCCAATGCCCTGCTCGGTGGTCGGGTAACGCCCGTTGTCCAGTCGATAGAGCTTGAGTGCCTGCGAGATGGAAGCGATGTCCTGCTTGGCGGCGATGATGCGCGCCTCGTCCGGGCGGCTCATGATCTTGGGCACCACCAGCGCGGCAAGAATGCCCAGGATCACCACCACCACCATGATTTCGATCAGGGTGAAACCGCGCGCCGCGCCGCGGGCGAGGGCGCGTTGGCGCAAAGATGAGCGAAGTTGGCCTTGCATCATGGCGAGAGAGTCGGCAATAAGAAGAAGGAACACAGTATATCTGTGACATATGAACATAGACCGCACACCGGGGGGGTGAGGTTCCGGCGTTTCGACGCAGTCTTCCAATGGTTCACCGAACCGGCATGAAGGCCGGATAGAATCAGCGCATGCTCACGGTGGATCACCACGTTTCATGAACGCTCAACAGTCGTCCCGCCTGCTCAGTCTTGTACTGTTTGCTGCCCTGTGCGCGCTGTTGACGCATTGGGTGCTGACGCTGTCGTCGCTGCGCTCGCTGTCTGTGCCGCGCGAGGCCCGCGTGGCGCAGACCGACGCGCTGGAGACCGGCGCCGCCGTCACGCTGTTTGGGGGTGGCCCTCAGAATGGCCCGCGCGATGTTCAGGTGGCGGGCGTGGTGGCCGATCTGGCCGACGGCAGCGGCGCGGCGATCGTTTCTGTGGACGGCGGGCCCCCGCAAGCCGTGCGCGCCGGTAAGTCGCTGTCGCCCAATCTGAAGCTGGTGGAGATCAAGTCGCGCTCGGTGGTGATCGAGCGCAACGGCGTCCGCCAAGAGATTCCACTGCCGGCCAGTGCCGTGGCGGGCGTGTCGCCGGCCAGCCGCCATGTGCCGTCGTTGCCACTGCCGCCGTCGGGTGCAGCCGCGCCGCTGGCGACACCGGCGGTGCCGCCTGCACCGGCTGTCCCCAACAACCCCGCCAACACGGCGATGCCGGGGGCCATGCTGCCGATCGCCCCGCCGCAAATCAATACGGGCGAAGAGGCTTCCAACCCTGTGGGCGGCATCGCCGGCCCGCGCCATCGTGCGGCTGCCGCAGCGCGCAAGAGCGATATCGGCCAGCCGCCGCCCCAGCAGTAGGCTTTTCGCGGCTCCCGAAGCACTGGTCGGGCGATATTACAGCGCATGTCATTGCGGTAACAGCGTGTAAAACACGGCAACACGCTGGCATTGTCAGGTTCTAATCCGCTACACAGTCCATGTGAAAAGGAGCTGACCATGACCAACAAACGTGCTGTTCAAGCCTTCCTCGCCACCTCGGCCCTGTTCCTGGCCATGTCGGGAACGGACGCTCGTGCGCAAGAGGCCAGCGCACCCACCGCCAGCGCGCAAGCACCGGCCGCGGCACCGGCTGCACCGGCGTCGCAAGCCGGTTCGCGTATGGCCGGGCCCGGACGCCACGGTGGCTTGAAAGCCATCGACACAAACGGCGACGGTCAGGTATCCCGCGATGAGGCCAAGGGTCACGCCTGGCTGGAAAAGAACTTCGACCAGATCGACACCAACCATGACGGCCAATTGAGCAAGGATGAACTGGCCGCCTGGCACAAGGCGCACCGCGGTGAAATGCGCGAGAAGCTGGCACAGCGCTTCGACGCGAGGTTCAAGGCCGCCGACAAGAACGGCGACGGCGCCCTGACCAAGGATGAAGTCCAGGCCGGCATGCCGCGCCTGGCCAAGAACTTCGACCAGATCGACGCCAACCACGACGGCAAGATCACGCCGGACGAGATCCGCGCTTACATGAAGGCGCGCCACGATGCCCGCCAGGCCCAGAAGAACACGCCGGCAGCCCCCGGCATGCCGGGCGGCCCGGCGGCCACGAAGGGCGAATAATCCCCGCGCCATCGCAATGCCATCCGCGGCGCCTTCGGGCGCCGTTTTTCATGCGCGCAAAAAAATACCCCGATGGCGAACCACCGGGGTGTGAGTACAGCATGCCTGATGTGGAGGGCGTTCAGGCGGGCTGCTTGTCGGCCTTGAGCACGCCGCGGCGCATCTGGTCGAGTTCGATCGACTCGAACAGCGCCTTGAAGTTGCCCTCGCCAAAACCTTGGTTGCCCTTGCGCTGGATGAACTCGAAGAAGATCGGGCCGAGCTGGTTCTCGGAGAAGATCTGCAGCAGCAGGTCGCCCGGCGCGCCATCGATCAGGATCTTGCGCGTCTTCAGTTCCGCCACGTTTTCGCCATGGCCGGGGATACGCTTGTCGACCAGTTCGTAATACGTGTCGATGGTGTCCAGCAGCTTGATGCCCTGTCCGCGCAGTGCGTCCACCGTCTTGAACAGGTCGGTCGAACCCAGTGCGATGTGCTGGATGCCCTCGCCGTGGTACATGTCCAGGTACTCCTGGATCTGGCCGGCTTTTTCCGTCCCTTCCTCATTGATGGGGATGCGGATGTTGCCGCACGGGCTCGTCATCGCCTTGCTCTTCACGCCCGTGACCTGGCCTTCGATGTCGAAGTAGCGCACTTCACGGAAGTTGAAGAAGCGTTCGTAAAACTCGGCCCATTCCTTCATGCGGCCACGGTAGACGTTGTGCGTCAGGTGATCGATGTAGGTCAGGCCGTGCCCGGTGGGGTTCGGGTTGGCGCCCGCGATGGGCACGAAATCGACGTCGTAGATGCTGATGTTGCCGATGTCGCCGGGCTTGGCGCCGTTCTTGCCGGTCCAGCGGTCCACCAGGTAGATCAGCGAATCGCCGATGCCCTTGATGGCCGGAATGTTCAGCTCCATCGGGCCGCTGTGGGTGTCGAAGCCCCAGGCGCCCAGTTCCAGCGCGCGCTTGTAGGCGAACGCGGCGTCCTGCACGCGAAACGCGATCGCGCAGATCGACGGGCCGTGCAGGCGCGCAAAGCGCTGCGCGAACGAATCCGGCTCGGCGTTGATGATGAAGTTGATCTCGCCCTGGCGATACAGCGTCACGTTCTTGTGGCGGTGCTTCGCGATGGCGGTAAAGCCCATGTTCTCGAACAGCTTGCCCATGGCAACGGGGTCCGGCGCGGCATATTCAATGAATTCGAAGCCGGCGGTGCCCATCGGGTTTTCCCAAGGCGTGAATTGCATGGTAAGTCTCCTGTGGGGGCGCGCTGTTGGAGCGCTCAGGTCTTTGATGATCCTCGCAGTGTAGAAGTGTCGATCCACGCAAAAATTGCGAAGTTGTGCCCACCTTGCTAAATTTGCGCAAGAAAATTGCCGAATTAATTGGTGCGGAGCAACAAAATGAATAAGGTGGAACTCGACAAGATCGACCGCAAGATCCTGGAGGTCCTGCAGAACAACGGCCGCCTCACCAACCTGGAAGTCGCCGAGCGGGTAAATCTGTCGCCCAGCCCGTGTTTGCGACGCATCCGCCGCCTGGAGGAGTCCGGCGTCATCCGCCAGTACGCCGCGCTGCTCGACCCGACCAAGATCGGGCTGGGGCTGTCGGCCTATATCAACGTGCGGTTGGAAAAGCAGGGCGGTGCGCCCAAAGGGAAAGGCCCGTCCGACAATTTTCGCGCGGCTGTGGCGACGTGGCCCGAGGTGGTCACGTGCTACGCCATGACCGGCGAGATGGATTACCTGCTCAAGGTGTTCGTGGAAGACATGGAGCACTTTGCGCGCTTCATCCGCGACCAGCTGCTCGCGCACCCGGCGGTCATCGATGTGAAGAGCAGCTTTGCGCTGGAGCGGATCAAGGACACGACAGCGCTGCCGGTGGTGGTCTGAGGCAACGTCGGGCAGGCATCGGCCACTGCCTCACGGCTGGGCCGGCCGATCTTCTTGCGGGTTGACGCATGCTTTGCGCCCGGGTGCCGGGTGCCGGGTCCGCGTGCGCGTTGCTGTCTGGGGGTGCCAATGCGTCGGCGCCTTGTTGGCGGCGGGCTTCAGACCCCTCGCGCGCGGCATCAAGCATGTCGGCCTGTACGCGACTATCCGCCGCGATGCGCCGCGCATCGTTGTCGCGGGCCATGCCGCCGAGCGGCAGGCTCATCCATGATCGCGGCAGCCTCCGCATCAGGCCGGCAACAGGGCGGGCTGGCGATTGCCGAAGCGCGGGACTGCGGTCGCGGTGGCGTCGGTCAGCTTGAAAACGCTGACCACGCTCACCAGCCGGCTGGACTGTTCGCGCATCGACTCGGCTGCCGCCGCCGCTTCTTCAACGAGCGCCGCGTTCTGCTGTGTGACCTCGTCCATCTGCGAGATGGCCCGGTGGATCTGATCGATGCCGCTGGCCTGCTCGTCTGTCGCGCCCATGATTTCCGTCACGATGCTTGTCACGCGGTGGATGCTGGTGACGACATCCTGCATGGTCGCGCCCGCCTGCACGACGAGTGCGTTTCCGGCGTCTACATGGTTGGCGGAGTCGTTGATGAGCAGCTTGATCTCCTTGGCGGCGGCTGCCGAGCGCTGCGCCAGCCCCCGCACCTCGCTGGCGACCACGGCAAAGCCACGGCCCTGCTCGCCGGCGCGTGCCGCCTCGACTGCCGCATTGAGCGCGAGGATGTTGGTCTGGAACGCAATGCTGTCGATGACGCCGATGATCTCGCTCACCTTGCGCGCCGACGCGCTGATCGCGCCCATGGTGTCGACCACGCGGGCCACGACCGTGCCGCCTTGCGCCGCAACGTCTGCCGCCACGGTAGCGAGCTGATTCGCCTGGCGTGCGTGGTCGGCGTTCTGCTTGACGGTGGCGTTGAGTTCTTCCATCGACGCCGCGCACTCCTCGAGGGCAGACGCCTGCTCCTGCGTGCGGGTGGAAAGATCGAAATTGCCGGTGGCAATCTGCTCCGACGCGGTGGCCAGCGTGTCGGTGCTGGTATGGACCTGCTCGGCAATGGCGGCGAGGCTGTCGCGCATGCGTTTCATTGCGTGCATCAGGCTGGCGTCGTTGTCGTTGCGGGTGTGAATGGCCACGGCCAGGTTGCCGCCCGCGATCTGGCCCGCGATGTCGGCTACCGTGCCCGGCTCTCCGCCGAGTTTGCGGATCAGGCCCCGTGTAATCAGCAGGCTGGCCGTCAGGCTGACCAGCAGCGCGACGCCGCTGAGCGCCAGCAGCCAGTTGCGGGAGTCGATATAGCTGGCCTTGGCGCGGGCGGTGTTTTCGTCGTTGAGCTTCTCTTCGAAGGCCTGCAGTTTGGCGAGTTGATCCCACCAGGCGCGCTGCACCGGACGGAATTCGAAGCGAAGTACCCGATAGGCGTCGTCCTTACGGCCGCCCGCAATCAGCGCCTTGACGCGCGACACGAACGGCGTCGCCAGTTCGGCCTGGTGCCGGGCCTGGGCGAACAGGGTTTTCTCATCCGCCGTGGTGCCGGGCAACGTATCGAACATCCGGCCGAGCTTGTCTGCCGCTTCGCTGTATAAGCGCTCCTGGGTTTCGATACGCTGCAGCTCGATCCGGATTTCATCATTTTCGGTAAGCAGCATGATGTTCCGATAGGCGAGGGCGCGCTCGGTCACGCTGCTATACATTTTGGCGGCCAGCTCGGCTTCGACCGCGTTGATTTCCGTGGTTTCCTCCATGAGCTTCCGAAAATCGGACATGCGCTGCAGGCTGAACACCATCAGAAGCGCAAGCAGGCCCATCGTCAGGCCAAATCCCCACGCCAGTTGGGTAGCCACTTTCATTTGCGAAAACCGCATGATCATCCCCGTCTTAATCGATAACGACTGCTCTAACGAACGGTCTGGCGGGAGCTTGAGTGGTTTAAATCAAATTCTTGAAAATAAGGATTGGCGGGTCGCGAGAAAATCAAAAAATGGCATGACGGATAAATAGAATATTTTTAGCTGATCTTCGTGCAATGAAATGGCTTGCATTAAATTGCGCGAAATGGAAATGCGCGGTGCCAAAGAAAAACGCCCGGTCAAGGCCGGGCGTTTCATCTGTGGGGTGCGGTCAGACCGTGCGCTTGAGCGGCACCAGCGAGCGCCAGAAGCGCTGGCCGAAACGGCGTGCATTGCGCAGGTTGCGCTTGAGCATGTAGTCGAGATCGGCCACTTGTTCGTCAATGGCTTCCGTCAGCAGACTCATCGTATCGGCGGGCGGCAGCTCCAGGTAGGCATCCGCTTCACCATAGGCGTATTGCACCCGCATGCCAGCCTTCTTGGCGATATGCATCATGGCCGCGTTGCGCGACAGGCAATGCATGTAAAGCGTGCGCACCTTGGTGTTGCGTCCATGGATGGCAGCGCGTTGGAACAGCGCACTGCCGACGCCCTTGCCGCGTGCCGATTCCGACACTGACACGCCAAACTCCGCCACGCGGCCCTGCGGGTTATCGCGCAGGTAGGCGAGGTGGCCCACACCGACCAGTTCCAGGCGGTCGTCGTAGACACCAAAGACCTTGTCGTGGTCGAAGTCGATGCTGTCGACGTAAGCCTCGATCACGTGATCGCCCACTACCTGGCCGAAACGCAGCAGGCGGTCTTCCTGACCCAGGGCAAGCAGATGCTTGAGCAGGCGCGACCGATGGTGCGCGGCAAGCTCGCGCACCAGCACGGTGGAGCGCGGTGCCCCATGTGCCGCTTCAGTCTTGTCGATGTCGCCCTGGGTGACGACGCCGATGGCCTTGCTCAGTTCGAGCGGGTTCACGACAACGTTTCCTGTGATGATCGCGCCCTCCCTCGTGGGCGCGGTAGTGTTCGGACGCAGGCGCGGATGGCGTCTGCGGAGCACGCGACCGGGTACATGTCGCATGTTGTGCAATGCACAATGCCATTGTAGTGCAATCAGGGATTTCCCGTAAGGCTGGCGTCAGTCTGCTGCCAGGTTTTCTCGATAAGTCATTGATTTATCGCAGTGGTAAGGGCTGTCAGGGTTTGTGGTGCGTCAACAACGACGGTTATTGCAACGCGCAAAAAAGAGACGTTTCAACCGCTTGCGCGGTCCGGATGGCGCGTACGCCACCCGACGGTCCTTCGCGCGGCATCTACCATGCCGCTGCACATTAGCCGTGCGAAGATGCGCGTTCAAGCCGTCCCGCCTCCCGATTTACCATGACCCCACCGCGAATTCTTGTGATCTATGCGCATCCTGCGCCACGCCGTTCGCGCGTCAACAAGCCGCTGGCCGATGCGTTGGCCAGTCTGCCGGGCGTCGCGATCCATGATCTTTACCGGCGGTACCCGGATTTCGACATCGACGCGCGCACTGAACAGGCGGCGGTGGAAGCGGCGGAGCTGATCGTTTTCCAGTTTCCGGTGCAGTGGTACATGACACCGTCGCTGCTCAAGGAGTGGCTGGACGTGGTGCTGGAGATGGGCTGGGCTTATGGTCCCGGCGGCACGGCGCTGCGCGGCAAGCACCTCATGGTGCTGGCGACCACGGGCGGCCGTGCGCAGGCCTACAGTGAAGCAGGCATCCATGGCCACACGTTCGACACGTTCCTGCTCCCGCTTCAGCAGACCGCCGTGCTGTGCGGGATGCAGTGGCAGCCGCCGCACGTGCTGCACGACGCCGACGACGCGACGCCCGAAGTCATCAAAGCCCATATCGACGCGGTCCGTGCCGCGCTGCGGCCGTGGCTGCCCGCTGTTCAGGGTCGACCCGCCTGACACATTCCGAGTCTTTTGCCCATGCAATCGCACGACCTGCTCGTCAACTTTGTCATCTACCTGGCTGCGGCGGTGGCGGCAGTGCCGCTGGCGCGCCGGTTAGGGTTGGGCTCGGTGCTCGGCTACCTGCTGGCCGGGGTGATTGTCGGCCCCTGGGGGCTGCGGCTGATCACCAATGTGCAGTCGATCCTGGATTTCTCTGAATTCGGCGTCGTGCTGATGATGTTCGTGATCGGGCTCGAACTGGAGCCGGCGCGGCTGTGGTCGCTCCGCCGCAGCATCTTCGGCTACGGCGGGCTGCAGCTGGCGGTATGCGCCCTGGCCGTGGGGCTGGCGGTGATGGCGGTAGGCCACCCGTGGCGCGCGGCCGTCGTGGCGGGGATGGGGCTGGCGCTGTCGTCCACGGCGATTGCGCTGGCCACGCTCACCGAGCGCAATCTCATGCGCACCCCGGCCGGCACGGCCAGCTTCGGTATCCTGCTGTTCCAGGACATTGCTGCCATCCCGATGATCGCGTTGCTCCCGCTGCTGGCGCCCGATACCGGCGACAGCGCCGGCGGCCACCACTGGCTGGCGGCGGCCAAGGCGGTAGGGGTGGTCGCCGCTGTCATCTTTGGCGGGCGCACGCTGCTGCGGCCGGTGCTGCGCGCGATTGCGCGTACCAACATGCGCGAGATGTTCACCTCGTTCTCGCTGCTGCTGGTGGTGGGCATTGCGCTGCTCATGCAGAGCGTCGGCCTGTCGATGGCGCTGGGTGCCTTCATTGCCGGGGTGCTGCTGGCCGATTCCGAATACCGCCATGCGCTCGAGACCGATATCGAGCCGTTCAAGGGACTGCTGTTGGGGTTGTTCTTCCTGGCCGTCGGCATGTCGATCGACTTTGGCGTGCTGATGCGCCAGCCGCTGGCGGTCATCGGCCTCGTTGCGGTATTTCTGGGTGTGAAGATCGGCGCATTGCGCGTGCTGGCGACGCGCTTCGGCATCGCGCGCCGGCAGGCGTGGCTGTTTGCGTTCCTGCTTTCGCAGGGCGGTGAATTTGCCTTCGTGGTGTTCGGCCCCGGCGTGGCCGGCGACGTGCTCGGCGCCGAGATGGCGGCAACGCTGAACCTCGTGGTGGCGCTGTCGATGGCGGCCACGCCGCTCTTGCTGCTCCTGCACGACAAGGTGATCGTGCCGCGCCTGATCGACGGCGCGAAGCGCGCGCCCGACGCCATCGAGCCGCAGGACAACCAGGTCATCATCGCCGGATTTGGCCGCTTCGGGCAGATTGTCGGGCGCCTGCTCTACAGCCAGGGCTACAGTGCCACCGTGCTTGACCACGATCCCGATCAGATCGACATGCTGCGCCGCTTCGGCTTCAAGGTCTTTTATGGCGACGCCGCGCGCATGGATCTGCTCGAAACCGCCGGCGCCGACAAGGCTCGCATGATGGTGGTCGCCATCGACGACATGGAGACGAGCCTGGAGGTGGTCGACCGCGTACGCGAGCGTTTTCCGCACCTGAAGCTGTATGTGCGGGCGCGCAACGTGTCGCACGTCTACCAGTTGCGCGACCGCGGCGTGGAGGTGATCGAGCGCGAGATGTTCGAAGGCTCGCTCATGCTCGGCCGCCGCGTGCTGGAGGGGTTGGGCAAGGAGCCATACGAAGCGCATCGCATCGCGCAGACGTTCCGCCGCCACACGTTCAATTCGATGGACCAGGTCTATCCGGTCTACCGCGATCAAAAGAAACTGGTCTCACTCGCCCAGCAAGGCCGCGACGAACTGGCCGAGATGTTCCAACGCGACCGCGTGCAGCGCAAGCGCCTGCGCGAATCTGGCATGCCGTGGGGTGAGGGCGGGGAACGTGATGCCGGGGAAAACGCCCCCGCTGACGCCGAGACCGCCAACGAAGTCGACGGTGGTGAACCCGGCGCGCCGATCGACTGCCCGGCGCGTGCGGGCATTCGCCGCGAGGGGTGACGTTGCCGTCCGCGCCGGATCGATCTGAGGACCGGCCGCGAATCGACCCGACCAAGAAAAAGGAGCGCTCCGGGCGCCCCTTCTTTTGCGGTGCAGTTTGACGTGCGCGGGTCGGCTCAGACCGCCACGCTCACGTTGCGGCGCAGCTCGCAGGTGGCGAGCGAATCCGCTTCGCCGCGCAGGAGCAATTGGCCGCTCCCGACCAGCTCGCGGCAGCGCCAGAAGACGAACCAGTCGCTGGCGAGCAGGCCGTCGATGGCGCCCATGATGCTGCCGACCACGTCGCGCGCGCTGGCCCAGTCGGTGGGCACGTGCTCGAGGATCACCTCGTCGACGGTGCCGTACGACACCGGCACCAGCGTGTTGCCCTTCCAGAGCCGCACGTCGGCGTTTTCACGCACCGTCTGCTGCCACTCATACGCCAGGCGGCCGATGCGCAGCACGGACACCGGCGCGATGGTCGAAAACCGCCGCGCCAGCCGCGCGCCCGAATACATGCCGATGGTCGTGAGCGGGCCCTGCCCGTTGGGCGTCTCGAGTTCGCGCACGTCCATGCCGACCTCGTTGATGCGCTGGGGCGACTGGTGCAGGTGAAATGCCACCCGGCGCAGCATGAGCTGGTCCGACGCGCTCTGACCGTGCCAGATCGCGACTTCGGTGGTGGCTTCGCGCAGGTCGGCCAGCGAGGCGAGCGCGTCCCGCATCTCGGCGGCGAAATCGATGTTGCTGTTGGGAGCCACACGCTGCCAGAAGCCCGAGCGCGCCATCGCCACGCTGTCGACGTCGGCCAGCGGCCCGACGGCGAGATCGTCGCGCAACACCACTACGGAATCGGGGCGGCCAGCCTGTGCGAGCGCCTGCTTGAGCGTGGCGCCGGCAACATCGCCGTTGACGACATGGATGTATTGCATGGCAGCAATTGTAGCGAGAGTGTCAGCGCTGCGCTTTCGTTTTGCGCAGGTCTATCAGTATTCCGTTGCGCTGGGTCATGGGGCCCATCCGAAGGGCGGATTCCATTGCCGGCACGGGCCCGGCGTGCATGCGAAAATCGCGGTTTTTGTTGCAGACCATAACGAAGAACTGGTGAGGAACCATCCATGAGAGCCCCGACGCTCGGGCAGCGCGTGCGCCCCGTCATGCTGCTGCTGGCTTTTGCCGGTCTGCTTGCCGCAGGACAGGCCGCCGCCGTGCCGCCAGCAGAAATCTACAAGCGCGCCCAACAGGAAAAGCCCGCTCTGATCGACACCATGAAGACACTGGTGTCCATCGAGTCCGGCAGCAAGGATATCGACGGCCTGGACAAGATTGCCGGTGTGATCGCCGACCGCCTGCGCATGCTCGGCGGTGACGTCAAGCTGATCGACCCGAGCGACCACGCCTACCGCATGGCCGATACGCCCGAGAAGATCGGCAAGATGGTGCTGGCGCGCTTCAGGGGCGAAGGCAAGCGCAACATCATGCTGATTGCCCACATGGATACGGTGTACCTCAAGGGCATGCTCGCGCAGCAGCCGTTCCGCATCGACGGCGACCGTGCCTACGGTCTCGGCATTGCCGACGACAAGAACGGCGTGGCGGTCATCCTGCACACCCTCTCGATCCTGCAGGCCGTGAATTTCCGGCAGTACGGCACGCTCACGGTGCTGATCAACGGCGATGAAGAGATCAGCTCGCCCGGCGCACGCGCCGTGCAGGCCAAGCTGGGCGCCGAGCAGGATGCCGTATTTTCATGCGAAGGCACACGCGTAACCGCCGACAAGCTGTCGCTGGCGACCAGCGGCATCGGAGCGATCCTGCTTGACGTGAAGGGCAAGGCCTCGCACGCGGGCGGTGCCCCGGAACATGGGCGCAACGCACTGTACGAGTTGTCGCACCAGGTGTTGCAGATGCGCGATCTGTCCAATCCGCAGACCGGCCTCAAGGTCAACTGGACCCTGGCCCAGGCTGGGACGAATCGCAATGTGATTCCGGCAATGGCGAGCGCGCAGGCCGATGTGCGCCTGCTGCGCGCGGCGGATGCCGACAAGCTGGAAGAGACCATCAACGAGCGCATCAAGAACAAGCTCATTCCCGACACGCTGGTCACGGCAAGGTTCGAGCGCCGCCGCCCGCCCCTGGAAGCCTCGGCGGCGTCGCGCGCGCTGGCCGAGCACGCCCAGAAGATCTACGGAGAACTCGGCAAGACGCTGGAGATTGACGACCGGGCCGAAGGTGGTGGCACCGATGCCGCGTTTGCTGCCGCGAAGACCAGGGCCCCAGTCATTGAGCGCTTCGGGCTGGCGAGCTTCGGCGCGCATTCGAACGATGCCGAATATGTCGACCTGAACTCGATCGTGCCTCGGCTGTATCTTCTGACGCGCATGGTGATGGACGTCTCGCGCGATCGCACCGGCGCGGCCAGGTAGTCGCAGCGCCCGCTCTAAGACTCGCGGTCGTCAGGCTTCTATTCGCCAGGCGTGCCGGGTGTTGCGCTTGCCTTCCCTTGGTGCATCATCGCGACGGCGTCTGCGGCCCGCGGCGGGAAGGGGCCATCCCTGACCATTGAGCACGACGGAGTGCATGAAAAAGCCCCGCTGGCGCATCACCAGCGGGGCCTGAGTGGGCCAGAAGGCGGGATTTCGGAGGATGCCTGGAGACCGGCCCGCAAGAGGTTGCCGATGAGGGCATCAATTTGGTACGGGATAGCCGTACACCGTACCGCCGCCCTCACGTGAACGCCCGGCCGGGTCACTGCGCATGCCTTCGCTGTACGGATCGAAGCGGACGCTGCGCATGCCTTCTGTGTATGTGTCGAAGCGGCCGGCGCGGGCACCGTCGCTGTAGACATCAAACCGCTCGGCCCGTGCTGCCTGACCAAATACTTCCATGCGGCTGGCTTGCGCCCACGCGCCGCCCGCCGCCAGGGCGCCTGCCGCCAACAACGCGGCCATACCAATCTGCTTGAGTCGCATGGCGAACTCCTTCTTCAACTGATTTTCGATGCTGTTTTTCTAGGCGTGGTCTGTGTACGTCTTGCCACGGCCTGAAGGGTAGGTCACAGGCCGGGTTGTATCCACGGTGGTGCGACGAACGGTTTGTTGTGAGCGCCGAAATGATGCAAGTCAGCGTGAGCCGCGCCGGAAAGCCTGCGAACGGCGGGATGGGTGTTCCACCCTTTTGCCTAATCCGAAGCGCGTTCGAGACTGCCAAGCCAGTCGTGGTGCACCACAGCAGCGCATGACCAGCCGGTAGGCCTTGCCGGAGGCCGTTTTGGTGCGTTGCATCAAGAGCGATGCGCGCTTACCACACTTCATCGAACGATTCCGTGAATTGCTTTGCCCGGCATAAGGCCTTTTGTTAAATTTGCGCGGCACTTCCGACACGGAAGTTAAGGAAACGGAGGAGCCCAACCTCATGCACACGGGGTCGGGCGGTTAGAGACAACTCATTTATTACGAGCCCACATGAAAAAGTCTGCCATTCTGGTTGCGGTTGGCGCCCTGTTCGCAGGTTCTGCCTACGCCCAATCGAGCGTGACGCTGTACGGTATTGTTGACGCCACGATTCACTACACCACGAACGCCAATGCCAACGGCAACAGCCTGCTGCAATTGGACAACGGTGCTGTGTCGAACAGCCGTTGGGGCCTGAAGGGTTCGGAAGATCTGGGCGGCGGCAACAAGGCGCTGTTCGTGCTGGAAAGCGGTTTCGATCCGGACACCGGCCGTGGCAATGGCGGCGCGTTGTTCAATCGTCAATCGTTCGTGGGCCTGTCCAACAGCAGCATGGGCACCGTCACGCTGGGCCGTCAGTACAACTTCGGCTTCACGATGGGCGGCAACTTCGACCCGCTGGGCGTTGGCAACTACCTGGAAAACTCGTGGGTGTACTACGGCGTGACGGGTCTGCGTACGTCGAACATGCTCAAGTACGAAGGCAAGTGGAACGGCCTGTACGTTGGCGCAGGCTACGGCTTTGGTGAAGTTGCCGGCAGCGCGGCATCCAACCGCTACATGGGCGGCGCAGTGTCGTACGAGTTTGGCCCGGCCATGATCGGTGCGTTCTACCAGCAGCAGCAAAATGCCGCTCAAGTGATCAGCGGCGTGGCCTTCCCGGGCGGCGACAAGCAGAAGGTCTGGGGCGTGGGCGGTAACTACACCATCGGACCGGCGAAGCTGTTCCTCGGCTATATCAACAGCAATGATGGCACCGGCTGCGTGAGCGGCAGCAATTGTGCGGGTGACCACAGCACCTTCGGCCTGAATCTGTACGGCATTGCGAGCGGTGCTGGTACGTTGCCGGGCGGCACCAAGCGCAAGGACCACATCGGTCTGGGCGGCGTGACGTATCAAGCGACCCCGGCGCTGGCTCTGACGGGCGCGTTCTACTACGACAGCATCAGCAACGCTGCGCTGACCTCGGGCAACGACGGCAAGCGCTACACGGGCGTGCTGCTGGCTGAGTACTCCCTGTCCAAGCGTACCCAACTGTACGGTACGGTCGCCTACGACAAGGTGAAGGACGCTGCTGCTCCGGAACTGCCGGGCGGTACTGCCAACGGCCAGAACGGCAAGACCAACCAAGTTGGCGTGGGTGTTGGTATCCGCCACATCTTCTAATCGACGCAGTCACACGATTGGGAAAGGAAAGGCGCCTTCGGGCGCCTTTTCTTTTGCCCGTTGGCGGACGGGGTTGCCTGGGCATCCGCCTACAATGTCCCCCCTCTGCGTCTCCCCCTGACATTGCGCCATGACCACCGCACGTGCCGCCCGTCGTCGTCTGATTGCTTCTGCTGCGCTGCTCTGCGCAGGCATGCCGCTGCTGGTCGCCGTGCCCGCGCAAGGACAGGATTATCCGCTCAGGCCGATCCGCATCATCGTCGCGTATCCGACCGGTGGCATTTCAGACAACGTGGCACGGGCGCTCGGCGAGAGGCTTTCCGCCCAGCTTGGTCAGCCGGTGGTGGTGGAAAACCGTGCGGGCGCAGGCGGCAGCATCGGCATGGACGCCGTAGCCAAGGCGGCGCCCGACGGCTACACGCTCGGCTTCTCGTCGGTCAGTCCGCTCACGCTCAATCCCTATTTCGGCAGGCTGCCGTACGACCCGCTCAAGGACGTCGCCCCCGTGGCCAATGTCATGTACGCGCCGATGATCCTGCTGGGCACGCCCGCGTTCACGGGCAAGAGTTTTGCCGACGTGCTGAGCCAGTCTCGCGCCAAGCCGGGTTCGATTCGCTGGTCGACCTCGGGTGTTGGTACGGTCGGGCATCTGGCGCTGGAGCAGGTCAAGTCGCAGGCGCACGTCGATATCACGCTGATCCCGTATAAGGGGGGTGGCCAACAACTGACCGATGCGCTGGGCGGCCAGGTGGAGGTGATGTCGACCAACGTCGGCCCGACGCTGATGCAACACATCACCAGCGGCAAGCTGCGCCCGCTCGCGGTGGGCGCGCCGCACCGGCTCGATACGCTGCCGAATGTACCGACCTTCGCAGAACTGGGCTATGCCAAGGCGAACATGGCGTCGACCTTCGGCGTGTTCGCGCCGGCCAGGACGCCCGCGCCTGTCATTGCGCGGTTGAACGCCGAGATCAACAAGGCGTTGTCCGCCGCAGACCTGCGTGACCGCCTCACGCAGGCCGCCGTTGTGCCGGCAGGCGGCACGGCCCAGCAATTTGCGGCGGCCATCCGCGCCGAATACGACAGCAATGGCCGCATCGTGCGCGCCGCCGGCATCAAGGAACCGTGACACCCGGGCCGCGCGCGCCCATGAAAAACGGACCCCGCGGGGTCCGTTTTGCGCTGGCGTGATGCCGATTACGCCTTCTTCGCCCAGGCGCTGCACCAGCCCTTGTTGGCGACGTCCTTGCCGGCGAACAGCGGGCAGGCTCCCTGAGCTGCCGTGCCACCCTGGTACAGGGCGCAGTTGCCGCAATGCTGATCCGGCGTGTGCTTGGGGAACTTGGCCTTGTCGGCCTTCGCGCTGTCGGACACGTAGCCCAGTGCCTTGGCCTGCGGGTCGCTCTCAGCCACCATCGGTGCGGCCGTTGCCAGGTCCGACATCGACATGCCGACGGCGCCCGCGGCGGCCACGATGGGAATGCTCTTCAGGAATTGACGACGAGTGGACATGCTGATTCCTTTTGTGGGAGTGTGTTGTATGGCGTCCCGTGCCGGGCCGTGTCAAACACCGGCTCGCCCTGAGGGACTGCGGACGGCGTCGGCGCGCCGCTTTCCGCTTGTGCATTCTGGCACAGCAATCGTCCGCTGGCATCTGCGTGTGGTCAATGTTCCGCATACTGGCGCGCAGGAATCATCGACTTCAGCCGGGGGGAGGATGGGCTCTGCGACAGGATGCCGCGTTGATGCTGGGGGGAACGTCAAGTGACGTAAGCCAAGTGGCGCGCCCGGCTGGGATCGAACCAGCAACCCCTGCCTTCGGAGGGCAGTACTCTATCCATTGAGCTACGGGCGCGTGTCGGCACAGAACGTACCGAAAGAAGAGCCCCGCAGAATAGCGTATTTGCCGCTGTGCGTCCATCGCACTCAGGGGATGGCGTAAGGCGCAACGCCGTTTTCAGCGGTTTTTGACCCAAGTCGAAAAGCGCCGCCTAGGGCTCTCCCGCGTGTCAAACGGCCAGGCATTGCGGATATAATCGCCCGTCATTTGCCAGAAAATAATACGGGGACAGGTCTGTTCGGGCTGATCGGCGATTGCCGGGGTCCTCCTGCCCTCATCGTGACCCAACGCGGCCCCACGCGTGGTCGGCATAGCTCGTGACTCATGCCGGTCGCGCTCAAGGGGTTCCAAGAGCGGTTTCACCATCCTGAGAGTTGAGCATGAGCGACGCGCAACACGACGAACACGAGCCTCTGATCAAGACCCCGAAGCAGTTGATCATCACGGTGATCGCCGCGTTCGTCGTTCCCATTCTCATCATCATCATGCTGGCCAACTATGTTGGCCTGGGCGCCAAGGACGGTGCGGGCAGCGTTGGCATGTCCGAGGAAGCGGTCAATGATCGCATCAAGCCCGTCGCGCAACTGGACCTCAAGGACCCCAACGCGCCGCGTGTCTTCAAGACTGGCGAACAGCTGTACAAGGAAGTCTGCGCGACCTGCCACGCCGCGGGTGTGGCCGGGGCGCCCAAGTTTGGCGATGCGGCAAGCTGGGCTCCGCGTCTGCCGCAAGGGCTCGACGGCCTGACCAAGGTTGCGCTGGCCGGCAAGGGCGGCATGCCCGCACGCGGCGGCACGTCACCCGATGACGTGAGTGACTACGAGATTCAGCGCGCCATCGTCTACATGGCCAATTCGGCTGGCGGCAAGCTGCAGGAGCCGGCGGCGCCGGCCGGTGCAGCCGCTGCCCCCGCCGCAGCATCGGCGCCGGAAGCGGCTGCACCGGCCGCCGCACCGGCCGCCGCAGCCCCGGCACCTGCCGCCGCAGCCCCGGCACCTGCTGCCGCAGCGCCCGCAGCGTCGGCTGCACCGCAAGCTGCAGCGGGCGAGGTTGGCAAGAAGGTCTACGAGTCGACGTGTCAGATGTGCCACGCCGCTGGCCTGGCAGGGGCGCCGAAGTTCGGCGACAAGGCAGCCTGGGCCCCGCGGCTCGCCCAAGGCAAGGCCAAACTCTACGAGAGCGCTTTGCACGGCAAGAATGCGATGCCGCCCAAGGGCACGTATGCAGGCTCGGATGACGATGTCAAAGCTGCCGTCGACTACATGGCCGCCGCCGCGAAGTAAGTCGTTCGACGTTCGTGTCTCGGAAAGGCCCGCCCTGCGCGGGCTTTTTTGTTGCCTGCCGAAAGGGCGGGGCTAAGTTCGGCACGCCGATTGCTACAGGTCTTTCGATGTGCGGCAGAAGGTGCCGTGACGGTAGGCCGCACGCACGGCATGACGCGAATGGAGGTAGCCATGCGAAACACTCGAACGATATTGGCCTATTGGGCGGCATGCGCCCTGATGATCTGCAACGCGAAGGCCATGGCGGCCGACAACTGGGTCAAGCTGACCCCGTTGGCGAACAATGCCGGCACGCTCTATCTGGACAAGGACTCCATCGAGCGCAACAGCGATGGCACGGTACGCGCCACCTCGCGCGACGCCTATGACGCGCCACGCAAGCTCGCAGACGGCAAGACGTACCAATATGACTCGCGTACCTCGGTCTACGACTGCAAGAACGATCGCATCCTGCCGGTCAGCGCGCTGATCCAGGACAGCCAGCACGCCACGGTGCTGACCAAGAACATCGACGGCCCCCGATGGGAAGCCGTCGTGCCGCATTCTGAAGGTGAGGCGATCCTGCGCGCCGTGTGCCAGAAGTAGCGCGGTGGCCCTACTGCACGGCCGGTGCGGGCGCCAGGTCCACGCGCAGCGTGCCGTCCGCATCCATGCGCGTGGTGCCGCGCGCGGCGGCTTCGCGATAGTGATAGAGGTCGAATCGAAGCGGCTCGCGCGTGGACGTATCGGTGACGAGGACGCGACTGTTCGTCACCAGCACGTTGTACATCTTCAGGTCGCCTGACTGGATCCAGATGCGGCTGCCGGCATCGGTGGGCGCAGCTGCGCACAGCATGGGGGCGGGGCCAAAGCCGAGTACCAGCCCATCAGGTGTCACGCGCGCTGTCTTCATCTGTCCGATCAGGCGCGGTGGCGGGAACACCGTGTACTGGTCGAGCACCATGGTGTTGCCGTCCAGCCTGGCGCCCCCGCGTTCGAGCGGCGCGAGTTGCGACAGTTCGAGCCCCATCGCCTTCAGGATCGCCAGCGTCTGGACGCCAAGCACGCGTGCCTCGGTGGGCGTGTAGACGAGGTAACGCGATTCCCTGAGTGCCAGCGTGCCGCGCATGCCGAACGGCAGCCAAACGCCCGGGAAATGATCGCGCAGCTTCAGGCCTCCCGACACGTCGAGTACCCCATCCCCCGGTGTGAGCGACAGCGCGTTGAGCGAGCGCGGCGAGTAGTCCAGCAGGTACGTATTGAACAGGGCGTCGAGCGAGGCCTTGGGTACCGTCACTTCGCCGCCGAGGATGCGGATATCGAACTGGCTCGGATCGTCCATGTCGACCGGCTGACCGGGCGTCCGCGGCACAAGCTGTGCAGTCAGCTCGTGCACACGGAATCCGATATCGCCCGTGATGCGGAAATCGACGTTGCGCATCTGTACCACCGGCGGCGCCGTGCCGGAATTGCGCGGGGTGGCCACGTCACTGGCGTTGGCGGCGCCGGAGCTTGGATCGCAGCGCTGCGTCCATCGTTCGCGTACGGCGGTCAATTCCTTGCGCTGCACGCCGGCCATGGGCGGCTCGCTGGCACGGCAGAGCGCGCTTGCCAGGAGGCCGGCCAGACCGAGTGCCAGCAGCGCGAGGCGCAATGTCATCGTGGCGAGTGCGAAGGCGGGGGCGATCATTGCACGGTCCTCCGGGCGAGTTGCACAGCGGCTTTCCCAGGACGGGCCGCGGCCAGTGTGTCGAACGACGGCATCAGCACGCGGATGCCGCCATCCGGCGAAAAGCGCAGCGAGCCTGCCACGAGCTGATCCCGATAGCGATACAGGTTGAAGACAAACGGCCTGGACGGATCGGCGACGACGATATCGATGCGCGCATTCATCGGCATGGAGCGCATGAAGCGGATGTCGCCGCCCCGGAATAGGATGTACGGGCGCTGTGTGTCCACGGCGTGTGCCAACGGCGGCATCTGCGGGGTGCCTTCACCGATCTGCATGACGAGACCGTCCCGTGTGACACGGATGGCGGAGAGCTTCAGGTCCAGCGCGGGCGGCGGGAACAACTTCGGTACCTGCATGACGATCTCGCTGCCCGTCAGCTGCACGGCCGGCGTTGACACCGGCAGCAGATCCGCCAGTTCGATATGCGCAGCGCCCATCAGCGCGTCGGCGTCCTGGCCGCGCACTTTCACCACGTTGGGATGGAACACGATGGTCTGCGGGTCACGCAGCACCAGCGGGCCGCGAAGCTCGATCGGCACCCATGCGCCGCGGCGGCGCATCTCGGCGTGCATGTCGAGCGCGCCGTCCGCGAGCGCGAAGCTGAAATTGCGCAACGGCGGATCGCTGCCTGGTCCGCGCGCGAAGACGACCGTGTTGAACAGCGCGGCCATGCTCTCGGCTGTCACCCGCACCGTCCCGTTGACGGGTTGCAGCGTGTACGACGCGACATCGTCCAGCCACACCGGGTCGCCCGGCTGGCGCGGCACCATGCGCAACGCAAGGTGGTCAATGACGAAGCCCACGCCGCCGTCGAAGCGGAAGTCGACATGCTGCAGGTAGGAGATCGCGTCGGGTTGACCGGAGTCCCGCAGCGTGGCGGGGCGCGCCTCGCGCGTGGCAAGTCCGCCCGATTGGAACGGCGCATGCGCCTGCGTGCGGGCGTCGTCCAGCTGCTTTGCCTTCTCGGTGGCGATGGCGCCCTGGCGGTCGCCGGCGCTCGCGCAGCTTTGCAGCGCGAACACCGCCACCAAGGCACCTGCGCCCCGGAGCGCCCAATGACGCCAATCGCGATGGCGTAAGGTCAAGTCCCGCATCGACGGTCTCCTCGTCGTGAGAGTCAGCCGGAAGGTCCGGCAACCGGCGCGGTCATGCAGGTCGGTCCTGCTGCCGCGCTCGTGTAAAATTTTTGCATGCCTGCCCGCAAACCAACCGGCGATGCCGGTCCGCCTGCTGTTCCGCCCGCCCGCGAGTTCACCATTGATGAACTCGCGCGCGCCGCTGAAACCACCGTCCGCAATGTCCGCTCATATCAGGACCGTGGCCTGATCGATCCGCCCGAGCGGCGCGGACGTGTCGGAATCTACACGCAGGCGCACCTCGGCCGGCTCAAGCTCATCAACCACCTGCTGGCGCGCGGCTATACGCTCTCCAACATCCAGGAACTGCTCAAGGCCATCGTCGAGGGGCACGATCTGCGGTCCATTCTCGGGCTGGAATCCGCCATCAGCAGCCCGTGGTCGGATGAGCAGCCCAAGCATTTCTCGCTGTTGTCCCTCGCCAAGCTGTTCGGCCGCGCGATGTCGCGTCAGGCGCTCGCCAGGGCCATCTCGCTTGGCCTGCTGCAGCCGGACGGCCTCGGCTATGTGGCACGCAGCCCGAAGGCGCTACTGGCCGGCGCGCAGATGGCGAAAGCCGGTTTCCCGCTGGTTGAAGTGCTCGACATCCTCGAGCGCGCCCGTCCGCATACGCAGGCCGTGGCCGACGATCTGGTCAGCATGGTCGTGCGCGAACTCGACAAGTACGGCGAGGGACAGCTGCCTCCGGTCGAGGACGTACCGCGTCTCGTTGACGTCATCTGGCGCATTCGCCCGCTGGCGCTCGTGGCAGTCGAGGCCGAGCTGATGCGTGCGCTCGAGATTGCCGCCAACAAGTACCTGGGTGATCGCGTCGCGCAGGTCATCGAGCACCTGCACGAACCGCCAAACACGCCCGGCCCGGCGGACAAGCACTAATGTCTCCGGCGCGCCCATGCGTGGGGCGCGCCTTATCTATTTCTAGTTTGATCCCGATACGACGGGTGCTGCAGGCGTTTTGAATGCCTGCTCAAGATCCGGCCGCACCGGCCGTCGAGAGCTTGCGCCGGATCGAGGGCGACGGTGCTTCCCCGTTGGCAGCCGCATAGGCTTCGATCTCCGAGATCAGCTTGGGCAGGCGTTCGAGCGCGGCGCGGTTGTCTTCATCCCACGGGTGGAAGGATGGCCGGAAGAAGTCGAAGAACTCCGGAATGATCTTGCGTAGCGGCGCCGGGTGGATCCACAGGTAGTGGAACGCCTTGCCCAGACCGAAGAACTTGTTCTTGCAGGTGCGGTCTGCAAGGATCAGCCGCATGTGCACGTAGAACACCATCGCCCAGAAGGTGACGGTCGTCAGCAGCATCGTCGAGGTGCGCAGGATGTAACGGCGCAGGCCCGGCTTGATGGCGAGGTTCCACACGTCGTAGCTCACCGCCTTGTGCTCGGTCTCTTCCATGGCGTGCCACATCCAGACCTGGCGGTAGCCGGGTTCGGAGTTGCGGCCCAGGCCATCTTCATGGGCGAGTACCTGGCCGGCCAGCATGGCCGTGTAATGCTCCAGCGCAACCGTCACCGCCAACTGGTGCGACTTGGGCGTGTACTTTCGCAGCATGTTCAGGAACTTGCCGACAAAGCGGTCGATGCGCGTGGCGGGTAGGCCGGCGCGGTCGAGCAGGTCGTTGTACAGCACGTGTTCGCGCGTGTGCATCGCTTCCTGGCCGATGAAGCCGGCCACGGCCTGCTTCAGCTCCGGGTCGGTCACCAGATGGCGGTAGTTGCGCACGCTGTCCATGAAGAAGCGCTCGCCGGTCGGGAAGAAGATCGACAGCGCGTTCAGGAAGTGGGTGACATGCGTGCCTCGCTCGTGCCAGTTGCTGATGCGATCAGCCGGCAGGTGAGGATGCACGTCGCGGCGGACTGGCATCATGGGCGGTTCTCCTGGAATGTAGTTTCTGAAAGGCGCGTCGACGCGCGTCCTTGATCGAGGAATGCACAGAGGTCGGTCCCCACGCGTACGGGGTCTTCCTCCATCGGGATATGGCCGAGCGCCGGATACATGCGCAGCATGGCGCCGGGAATGCGGCGGGCGAATTCGCCGGCATGCGCGGGCGGGATCCACCGGTCGCGCTGGCCCCAGAGGATGAGCGTGGGCACTCGGATCGAGGCCAGCCCGCTGGTATCGACATCGTCAAAGCGGAACTTCGGCACCATCTTGCCGATGGCCTGTCGTGCACCGTCGGCATAGAAGAAATCGGCGTAGCGGCGCAGCGTGGGCTCGGACACGCGCGACGGGTCGCCATATACATCGCGCGTGGCGGCGCGGATGATGCCTTCGGGCAGCATCCACGGCGACGTCAACCGCACGCCAATGTGATTGAACAGGTCGATGTAGATCGGCAGCTTCATCGGAAAGCCGGCCGAGTCGATCAGTACGAGCTTCTCGACGCGGCCCGGGTGCCGCACGGCAAAGTCCCACGACACCATGCCGCCCAGCGAGTTGCCGATCAGCGTGAGCTTCGACAGGCCGAGCGTGTCGACAAACGCGTCGATGAAGTCGCGATATAGCGGCAGCTCCATCGTGCGTGGGCGGCCTTGCGCATCGCGCAGCGGGCCGGTGATGCCGAACGGCGGCAGGTCGAGCCGGATGACGCGGTAGCGTCGCGTGAGCTGTGGCAGCACGCCGTCCCACGTGTGCAGTGACGCGCCAAAACCGTGGATCAGCAGCAACGTGCCTTCGGAGTTGGCGGCGCCTTCATCGGTGTAATGCACGCGCGTGCCCATCAACGGCAGATAGCGCGACTGCGGCTTGGCGTAACGCGCGATCAGCACATCGCGGCCGATGCTGCGCAGGCCGATGCGGCCGGGGCGCAGCATGGCGCGTGCAACGTTGAGCAGGTTCGCGCGCGGGGGGCTGGCGAAGGTTTCGCCGCTCAGCGTAGCGTGAGCGGTGGTCAGAGGTGGAGTCGATGTCACGGTCTTCATCAGCCGGCTCCCGACTTACTTGGCGCGCGCGGTGGCGGGCGCCGTGTCTTCGCGCAACGCCTTCTTGCGCGTGCGACGGGCCTCGCGCACGACCAGGGCCTGGTAGGCCGCGGGCAGGATACGCGCCATGGCGTCGGCGGCGTAGGCATCGGGCCCGATCAGCACGCGGCGCTTGTTCTTGCGCACGCCTTCCACGATCACCTGCGCAGCCTTCTCGGGGCTGGTGATGAAGAACTTCTCGAACTCGGCCTTCCCTTGCTGCTCGTCGCGCACCAGGAAGCCGTTCATGCTTGGCGACACGCGGCTCGATTTGGCGATGTTGGTCTTGATGCCGCCGGGGTGCACGCAGGTGGCCGACACGCCACAGTTCATCAGGTCCAACTCCTGGCGCAGCGCCTCGGTATAACCGCGAACGGCGTACTTGCTGGCGTTGTAGGCGCCCATACCCGGCTGCGCGAAGATGCCGAAGATGCTCGACGTGTTGACGATGTGGCCGTTGCCGCTCGCCTTGAGCAATGGCAGGAACGCCTTGGTGCCGTGCACGACGCCCCAGAAGTTGATGTTCATGATCCAGGCCAGCTCGTCGTCTTCCATGCCTTCGATCGTGCTGGACAGCGCCACGCCCGCATTGTTGAAGATCAGGTTGACCTTGCCGTGCGCGGCGGCCGCTTCTTCGGCCCAGCGGTAGACGGCGGCCCGATCGGCCACGTCGACGGCATGCGTGGTGACGCGAATGCGGTCGCCTTCATGGGCGCGGATGAGCTGCACGGTCTGTGCGAGCGCAGCCTCGTTGCGATCGGCCAGCGCAAGGTGGCAGCCTTCGCGTGCCAGGCGCAGCGCCAGTGCGCGGCCGATGCCCGATGCCGCGCCGGTGATGGCCGCGACCTGGTTGTTGAATGACTTCATGGCGGGGTCTCCTGGTGGCCGTCGGCGCGTCACGCGCGGTCGAGCGCTTCTTCGTTGGGGGTGGTCGGGGCGGCAGCGGGCACGGTGCGGGCCGGGACGCGCAGCGGCACGCCCTTAGGCACCGTCATCGGGCGCGTGCGGTAATCCGCCAGCCGGAAATGCGCCGTCGCACGGCGGAACTGCCACGTAAAGCCGGGCCACAGCGTGGTGTTCTTGCCGGTCTTCGGATCGAGGTACCAGCTCACGCAGCCGCCGGCCGACCAGATCGCATTCGACAGGCGTTTCTGGATGCCGTCGTTGAAGCGGCGCTGCACATCGGCGCGCACGTCGATGGCGGCCACGTTGTGGGCCCGCATCGATTTGAGGGCGTCAACGATGTACGCGACCTGCGACTCGATCATGAAGACCATCGATGAGTGGCCGAGCCCCGTATTCGGGCCGACCACAATGAAGAAATTCGGGAAGCCGGCGACCGTCGTGCCCAGGTAGGCTTCCGCGCCGTTGCCCCACGCATCGACGATGTCCACGCCCTGGCTGCCGAGCAGCACGCCACGCGGGAACGGGTCGGTGGCGTGAAAGCCGGTGCCGAAGATCAGGCAATCCACCTCGCGGCGCTTGCCGTCGGTGGTGACGATGGCGTTGGATTCGACGCGCGCGATGCCGGTGGTGATGACGTCGACGTTCTCACGCGTCAGTGCCGGGTAATAGTCGTTCGAAATCAGGATGCGCTTGCAGCCGATCGTGTAGTCGGGCGTGACCTTGTCGCGCAGCACGGGGTCGGCAATGCGGCGCTTGATGTGGTGGCGCGCCATGCGTTCAACCGTCTTCATCAGCTTCGGATGCACCACGAAACCCAGCACGCGCGATTCCAGCATCCAGTAGATGCTCGTCCGTACGAGCTTCTGCGTGAACGGCAGGTGGCGGAACAGCCAGTGCTCGGCGCGTGACACCTTGCGGTCGGGCTTGGGCAGGATCCACGGTGGGGTACGCTGGTACAGGTCCAGGCGGCCCGCCTTCGGGGCGATCTGCGGCACGAACTGGATGGCCGACGCGCCCGTGCCGATCACGGCGACGCGCTTGCCGCACAGGTCGTAGTCGTGTTCCCAGAGTTGCGAGTGGAACGCCTTGCCCTGGAAGGTTTCGATGCCGGGAATGTTTGGCCACGCGGGGCGGCTCAGGCCGCCCATGCCGGAGATGAGCGTGCGGGCACGATAGCGCCGCCCGTCGGCCATCTCCAGGTTCCATACGCCGGCGGCGTCGTCAAATACGGCGCGCGCCAGTTCGTGGTGGAAGCGCACATGCGGCCGCACGCCGAACTGATCGGTGCAGCGCTCCAGATAGGCGCGAATCTCCGGCTGCGGTGAATACATGCGCGACCACTCCGGATTCGGCGCGAAGGAAAATGAGTACAGATGCGATTGCACATCGCACGCGCAGCCCGGGTAGTGGTTGTCGCGCCAGGTGCCGCCTACCGAGCCGGCCTTCTCGAAGACGAGGAAGTTGTCGATGCCGTTCTGCTTGAGCTGGATCGCCATCCCCAGGCCGGCAAAACCGGTGCCGATGATGGCGACATCGACCAGGGCGGGGGTGTCAGCGCTGTGCGTGCCCGAGGCAAACGGGTCGGGGCGCAGGAAATCGGGCCGTGCGTTCACGTGGTGTCTCCGTGGGCACCACAGGGGCGCCTCTTAATGTGACATTGTTCGATGTCATCGTAGGAGGCGCTTGACTGGGAAGTCAATCGACCGATTGGAGTTGAACGTCTAGAAGCGGTGCATCCGCCGCTTGAAACGGAATTCCCTTTACGAATCAGTCACTTGTGCGTCATGTGCAACGTTGTCATCCGGCAAGACGAATGCTGCCAACAGCTGTTTGATGTGATCAATCAGCTTCTCCATGCGCGCGCCCGCGGTGCGAATGTCGGCTTCAATGTCGGCATGAACCGCTCGGCGGAAGGCTTCCGTTTCGGCATCGATCGACGGGCTGCGCAGCAGCGCCAGGGCGCCGCCGGTGCGGTGCACCCACTTGCGCAGGCCCGTGCGATCCAGGGGGTGCAGCATCGGACGCAGCCGCTGGCCATCCTCCTCCAGCGAGGACAGGAAGACCTGGGCAAGGCTTGCCGCCGGCTGCCCCGTGCCGAGGGTTCTGTGCAGGTCTTCCAGCGAGAGCGCGATGGGGCCCTCGTGCGCCAGGGCGGTATCGCGTGCCTTGCCGGGCGCTGCGGTGGCCCATAGTGTCGACAACGCTTCCTGCAGTGTGGCCAGCGTGGTCGGCTTGAGCAGGCTGGTGTCCATGCCGACTGCGCGTGCACGCGCGTGCTCCTCGGCGAGCGTGGTGGCGGTGATGGCAACGATGGGCAGGCGCGGGCCGCCCGGGTGTTCCTGCTGCCGGATGTGCTGCGCCAGGTCGAACCCGTCCATGCGCGGCATATGACAGTCGGTGAGGAGCGCATCGAAGTGCCCTTCGCGCAGGCGCTCCAGCGCGATGACGCCGTCTTCGGCCAGGGTGACCCGATAGCCGAGCAATCTCAATTGCTTCGCGATCAGCTCCCGGTTGATGGGGTGGTCCTCTGCCACCAGGATATGCGCGCCCAGCGCTGCGCCGGCCCGTCCTGCCGCCACGGGCCCAGCCGGCGTGCACGGTGGGTGCGCCGCATCCGGTTTTGGCAAGGCGAGCGCACAGGCGCACAGGAAGGCGTGCCAGCACAGCGGGTTGATACTGAGCGCGGCTCCGTGCTGCGCATAGCTCGCCTTGTTGGTGACGCGGATGGCGCCCGGCCGCGCCTGGGCGGATGCCGAAAACAGCAGATCGGCTTCGGCTGCCGGCGCGGCACGCAAACCGGCCGCCATGGCAAATTGCATCAGGCTGTGTCCGTCTGCCGCGTCGTCCACTGCAACGGCGACCGTGCGCCCCGTCAACTGGGTCACCGCATGGCGCGCCTTGATGACGGGCGCCGTCAGCCGCAGGGTGATGGTTGTGCCGCGACCCGGGGCGCTGTCCATGACCAGCGTGCCGCCCATCAGGCCAGCAAGCTGACGCGAGATGGCCAGGCCCAGGCCAGTGCCGCCATACCGGCGGGTGGTGGAGCGTTCGGCTTGCACGAACGGCGCGAACAGCGTGGCCTGCACGTCGGACGCGATGCCGATTCCGGTATCGCAAACGCGGAGGGCGAGGTCTGCCACATCGCCGTCGATGGACGTGCATTCCGCCGTGACCCGCACGCTGCCCCGCTCGGTGAACTTGATGGCGTTGGAGAGCAGATTGAACAGGATCTGCCGCACGCGCACGCCGTCAACGGAGACGATCGCCGGCACCTCGGCCGCCACGTTCACGCGTACGGCGAGCGATTTTTCGTGCGCACGGCTGGCCAGCAGCCCCACCGTGCCGTCGAAGAGTTCGCGCAAGTCGGTATCGACCGGCGAGATGTCCAGGCGTCCGGCCTCGATCTTGGCGTAGTCGAGGATGTCATCGAGGATGTGCAGCAGCGCCCGGCCCGAGTCCTGCACCAGCGACACCATCTGCTTCTGCTCGCCCTCGAGCCGGGTCTGTTGCAGCAGCTCGATCAGCCCCAGCACGCCGTTCATGGGCGTGCGGATCTCGTGGCTCATCATGGCCAGAAAGCGGTCCTTGGCCCGCAGCGCCGATTCCGCGGCGTTCTTTGCCGCCTGCAGGGCGTCCGCCTGTTCCCGTTCTTCCGTGACGTCGCTCAGGTAACCGTTCCACACTGTGCGGCCATCGGTTTCGCGGTGCGGGATCGACCGTGCGTGCAGCCAGCGGACGGAGCCATCTTCGCAGATGTGACGGAATTGCTCGTCGAATGGCGTCAACTGCTGCGCCGAGACAAGCACGGCATCCAGCATGCGTTCCCGGTCGTCTTCGTGGATCAACAGGCTGGGCGTGGACAGATAGCTCACCAGATCCTCGGGCTGCGCGCCCAGTGTGCCAAGGGGCCTGCCTGCTACATAGGTAATGCTGCCCCGCGCGTGGCCGGGCAGCAGTTCAAATTGATAGACCAGCGCCGGCAGCGACTCCGTCACCTCGCGCAGGCGCTGCTCGAGGCGTTCCGCGCGCGCCTGGGCCTCGCGGATCTCGCTGATGTCGACCAGCGAGGTCACGGTGCCGGCAGCCTGTCCGTCGGCCAGGTGAAATGGCTCGACCCAGTACAGCACGTTGCGCGATTGCCCGTCGGGCGTGACGATGGCGACTTCCTCGCGCGTGCTCTTGCTCATCTCGACGGCGCGCCGGTTGATCTCCGAGAGCGAGGCGTCGTCACGGGCCGAATACAGGCCCAGCTCATGCGGCGTGCGCCCCAGCAGCGATTCGCGTGTGCGGTTGAACATGTTGCAGAACGCCACATTCACCGCCACATAGCGGTGCTGGGCATCCTTGGCGACGAGCGGAAACGGGACGGCTTCCATCAGCGCGCGCTGGAAGCTCAATTGCTGCGCGAGGGTGCCTTCGGCGCGTCGGCGCTGGCGATTCTCGCGGCGCAGTTGCATCTGCTTGACGGACAACGCAAGCAACGCGAGCACGACAAGCGCCGCGGCCGGTCCGAGCTTGCCCAGGACCGCCGACAGCGAAGGGCCCAACTGGTAACTGACCGACAGCCACTTGTTGCGGATGCTGACCTGCTCACCCTCGGGCATCGCGAACAGCGCGCGGTTGATGAGCGGCACCAGCGCGGCATACTGCGCCGACACGCCGATGCCCATGCTCTCCACCGTGTTGGCAGAGCCCGTCACCTTCAGCTCGCCCGGAAAGTGATGGCGGATCAGGGCATCGGCAACCGGCAGGTTGACGATGGTGAAATCGGCGTCCCCGGTGGCCACCATGGCCAGCGCATCGTTGACCGAATTGGCCGATCGGATGCGGATTTTCGGCACGTTCCGACGCAGCAGGCTGTTGAGCGTGTCGCTGGTCGGCAGGGCGACCGTCTTGCCTGACAGCTCGGGCAGGGCCGCCACCGTCAGTGCGTCACTGCGGCCGACGATCACCATGGGCGTGGAGTCGATGGTCTGGCTCGGCACGAAACCGGGCGGGCGCGAATCCTGGTCGGACATGCCGAGCAGGATGTCGATCTCACCCTTGCGCGCCTTGGCGAGTGCCTCCGACCAGTCGCGCACGCTGATGTGCTCGAAGTGCAGGCCCAGCGTGCGTGACAGGAAGCTTTGGTACTCCGGAAAGATCCCGAGCACCTCGCCGCGCGGCCCGTTGAAGGTATAGGGCATGAAGTCGGGGTCGGCTGCGTAGCGCAGCGGAGGCAGCGATGCCAGCATGGCGCGCTCGGCGGAAGACAGCTGCAGGCCCACGGCCGCCGCGCCACCCTGCGTGATCCAGCGCGCGCGCAGCTGGCCCATGGTGGCGTCGGGCAACTGGGCGAGATGGCGGTCGAGATAGCGGATGAGCGATGCACGATCGCGCGGCGCCGCAAAGTGCAGCGCATCGACCTGCTGGTTCACGAGTTGAACGATCGACAGGCGTCGATAGCGCGGCTGCGAGATCAACTCGCGGGTCGGATAGGTCACGCCGACATAGGCGTCAGCCGCTTCGCGCAGCACGGCGTCGAGCGCGTCCGCTGCCGTGGGGGTGCTGATCAGGCGTACGTTGGGATATTGCTGCGCCAGTTCTTCCTCGAGCGAGGAGCCTTGCTCCACCGCGATGCGCGTGCCGGCCGCAAACGGGTTTTGCGCCACCAGGGCGTTGTCGTTGCGGGCGACCACCGCAGTCGGGCGCTCGAGGTAGGGCGCCGAGTATTCCAGGCAGCGGTCGTACTGCGAGCGGGGCGCCACGCTCATGACGATGTCGACCTCTCCCCGGCATGCTGCCTTGAGGAGCTCGTCGCGCCGCGCGAACACACGCGGGACGATGCGCACGCGGTCCTGCGGAATCAGGTGCATCAGCAGGTCGCCGGAGAAACCGCTCAGCCGGTTGGCCTCGACGCCTTCGAGCGGCTTCATGGCCTGGCCGATGACGCCCACCGTGAGTTTGGGCGGAAACGGCGGCAATCCGCGCCCGCTCTGTGCGGCGCCTTCCGCATCGGCGTTGTCGGCGCTGCCCAGCCACCCCGCTGCCGCCGCGCACACGAGCAGCCCGGCGCCGATGCCCAGGCGCAACCGACTCCGGGGCGAAAGCTTGCGGTGCAACGCCATCGGCTCAGGCCTCGCCGCTGCCGAGCAGCCCGTGACGCACGGCAAAGTCGAACAGGGCCGCATCGGTCTGCAGCCCGAGCTTGCGCATGGCGGTCTGTTTCTGCGCGCTGATGGTCTTGACGCTGCGGTTGAGCTGCGCGGCGATTTCGCTGACCGTCTTGCCGGTCACATACATGCGAAGCACCTCGAGTTCGCGCTTGCCGAGCACGCGCACAGGATCGTCGGGGGGAGGCGCGGCCGCTTCCGTGCGGCAGAGGAGCTTGGCATCGAGCTGCGGCGACAGATAGATGCGATCGTTCACCACGGCCTGCACGCCTTCCACGATGTGCTCCGCCGCGTCGGATTTGCTCACGATGACTTTGACGCCTGCGCGCAGGATGTTGCTCATCAGGGCGCGCGTCTCCAGCATCGTCAGCACCATGACGCGCAGGTCAGGGTGTCGGCGCAGGAGGAACTCGAGCATGGCGATGCCATCGCCGTAGCGGCTGCCGGGCATCGAATAGTCGGTGATGGCGATGTCGCAGCGCACCCGTCCGAGCAGCGCGAGCAGATCGTCGGCGTTGCCTGCCTCGCCCACCACCTCGAAGCCATCGAGCGCCGACACGATGTGACGCACAGCGGCCACCACGCCGGGGTGATCATCGGCGATGACGAGTTGAACAGGGAATTGCATGGCGACGTGTCTCCGGAAGCGCGTAACGTGCGGCAAACTGTTTGCCGAGGTGCTGAGAATCGCCGATGCAGCCCGCCTGGAAAATCGGAAAAGTCTTATTAATGGGCCGCGATTTGCGCCGCCCTGGTGCAAATTTGTCGCGGCGTGTTGCGCACTTGGCTTCATGCCGCAGTCAAGCTGGGATGGGGCGCGTGGCACAATGCTTGCGCTTTCCCGCATGCTTGTTCCCATGACCTCCGATCAGCCCCTCACCGCTTCCGCAGCGACACGCCAGCAAGGCTCCGAACGCTCCACGCTTGTGAGCGCGGGGGTCAATTGCCTGCTGTCGGTGGGCCAGATCGCGACCGGGCTGTGGTCGCATTCGCAGGGGCTGGTGGCCGATGGCCTGCACACGCTGTCGGACCTGATTGCCGACGGCATCGTCTTTATCGCCAACCGTAATAGCCACAAGGGGCCGGACGAAGATCACCAGTACGGCCATGCACGCTACGAGAATGCCGCGTCGCTGGGGCTCGGGCTGCTGCTGCTGGGCGCGGGCTCGGCCATGATCTGGGCCGCCGTGGAGAGCCTCCGGTCGCCGCAGGGGCCGACGCCGGTGCATGGCCCGGCGCTGGTGGCGGCGCTGGTGGCGCTGGCCGCCAAGGAAGGGCTCTTCCGCTACATGCTCGCCATGGCCAAGCGGATTGGCTCGCGCATGCTCGTCGCCAATGCCTGGCACGCGCGCTCCGATGCGATCTCGTCACTGGTTGCCGCGGTTGGCGTCACGGGCAACCTGATGGGCTACCACTGGCTGGACCCGGTTGCGGCTTGCGTGGTGGGTGCGATGATCGGCAGGGTGGGCCTGCGTTTTGGCTGGGAGGCGCTCAACGATCTGATGGACCGCGCGCTGCCGCCGGCACAGGTGCAGGCCATTCGCACGAGCCTGGCCGCTACGCCCGGCGTGATCAACGTGCATGACCTGCGCACACGGGTGACGGGCGATCAGGCGCTCGTCGATGCGCACATCGAGGTAGACCCGCGCGTCTCGGTGAGCGAGGGCCATGCGATTGCCGTGCGCGCCCGTGCCAACGCGCTCGCCGCGCACACCGCCATGGCGGTGCTCGATGTGCAGATCCACGTCGATCCCCGCGAACGCATCGAGACCGACCCGCTGCCGCTACCCGACCGCGATGCGCTGGTCGCCTGGCTCGCGCCGCTGCTGCCGCCCGGCACATCGCTGGACGCACGCCACTGCGTGCTGCATTACGTGGATGGCGCGGTCGAGGTGGACCTGATCCTGCCGCCCGCGCTGGTCATGGAGCGCGCGCGCATTGCCGAAGCCGTTCACGCGCGCTGGGATGGCCTGGTGCGCTTGCGCCTGCTGGCCCCGGGGCGTTGAAGGCCTAACGGCACTGGTCGACGGCGTTGGCCGGCTGCGTCTTTTCCGGGTCGAAGTGCAACTGCTCCAGCCCCGTCTCCGTGAGTGACAGCCAGTCGAGCGCGCCGGACGTGCGCAGCAGGCCGACGCTCCCCACGGGGCGCCAGTGCACCCGCTTGCTGTCGGTGTTGGTCAGCGTGCCGGACAGCGTCAGTGAATCCGGCCCGGCCTGCAGTTGGAGCAGACGGCCATCGGCGGCAGGCGTATAGGCCGTGCGCTGGTTCACGGCGATGCCCGCTTCCCGCACGGTTGCCGGCATGCACGGGATGGACGCGCGCACGTTACCCGCGCTGTCGATGAGGTCGGCAAAGCCGTTGCCCTTGGCAACGCCAACCAGCAGAAATCGCTCCACCGCCGGCAGCCATGCGACGCTGTAGGTGTAGTACTGCAGATGCTTGTGCAGGATGCGCTCACCGGTGACGCGGCCGCTCAGGGGGTCGAACACCGCGATCTTCAGGTTGGCCTCGGTCTGGCCCGGCACGAACTGCTGCCAAGCCAGCAACGCGTGCGTGGCGCCGCCGGCGACCATGGGCCACCACTCGCGGCGTTCGTGCACGACGTCGACATTGCGCAGCAGCTTGCCGTGCCCGTCGTACACCTTCACGTAGACACCGTTGCCGCTGCCGAGGTTGTCCACGCCGCCGCCGTTGACCCAGCCATCGGAGTAGAACACCACGAAGCGATCGCCCACCGCCGCGATATGACCGGAGTGCCCGCCCGACTCCACCTGTTGCGGATACGGTTTGATCGGCCGCAGCGCCGTGTCATAGATACCGAAGCGCTGCGAGACGTTTTCCGGCGCATTCCAGCCGTCTTCGAACGACACCATCACCTGGCCTGCCCGATTGCGCGCCACCGTCACGGGTTCCTGCGCCTCGGGTTTGCGGATGAAGATGTGCGGCGCTTCCAGCTCGCCCGTATCGGCATGCCAGCGGGCGAGGTACACGTCGTGCGGCCAGTTTCCGCTGCGGTCCGCGCCCCGCGGCGGCAGGCCCGATGCGCTGAAGAACACGTTGAACGTGTTGGCTGTGGTGGCGGGTACCGCGCCGATGCCATGCATGTACTGGCGCGGGTCTGGCTCGCCTGCCGTGGCGATGGCCGGTGCGGCCAGCGCGCAGGCCAGCGCGAGCGTTGTTCGGCACAGGAAAGACGATCGTGACACGTGAGGCTCCATCGAGGCAGTTCCGGAACCGATTGGGCCCGGTGAGCGCGCCGAAGTTGCGCCGCGAATGGGCGAGTCCATCCGGTGGAGCCCCGTGTGTCCGCCCCCGGTGGTGGCAGTCAAGTTTCGGCTGCGCCTGCCGTATTCATGGGCAAGCGCGGAGCCACTCCGCCGAACCCTTCCCAGCACGGCCAGAGCGGGCACGAGCCTGCCGATCCACCGTGCCTGATCCAGCAGAGCGACCACAACATGACCCAGCGACTCGACGCCCGATGGCGCAGCGAAGTGAAGGAGGCTCTCCATACCGTGCAGGCGCAGTTTGGCGCGGTACCGCAGAGCCTGTCGCACGACGTGCTCATCGCCGCGTTGACAGACGCCGTCTGGGCGCAGCGAGCCGCCTATGCGCGCGTGCGCCGGACGCTGGTCGTGTCGCCCGAGTTGGCCGACGAATCGATGTGACGCGTGCACCGGATGCGGCGACGAGTTCTTCCTGGTAGGTGATGTGATGCGGTACTGCGGTTCGCTGGATCTGGAACATCTGCTGCGCCAGCCGTTTGCCGAGCTGGGCCGGCTGGTGCGTGAGCAAGGCACGGGGCAGCCATTGCCTCCGGCGGAAGTCGCGGCGCGCGCGGTGCTGCTGCGCGCGGCGGGCTACGAAGTGATGCCGATGTGCGCACATCACGACCATCGCGGCTTCTGCCTCGGTCACGCAGACCAGACCATCGGGATGTAAGCGGCGCGCCTACGACGCAGGCGCCACGTGCGGGCAGGCATGCGCACACCGTGTTGCGAAGGCGCGTCACGCCGCTGAAAAACGCCTCTGGCGCGTGGTCCGTGAAGCACCTGCAAAGCGTTGTCTGGCGCACCTTTGCGGGCAATCCGTTGCCAAAAAGCAAACGGTAAAAATGACTTACATTCCCGTGCTTTTTCGGCCCATGGTACTGGTGCATCCTGAACCAAGATAGGTCCCACGGATGGCCTGTCGCGCAACGTCAGACCGGAAGTTGAACGGATCGAATCGGCGACGTATGCGGGTACCGGGGTCAGGGGAAAGAACATGAAGACGCAATATCTCAGCAAACAAGAAATCTACGATGGCGCCGTGCGCCACCTGTTCGGCCAGGGCGGTGCGGCCATCCTGCCGCGCGGCGGCGCGGCGTACCACGGCCAGGGCGGCCGCTGCTGCCCCATCGGCAACCTGATCGGCGTGCGGGACTACACGACGTCGATGGAAAGCGTGCCGGTGCGCTACATCCTCAAGCCGACCAACGAGATCCCGCGCTACATGGACGCCGGCGTTGTCGCGCTGCGCCGGGCCCTGAAGAAGGCCCGCATCGACGTGGACGATCGCGACACCGTGGAGCTGCTCTCCAAGCTGCAGAACGCCCACGACGTGTTCGGCACGTGGGAGTGGAAAGAGCGCCTGCAGTCGATCGCGCGCCAGTTCGGCTTGAACGGCGCGGTTGTCGATACATTCTGACCGCAGGGTCGGTCACAGATCACCACACAGAAGGTGACGCCCATGGAAGGGAAGGGGACGTTCCTCGACCTCGAGGACATTTTTGAACGCGTGCGCGCGCACCTGCTCGCGCAGCAATGCCGCTCCGAAGACGCCGACGGCGAGCCGCGCTACCGCGGCCTCGACAACCGCCGCTGCGGCGTCGGCATCCTCATCGACGATGCGTTCTATTGCGGTGCCATCGAGCGGCTGGGCGTGAGCCTGCTGCGTGTGCCGAGCGACGATCTGCTCGCGCGTGCGCTGCGCTGCTCGGGCGTCAATGTCGACGACGACCGCGTGGTGGAACTGCTGATCGATCTGCAGGACATCCACGATCTGGCGGCCATCGAACGCTGGCCTGAAGCGCTGGAAGACGTGCGGCGCCGACTGCCCGCCGCACCCATGGCAGCCTAGCACGGCAGCCGCGCCGGCCGTGGTACGGGGTGACGCTACGTCAGGGCGTCGAGCTCCGGATAGTGGCGGAAGATACCCAGCGTGCTGAACGGAATGCGTCGTGGCGATCGCAGATACGCAGCGATGTTCGGCAGCGCGGCCACGCGATCGTGCAGCGCGACGAGGTGCGGCAGCTCATGCTCGTAGCGCTGCATGTGGCGAGGGAACGCGTAGCGCAGCCCGGCCACGATCTGGAACAGCGACAGGTCCACATACGTCAGCGCATCGCGCACGGCCCAGGCTGGCCCCGCAGGGTTGCGGTCAAGCACGTGCTCGAAGTAGCGGAGGAACTTGGGCGCGCGGTGCGTGAGGAAATCCTGTGCGCGACGCAGCGCCTCGGTCCGCTGGTCTTCGTAATATTCGCCCGAGGCGATGGGGTGGTGCGTGTCGTGTATCTCGACCACGAAATCGGCCACCGTGAGTTGCAGGCTGTGCGTCCAGAGACCACCGGCCTCGTCCTGCGGTGCGAGGCCGTAGTGCTGGCCCAGATACAGCAGGATGTTCGCCGTCTGCGGAATCACCATCGTGCCGACCACCAGAAACGGCGGTGCAAACGGCGGCGTGGCGATACCGGCATCGTCCAGAAACGCTTCGATCGCGGCTTCGTCCTGGCGGCCGAGGTCGGTGTAGGGCACGGCGGCGTGTTCGAGTGCCAGGCGGACGAACTCGCCGCGGCCCTGGATTTCAGGCCAGTAATAGAGTGTGGTTTCCATGATCGGGGCCGAATTGAGCAGGTTGTGCCGCGGTGCCAAGGCTGCCCCGCACGGCGCGTGCATCGCAGCAGAAAAGGTGGCTGCGATCGATAATAGGCGGTTGCCTCTGATTCGCCAGCCGTGAACGCCCAACCCTCCAGCGCATCCGCTGCGCCTGTTCCCACGCCAATCGCCGCCGAACCTGCCGATCCTTCCCGCTGGCTGGTGCGCGGGCATCCCGGCTATCTGCGCGCCAACCTTGCGCTGTTTGCGGCAGGGTTCTCGACCTTCTCGCTGCTGTACTGCGTGCAGCCGCTGATGCCCCTCCTGGCGCGTGATTTTGGTCTGTCGCCCGCGCAGACGAGCCTCGTGCTGTCGGTGTCCACCATGCTGCTGGCGTTTGCGATCCTGTTTGCGGGACTGCTCTCGGAGTCGGTCCATCGCAAGACGCTGATGGGCGTGTCGCTGGTGCTGTCGTCTGGGCTGACGCTGGCCGCGGCGGTGCTGCCGGGTTGGCACGGCCTGCTGCTGACGCGGGCCATGCTTGGCATCGCTTTGGGCGGCGTGCCGGCGGTGGCCATGGCCTACCTGGCCGAAGAGGTGCATCCGCA
Organism: Burkholderiaceae bacterium; assembly: GCA_028871175.1. Classification (GTDB taxonomy): domain Bacteria; phylum Pseudomonadota; class Gammaproteobacteria; order Burkholderiales; family Burkholderiaceae; genus Ralstonia; species Ralstonia condita. The sequence goes on along the minus strand of JAGWNU010000001.1, from coordinate 17,274 downwards.
GGGCCTGGGTCTGGCCATGGGGCTGTATATCGGCGGTACCGCATTCGGCGGCATGGCCGGCCGCGTGCTGACCGGCGCCGTGGCCGATCACTTTGGCTGGCGGGCTGCCATGGGTTTTACGGGCGCGCTGGGCCTGCTGGCGGCGCTGGCGTTCCTCTGGCTGCTGCCGCCGTCGCGCCGCTTCGTGCCGCGCAAGGGCGTGGCGCCGGGCGATCTCCTCGACACGCTGGGCATGCACCTGCGCGAGCCCGGCCTGCGCGCGCTGTTCGCCATGGGCTTCGTGCTGATGGGCGGCTTCGTCACGATCTACAACTACGCGAGCTTCCACCTGCTGGATGCGCCGTACGGGCTCAGCCAGACGGCGGTGGGCGGCATCTTCATGGTGTATCTCGTGGGCATCGGCGCCTCGGCGTGGTTTGGCCGGTTGGCCGATCGCCATGGCCGGGGCCGAATGTTGCTTGCCGGTACCGCGCTGATGTCGGCGGGTGTGCTGCTCACCCTTGCCAGGCCCCTGGCGCTGGTGATTGGCGGCGTCGCACTGCTGACCTTTGGGTTCTTCGGCGCGCATGCCGTGGCGAGCGGCTGGGTGGGGCGCCGCGCACAGCGCGCGAAGGGGCAGGCCGCGGCGCTGTACCTGCTGGCGTATTACCTGGGCTCCAGCCTGATCGGCACGACCGGCGGCAAGCTGTACGCGCCGTGGGGCTGGCCCGGTGTGGTCGGCATCGTCACGGCGTGCATGGCGTGTGCCCTCGCCACGGCGGCGTGGCTGTGGCGCCGTGTGCCGCTGCCGCCCGGCGCCAAGCGCTGAGGTTGTCTGCGCCGGGAATTCGCGTATCGTGCCGTGGTCGTTCTCTGCACGGATCGCCTTTCCCGTCATGCGTACTCATTCCTTTTTCCGGATGCGGCTGTGGCCGATCGCGCTGTTCCTGCTGCTGGCAGGTGCGGGTCATGTTGCCGATGCCGCGCCCGTGTCGTTCGCCAAGCTGGCGGGGCTGTCGCCGTCCACCTCGGGCGCGTCTGCGCCTGCGGCAACGCCGGCGCAGACGCGCCAATCCCTCGACGCGGTCATCACGCTGCTCGACAACGATCAGGAGCGCGGCGCGCTTGTCAGCGAACTGAAACAGCTGCGCGATGGGGTGGCTGCGCAGCAGACCGTGCAGTCAGCACAGGCACCCGGCTTGCTGGGGGCCGTGGCGTCCCTCATCGAGAGCGGTTCGGTCCAGGCGGATGTCGAGGCGGGCGCGCCGCGGTACTGGCTGCGACGCCTCGAGGCCGCCAGCGGTAACGCCGGTCTGTTGCTTGCCGCCGGGGCGGGGCAGCGCCTTGTCGCCGATTTCGCGCGTACGGTTGGCATCTGGGCCATGATTGCCGCTGGCCTGCTTGGCCTGGGTGCGCTGATGCGCCGCCTGTTCGGGCTCAGTGCGAGCCTTGGGCCGCATCCGACCACGCGCATGCTGTTTGTCGATGCGTTGCGCAAGATCGGTCCGTGGGCTGTGTCGTTTGCCGTGTTGATCCGGCTCGGGCACACGGCCACGCCGGGCTTCGTGCTGGCCGTGGTGCTGGCCTATGCCATCGTGTGGGGCGCGATCATCACCGCGGGCGTGGCGATGCTCTTCTCATTGTTTGCCGGCAGCGCGCATCGGCGCGTCGCGGTGGAGTACCTGCTCAGGCGCGGCATGTGGCCCATCTTCCTGGCTGCCAGCCTGGGGGCCTGCGGCGATGCGCTGGTAGACCCGCGCGTCGCGCTGGTGCTGGGCGGGCCGCTCAGCCTGTTGCTCGCCACGGTGTGCAACGCGGTGTCGTCGTTGATGCTGGCGGTGGGGGCGCTCTGGGCACGCCGGCCAGTCGGTCAGCTTATCGCCAATCGGCCGCTCGAGCTGCGCCGGGGCGAGCACGCCGGCAACCAGATCCGCCGCCTGATCGCCGCGCTGTGGCCGGTGCCGGTGGTCGTGCTGGCAGGCGTGACGATGTTGGCCACCGCCACCATGCCCGACAACGTAGACGTGGTCTCGCGCCGCGCCGTGATGACGTCGCTATTGCTGGTGGCGGCATTCTTCCTGACCACGGTCGTGCGGCCGCGCGCAAGCTGGCGGATGCGCCTGCGGCTCACGCGCAGTTCGCCCTACGTGGAGCGGCTCAAGCAATTCTTCACCGCGCTCGTGCAGCTCGGCATCTGGGTCGTGTTCGTCGAGCTGGTGCTGCGCGTGTGGGGGCACACGCTGATCGACGTGGCGCACAGCTCGGTCAACGGGCGGCGCATTGCCGATGCGATGGCGGGCCTGATCAGCACCGTCTTCACGACCTGGCTCGTGTGGATCCTGCTCGATACGGCGATCCTGCAGGCCCTCACACCCGCCAACTCGCGCACCCAGCCCAGTACTCGCGCGCTGACGATCCTGCCGCTGCTGCGCAATGGCCTGAAGGTGACGCTGGTGGTGACGGCCAGTATTGGCGTGCTGGCCAACCTGGGCGTGAATGTGACCCCGCTCGTGGCCGGCGCCGGCGTGGTGGGCCTGGCGGTGGGTTTTGGCGCGCAGTCGCTCGCACAGGACTTGATTACTGGCATCTTCATCCTGATGGAAGACACCATCAGCGTGGGCGATACGGTGGACGTGGGGGTCGCCACGGGCTCCGTCATCAACCTGACCATCCGCACGGTGCGGCTGCGCGATGGCACCGGCGCGGTGCTGTCGATTCCGTTCAGCCAGATCAAGACGGTGCGCAATCTTTCGCGCGATTACTCGTTTGCCGACTTTGAAGTGCGCGTGGCGATGGAGGCCGAACCGCAGCAGGCGATCGATCTCGTGCGCACGGCGGCTGACCAGATTGCAGGTGAGCCGCGCTTTGCCTACACATTGCTCGGCGGTGCGGAAATCTTCGGGCTGGACCGCTTTGAAGGTGGCGCGATGATCGTCAAGGGGCGGTTCAAGACGCGTCCGCAGAAGCAGGCGGATGTGCTGCGGGCGTTCAACGTTGTGCTCAAGGATGCGTTCGACAAGGCGGGCGTGCCGCTGGCGGCGCCGGGGACGGTGTTGCGGACTTCTGCGGCGTTTGAGGAGTGGATGACGCGGGTGGCGCCGGATGAGGGGAAGGTGATATCGGCTGCTGGTGAGCCGCCTGCTGCTGCGCCGGCGTAAGGGTGTTGGGGGGTTGCTGGGTTTCGTCCCCTGCCGGGGCCGACTCACTTTCTTTGTCTTGCCAAAGAAAGTAAGCAAAGAAAGGCGCGCCCGAGATGGCGAAGGATTCCTTGAATTTCTGTCGCAGAGAGGGGAAGGGAAAAACTCGCTTCGCTCAGACAGTTTCCCTTCCTTTTTCCTCTCTGCAACAGAAATTCAAGGCGCCATCTAGGGCAGGGAAAGTCAAAGGCCAAACCGTCTGGGCGCACGTCTTGGCGCCCGGGCCGTGTCTTCGTTTTAGAACCCGTGGCGCATGCCGACCATGACGCCGGTCTGCGAGGCTTTCGGCAGTGCGGCTGCCAGGACGGTGCCGGCGTCTTTCTGGTGGGTGTAGTCCATGCCGACGTACAGCCACGTGCGCTTGCTGACCACGTAATTCAGGATCGCGTAGGCGGTGTAGCGCAGGCCGTCGGGGTCGCGCTGGCGCGTGGCCATGCCGCCGACCACGAGGTTGTACTGGCCGCTGAAGTCGTATTTCACGCCGCCGAGGATGAGGTCGTTCCTGGTGGGGGTGCCGTCGCGGTAGTTGATGTAGCCGAGCATCAGTTTGGCTGGGCCGACCTGCACGCTGCCGCCGGTGGTCCAGGTGCGGGTGCCGACCGACTGCAGGTCTTTCTGCTGCTCCCACGCGCCGCCGAACGCGAACGGGCCGCTGGCGTAGTTGAGCGACAGCGCGCTGTAGTTGCCTGCAGAGAACGCGCCCGCCTGCTCGCCCATGCCGACCATCACGCCCGGGCGCCAGCCGTTGAAATCGCCCACGTACTTGACCGCGTTGTCGATGCGCACGCCGGTGGCGGTGACGTGCCACGCCGTTGCGCCGAGGTTACCGATGGAGAGCGCGTCGTACTGGCCGGCCGTGTTGAAGACGAGGTTCTCCTGCCGCCCGAACGTCAGCGAGCCAAAGCCGCCTTCCAAGCCGACATACGCCTGGCGTCCGAACAGCCGCGACGTGGCGGGCGTGGTCGGTTTGTAGCCGCCCAGGCCCATGTCGTTGGTGGAGCCCACGCCGGTGTCCGGCGCGAAACCGCTGACCAGGTGGAACACGGCCTTCAGCCCGTTGCCCAGGTCTTCCGAGCCCCGAATGCCGAAGCGGCTGCCGCTGTAGTAGCCGCCTGCCATCTCGGCCTTGCCGTGGCCGTCGGCGTCGTTGTTGGTGCTGTAGCGCAGGCCGGTTTCCATCACGCCGTACAGCGTGACGTTCGATTGCGCATGCGCACCGCCGCAGGCCAGCAGCGCCGACAGTGTAACAGCCGATAGCGGAATGGAACGGATCGAAGTAGTCATGTGGCTCCCTTGTTGTCGTGACGACTGTTGTGTTGGCCGGAAGGGGTTTTCCGGCCTGGCTCGGGGGCCGACTCTCAGGCAAGTCTGCGCTGTAAGGGTTGAAGTTACGCACGCACCGGCAAAGCGCCGCACACGTCGCGCCGGTTGGAGCATTGCCCGCTGAAGGGGCATTGCGCGTAAACCGCGGGCTTACAGATTCTTGGGGGTTTTCCCTTGGGCGGGCGGCGTGGTGCGGGGCTGCCGCTACACTGGCGACGCTGATTTCCCTGCCCACGTCCCGCCATGCCTTCGTTCTCCGTTCCCCTGCTCAACGCCCTGCGCGACCAGTTGCCCGCGCTCTCGCCGGCGCAGCAGGGCGTGGCGCGGTTGATCCTGGAGGCGCCGGAGCTGTCGCTCGAGCAATCCGTCGAGACACTGGCCGTGCGCGCCGGCGTGTCGATGCCGACCATCGTGCGGATGTGCCAGGCGCTCGGGTTTGAAGGCTTGCGCGAGTTCAAGGCCACGCTGGCCGCTGAACTCGCGCACGCGCAGCCGACGCTGCCGGGCCATGTCGGCCGGGCGGACCCGCCGGCGTTGGTTGCCAGCAAGGTCATCGATGGCGCCACGCGGGCGCTGGCCAAGCTGCGTGAATCGCTGTCCACCACGCAGGTCGACGCCGCCGCCGAGCGCATCGCACGCGCGCGCCGCGTCGATTGCTATGCGGCCGGCGCAGCTTCATCGTTCATGGCGAACGACATGCAGGCAAGGCTGATGCGGCTGGGGCTGGCGTCCAACGCCTACTTCGACGCGCATCTGCAGCTTGTGTCAGCGGCCATGCTGGGCGCGTCCGACGTTGTGGTGGCGTTCTCGCACGTGGGGCGCATGCCGTATCTGCTTGAGTCGATTGCCTATGCGGCCGAGCAGGGCGCGTGCGTGATCGCCATCACCCAGGCGGGCACGCCGCTGGCCGAGCGCGCGCAGATCGCGCTCACGGTGGACGTGCCGGAAGATGCGGTGATGCGGGTCGGCACCGAGGCGTACCTCGTGCACCTCACCGTCATCGAAATCCTGATGACCTGCGTGGCGCAGCGCCGCGATGAAATGGTGCGCTCGCGCATGCGGGCCATCCAGCGGCTGCTGACCGAGCGCAGCGTCGATCGGCCGTAGCCCAGCAAAAGGGCGCCACGCGGGCGCCCTTGGCTGCGGTGCGGCGCCGGCGGCGTCAGAGTCGCGACACGGCCAGGCCGATCGTGAGCAGCGAGCCCACGCCGAAGATGGTCCAGCCGACGGTGCGGCGCTTGGTGGTCAGCACCCACAGCCACAGGCCGGAGATCGACAGAAAGATGATGCACCCGGCCAGCGTGTCGACCAGCAGGATCCACGGCACGGTCATGCCGCGGCCCAGATGGAAGCTCATCAGCGTACCGAGGAAGCCGTTGTCGGTCTGGCGGATCGTGATCGACCGGTTGCCGGCCCAGTATTCGGCCTGGATCTGCGTGGCGGCCCCGCCAAAGTTGAAGGTCCACTCTTCGGGCTGCATGAGCGGCGTGGTGGCGGGCTCGACTGCCGCGCCGCCACGCTCGCCTTTGCCGCCTGCATGCCCCCCGCCCTTGGCCGGCCGCTCCGCCCAAGCCACCGGCTTGGCCTTCTCCACGCGGATGCGGCTGGCCGGTTCAGGCACACCAAGCGCCTGCTGCAGCCAAGCGTCCATGGCCTCGGGCGTGGCAGGTGCCGGGTCAGGCAAGGCGATCTGCGTGTTGGTGCGCTGCTGCGCGACCGGCAGTTTCAGCACCGCGCGGTGGTTCAGCCAGATGCCCGAAACACCGAAGATCAGCCCGATCACTGCGCCCCATAGCCCGAACCAGCCGTGCGTCTTGCGCAGCCAGCGTACCAGCGTGGCGCGGCGGTTGGCCGGGTGCTCCGCCTTGGGGGTCGCCCGGCGGGCATCAGCGCTGGGCTTGGCTGCCGGTTTGGCCGAAAGCGAAGGATGGGTCAGGTCGGTCATGAGACACATCGCGGCACGGTAGCTGCCGGAGGGAGAGAAATCGATCTGCCAATATAAATGAGAATGATTCTCGTTGCAACGCGGAAATCTTACAGCGTGATGCGCTCCAACGCCCGCCGCGACGCCTCATCCGCCGGATAAAAACACTCGATCCGCATCTCCTGCAGCCCCGCATCGCGCGGGGTGCCGAGCGTGGTGAGCGTGGAGAACAGCGAGATCGTCACGCCGTCGCGCTGCAGCGTCACGGGCAGGAACGGCGGCGGGTCGCCGACATCGTGCGCGGGGGCGGAAGGGGTGGCCGGTGCGTCGGCCGCGTCGAATACTGCGGGCTGCAGCGCGCGGATGTCCGTCAGCAGGCGCTGGCTGGCGGGGTCGATGGCGTGCAGGCCCAGTTCCTGCCGCACACGGCGAGCGAGATACCGGCCGACGGCATCGCGGTTGGCGATGGCCGGCCACAGCGCGCTCGGATCGAACACGAGCTTCATCATGTTGACCGCGCCCGGCGCGCCTTCTGCCCGGTCGTCGCCGATGGCCCAGCGCATCAGGCGCCGGTGCGCGGCATTCGCGTCGAGCACATGCCAGAAGCGGTCGAGCACGATGGCCGGATACGGCGCCTGCTTGTCGAGAATCAGCTTCACTGCCTGGCGTACCGCCTGCATCATCGGCGAGGTCTCATCTGCCGGAGCGCACAGGCCCTGCTCGGCATACGCGGGGGCGAAACCGGCGGCCAGCAGCATCTGGTTGCGATGGCGCAGCGGCACGTTCAACGCCTCGGCGAGCTGCAGGATCATGTTGCGGCTGGGCGTTGCGCGGGCCGATTCCAGAAAGCTCACATGCCGCTGCGATACCCCGGCGGCCAGCGCGAGCGCCAACTGGCTGTAACCACGGCGGATGCGCCAGAAGCGCAGCAATTGTGGAAAGCGTGTGCGGGCGGCTTCGGGGGGCTCGGCGGCCACCTGGGCGGCATCGGCATCATCCAGCATGGCGAGGTTGTCCGTGGGCAGGCTTGGGGCAGGGTTCATGTCACCTATTGAAGCAGAGTCGGGTAGGTGCGGCGATTACCTGTCGCGTAATTGTGGCCCCCCGCTCCGCTGCCAATACTCCAGGCAGCCCACAACCCGAACGGAGCGACCATGCACCGCGAGCCGATCGACTACCCCGCCGACGCCCTCCTCACCCGCGAAGACCACGTCCGCACGGCGGACGGCTGGACCCTGCCCGTGACGGTCACCGGTCCCGGCCTGGGCGCGCGCGGCACGGTGGTGATCTGCTCTGCGCTCGGCGTGCCGCGCCAGTTCTATGCGGCGTTTGCGCGGGCGCTATGTTTGGCGGGCTGGCGCGTGGTCATGTTCGACTATCGCGGCATTGGCGAGGCGCTCGCCAGCGGCCCGGGCATGCCGCGCTTTGCCGACTGGGGCCGGCTGGATATCGACGCCGTGCTCAAGTGGGTGCACGACACGATGGTGCCGGAAGGCTGTAGCGGCCGCTGCCTGGTGGTGCTGGGCCACAGTGCTGGCGGGCAATTGGCCGGGTTGGCGCCGCATATCGTACATGCCGATGCGCTGGTCCAGGTGGCGTCGTCCCTCGCAGACGCGCGGTTGTGGCCGTGGCGTGGCGTGCTCGGGCGCCTGCAGTTTGCGTGGCTGCTGCGCGTGCGGATTCCGCTGGCCGTGCGCGCGGCGCGTGGCGCGTGTCTGCCGCTGTCCAGGATCGGCATGGGACCGATGGCGATTCCCGCCGCCATTCTCGGAGACTGGGCGCGCTTTGCGCGGCAACGCGGCTATCTGTTCGCCCCGCGTGCCGGACTCGATACCGCGCGCTATGCGCGGCTCGCCGTGCCGCTGCTCGCCTGGGGATTCGACGACGATGCCTTCGCCCCGGCGCGCGCCATCGATGCACTGGTCGATCGTTATTCCGCCGCGCGCGTCACGCGCCGTCAGGTGGGCGGTGCCGGACTGGGCGCCGGGGGCGTCGGACACATGGGCTTCTTCCGGGCGTCGTCCGGTACGCCGTGCTGGCGCGAGACGGTGGCCTGGCTCGATGCGCTTGATCGCCCCGAGAACCGGCGGGCGATGCCGGAGCCGTCCGCCTAAGACGCCGCCTCGGCGTCGCTCCCCGGTCGATGCAGAAACGCGCTGGGGCTCTGGCCGAACGCGCGGCGGAACATCGCCGAGAACGCGCTCTGGCTGCTGTATCCGAGGGTCTGTGCCACCTGCGCGAGCGGCATCCCGCGCGACATCAGCGGGATGGCACTGGCCAGCACGGCCTGCTGGCGCCATTGCGAAAAGCTCACGCCAAGCTCTTCCTTGAAGCGCCGTGCCAGCGTGCGTGTGCTGGCGCCCACGCCCTGCGCCAGGGCGTCGAATGTGAGCGGCGTGCCGGGGTCGGCCATCACGCGTTCGCACAGGGCGCGCAGCCGTTTATCGGCGGGCATCGGCAAGTCGAGCGGCAGCGGTGCGCTGCGGCGCAGCTCATCGAGGATGAGCGCCGCCAGGGCCTGCTCGCGTGCGGGCGGCAGCGGTTGACGCACGTCCATCGCGGCAATCAGTTCGCGCAGCAAGGGGGAGACCTCCATGACCCGGCACTGTGCCAGCGCACCGGTCACCACGGATGGGTCGGCATACAGCGTGCGCAGGAAGGCGGCTTCCACCACCCAGACCTCGTGCTCGACGCCGGGCGGTATCCAGATGGCGCGCGATGGCGGCACCACCCAGGCTGTGTCGCCGGCCTGTACGCGCAGCACGCTGTTGTGGCTGTAAGCGACCTGCGCCCACGGGTGGGTGTGGCGCGGAAAGCGCGTGTTGGCATCCATGTGCCGCGTATACAGACGCACAGGGTGCGCCGGTGAAGGCGGGATGCGGCCTTCGATATCGGTGGGCAGGATGCGCTGCGGCATGGCGGGTTTGAGACAGAACGATCGGGTGAGTCTAAAACGCCGTCTGCGGGACTTGTCGAAGCCCCTGCGCGATGGCAGGCTATCGACCGCATCGGCCAGGTCCGATCGAACCAAAACGACAAAGTGGATCGCGCAAGCGGTCTCGACAAAACGCCGCCGCCCACGGGGTGTGCGGTGAAGGGTGCTAGCAATGCAATCGGGAAACCACGCGCACGGCCGGGGTGCGCGCTTGCGTCGGCCTCTGGCCGCCGTCGTCTGTTTCTGCGCGTTTCTGGCGGCCTCCGCTGCCCGCGCAGACATCAGCATCATCCAGTCGTTGCCGCTCTCCGGCTCACAGGCCGCCACCGGGCGCGCGCTCCATGCCGGCGCACGGCTGTATTTTGACTGGCTCAACCTCGATGGCGGCATCAACGGCGAGACCCTCCGCCTGGTTGCCCGTGACGACGAGCAGAAGATCGAGCAGACCCTGCGCAACGTGCGGGACATGGCCAATATCGACAATCCGGTGGCCGCGCTGACCGTGGTCGGCACCGCCAACGTGGAGGCGCTCATGCGCAGCGGCGTGCTGGCCGAGGCCAACCTGCCACTGGTCGGGCCGGCCACGGGCGCCGCCAGCATGACTGGCGATCCCCTTGTATTTCCGATCAAGGCGAGTTACCAGCAGGAGATGGACAAGATGGTGGGTGCGCTCGTCACCATCGGCGTGACGCGCATCGGCGTGCTGTATCAGGATGATGCGCTGGGCAGGGAAGTGCTCGCGGGTGTCGAGCGCACGCTCAGGCCCCACAAGCTGGCGATGGCCACGACCGCTTCTTACCCGCGCAACACGACAGCAGTGGGGCCGGCCGTCGACCGACTGCTGGCGGCGGATGTGCAGGCGATTTTCCTGGGCGCCACGGCCGGGCCCGCGGCAGAGTTCATCAAGCAGTACCGGGCGCGGGGCGGCAGCGCGCAACTCCTGGGACTGTCGTCCATCGACCCCGGCTACCTGCTCAAGGTGGCGGGCATCGATGCGGTGCGCGGCTATTCGCTCGCGCTGGTGATGCCCAACCCGGGCAAGAGCGTGAACCCGGTCATCCGCGAGTTCAACCGCGCGCGTACCGCCGTGGGTGCCAGGGATGTCGAGCCGTCGTTCCGCGCCGTAGAAGGTTTCGTCGCTGCCAAGGTGCTATCTGAAGCCATCCGCCGTGCCGGCCCCAAGCCCACGCGTGACCTGGTGCGGCGTGAGCTCGCCAACCTGCGCAACTTCGATGTCGGAGGCGGCTTTGTGGTCGACTTCTCGGACCGCTCGCGCTCCGGCTCCCACTACGTGGAACTCGGCGTGGTTGGGCCGAACGGGCTCGTGATCCAGTGAGGCCGAGCACGGCACCCGGAAGGCCTGCCTTGAAGCTCCGCACCTTGCAACAGTTGGTCAGGCTGCCCCGATGCGATAGTGGTAGGCGTAGGCCTCCGTAAAGCCGAGCGAACGGTAGAGCCGGCGTGCCGGCGCGTTGTCTGCATTGACTTGCAGATAGGCGTGCGCGCTGCCATGCGTGCGCGCCCAGTCGAGCATTGCCGCCGTGACGGCGCGTCCCAGGCCTCGGCCGCGCGCGTCGCGGGCCACGCGCACATCGAACAGACCGACCTGCATGCCGTCGCGTACCGCCAGACCGATGCCGACGACGGTTGCCCTCGCATCCCGCAACGTGATCGCCGCGTGCGGGCGATCGAGTGCGGCAAGCATGGCTCGGCGGGTGGTGCGTCCGTGCGCATCGAGGCTATCGAATTGCGCAAAGGCGTCATGCCACGTGTCGGGAATCGCCGTGTCGATGCTGATGCCGATGCCGTCAGGACGCGTGGCGGTCGGCGCGGTCGCGAGCGGCGCGGTCATGACGAGGCTGCTGTCGGCGATGCGGTAGCCGCGGGCGGCGAGGAGGGCGTCGGCGCCGGGAACGGCCAACGGTGTGATGCGCACAATGGGCGCGAGACCCGCGCGGCGGTAGAAGGTCTCGATGCGCTCAAGACGGGCCGGGTCCAGTTCAGCGCCCGGTGCGCGCGGATTGGCGGAGTTGGCCCGTTTGGCCAGGCCCCCCGCCATGCGCAGTACCCAGGGGCCGTCTTCGACGGTGTGTTCGGGCGGCAGCGCGGCAAAGCCGCAGTGCTCGATCGTCGTGATATCGATCTGCCCGCCGTCGTTCTGCATGTCGGATCAGGCGGCCGTCACCGCGCCGTGCTCATGCTTGCCGGCCGGCTTGACCACCGCCAGCGTGGCAACCAGCCCGCATAGCGCCGCAAATGACACCCACACGCCGGGCATTGCCTTGTTGCCGGTGGCGTGGATGAGCCACGTGGCGATGGCCGGCGTGAAGCCCCCGAAGATTGCCGTGGCAAGGCTGTACGCCAGCGAGAAGCCGGTGGTGCGCACCGCCGGCGGCATGATCTCGGTGAGCGTGACGACCATCGCGCCGTTGTAGCTGCCGTACAGGAATGACAGCCACAACTCCACGGCCAGCAGGCGGCCGAAGGACGGCGCCCCGACCAGCCAGACCATGGCCGGATACGCAGTGAGCAGCATCAGCACGGTAAAGAGGATCAGCAGCGGGCGGCGGCCGACGCGATCGGACACGGCGCCCATCACGGGCAGCCAGAACAGGTTGGAGGCGCCCACGCACAGCGTGACGATCAGGCTGTCCATGTCGGTCAGGTGCAGCACGCTCTTGCCGAAGGTCGGCGTGTAGGCGGTGATCAGGTAGAACGACACCGTGGTCATCACCACCAGCAGCGTGCCTGCGCCCACCAGGCGCCAGTTCTCGACCATCGAGCGGAACACCTCGCCCAGATCGGGGCGGTGCTTGCGCTTCTGGAACGCCTCGGTCTCCTGCAGCGAGCGTCGGATGAAGAACAGGAAGGGCACGATCAGGCAGCCGACCACGAACGGCACGCGCCAGCCCCACGCGCTCACCTCGGTGGGCGGCAATGCCAGGGACAGCAGCACGCCCAGCAGCGCGGCGAACATCACCGCCACCTGCTGGCTGCCGGACTGCCAGCTCACGAAGAAGCCCTTGCGGCCCGGCGTGGCGATTTCAGCCAGATAGACCGACACCCCGCCCAGCTCGACGCCGGCCGAGAAGCCCTGCAGCAGCCGGCCAGCCAGCACCAGCAGCGGCGCGGCGAGCCCGATGGTGCGGTAGCCCGGCACCAGCGCGATCAGCAGCGTGCCGCAGGCCATCAGCGCCAGCGTGAGGATCAGGCCTGCGCGGCGGCCGTGGCGGTCGATATAGGCGCCCAGGAAGATGGCGCCCAGGGGCCGCATCAGGAAGCCGGCGCCGAATGTCACCAGCGACAGCATCAGCGAGAGGAATTCGTTGCCGGCCGGGAAGAACGTGTCCGCAATGGCCTTGGCGTAATAGCCGTAGACCATGAAGTCGTACATTTCCAGAAAGTTGCCGCTGACCACGCGGAAGATCGCGCGGGCCTTGGATTCGTTGGGGTAGTGGGTAGGCATGGGGTGCTTCACTCGACTGCGGGGGCACAACATGCGGGCGCGTCCGGCTGGGTGGCGCGGGCGGCCTCGTAGAACGTGGTGATGTGGTACGGCGTGCTGGAAGGCATGTCGGCGCGCAGGCGTTGGCCCGCCGGGTCGAGCACTTCGTGCCAGCCCTGTGCGTGGAGGAAACGCATGGACCATGCCGGCAGCATGCGCGCGAGCATCGCGCCGTGCGTCTCGGTGCACAGGGCGAGCGCACGGCCGTATTCGGTCTGGGCCCAGATGCGCTGGCTGGCGTCGCGCAGGGTGCTGTCCAGGTTCAGTGACAGGCTGACGCCCTGCGTGTCGGCGTCCACGCCCCGCTCGCACGCCGCCTCGACGGCACGGCCGAGTGTGTCGGCCAGTTGCTGCCCAGCGCGGGACCGCGAGAAGACATCGGCATGCGCGCGCACGAGGTAGAACCATTCGAACTGATGGCCTGGCTCGATGCGGTTGTCGGCGCTGGGTTCATCGACTGGCAGTTCGGCAATGCTACCGGTGCGCGGATCGATGAAGCGCGCGAGGATGCCCTCGGCCAGCGTGTGCACGCCGGCTTCGGCCCAGGCGGGCGGCTCATCGAGCGCGGCGGCCGCCAGGTAGGCCTCGGTCAGATGCATCACCGGGTTCTGTGCCACCCCGGCCAGGGTGTTGGTGAACGAGGCGTCCATTGCCGCCACCGGCAGCGACACGGTACCGGCCCGGGCGAAGCGGTGGGCAATCACGTCGTGCGCGTCGTGCATCAGGGCGGCGGCGCGTGGGTCTTCACTGACGGCCAGCCAGTGCGCCGCCGCGAACAGCACGAACGCGTGCGTGTACAGGTCCTTGGTGGTGTCTTGCGGAGCGAGGGCGCTGTCGATCGAAAACAGCCAGCCGCCCTGGAGCGTGTCGCGAAAGCGTGTGTCGAGCGCATGGCACAGGGCGGCGGCACGTTCGCCGCACAGGTCGCGGTGACGGGCTGAAAGCTGCGTTGCCCGGGCAAACGTGTAGAGCTGCCGCGCGCAGGCCATCGCCCGGTAGCGCTCCGTCGACGCTGGCACGATCGCGCCATCCTTGGCGACCAGCGCCTCATAGCAGAGGCCGGCCTGCGCATTCCAGCCCGGGCCAAGCCACATGGGCAGCAGGACATCGTCGTAGTAGCGGCTGAACGCGTCCAGTGCGGTGGCCACCAGGCCTGCGGCGGACGGTTCGGCATGGCCGGGAAGCGGAGACGGGGAAGACGTGGGAAGCATGTGCGCCGTGATGATCGTGGCGGGGCACCGGCCAACGGCCGATGGGGCTCGGTTCCGTTCACCACAGGCGAGGCGGATGCGCTCCACCGGTGAACAGACCCGGGATTGTGCTCCAACTGGCGGTGCGACGCCACGCGCGCGAGGCACAATCCTGGCTGGAGCACAGGGTTGTGGGTCCAATGAAAGGTTCGGACGGGACACTGCCGCGGCGTGCGTTTGTGCGAAGATGGATGTTCATTGGCTCCGCCCTGATCCATGCATCGTCGCGACCTGCTCAAGCAGTTGGCGGCCGGGCTGCTCGCCCTGGCGCCCGGTCTGTCCCGTAGCGCCACGCCGGGTGCGCCGGAACCGTTTGACGAGTCCTACCTGTTGGCGCGCGCGCGTGCCCTGGCTGCGCGGCCCTACAGGCCACGCAGCCAACGACTGCCGGGGCCGCTGGCCACGCTCGGATGGGACGCCTACCAGTCGATTGGTTACCGCGCGGATCATGCCCTGTGGGCGGGGCGGCACCTGCCATTCGAGGCGAGATTTTTCCACCTGGGCCTGTTCTTCAAGTCGCCGGTGCGCATGCACGAGGTCGTGGACGGGCAGGCCCATGTCATCGCCTACGATCCGGCGATGTTCGACTATGGCAAGAGCGGTCTGGATCACCAGTCGCTGCCTGCCGACCTCGGCTTCGCGGGGTTCCGGCTGACCACCCGGGCGGACCCGACGCGCGATGTGGCCGCCTTCCTGGGTGCCAGCTATTTCCGCGCCGTGGGCGGGCAGTGGCAGTACGGCATGTCAGCGCGGGGCTTGGCGATCGATACCGGCTTGCCACGCGCAGAAGAGTTTCCGGACTTCACCGAATTCTGGCTGGTGCGCCCGGCTGCCGATGCCGACACGTTGCGCGTCTATGCGTTGCTCGATTCGCCAAGCGTGGCTGGTGTCTACCGCTTCGACATCCGCCCCGGCGACACGCTCGTGATGGACGTGGCCGTCACGCTTTACGTGCGCAAGCCGATCGAGCGCCTGGGCATCGCGCCGCTGACCAGCATGTTCCTCTACGGCGAGAATGACCGTACCGACCGCGCCGGCGATCGCCACAGCGCAGCCCGCCGCTGGCGCGCATCGGACTGGCGCCCGGAAATTCATGATTCGGACGGCCTGGCCATCTGGCGTGGCTCGGGCGAGTGGGTCTGGCGGCCGCTGGCCAATCCGCCTATGCTGCGCAGCCAGCGCTTTGCCGACGACAGCCCGCGCGGCTTTGGCCTGCTGCAGCGCGATCGCAATCCCGATCATTACCAGGATGACGGCGTGTTCTATGAGAAGCGCCCGAGCGTGTGGGTGGAGCCCACGCATGACTGGGGCGAGGGCGCGGTGGAGCTGGTGGAGCTGTCGGCCAACGATGAAACCTTCGACAACATCGTCGCGTTCTGGCGGCCGGCCGTGGTGCCGCATGCGGGGCAGGAGCTGGCGTTCGGCTATCGGCTGACGTGGGGCGCGCAGCCTGCTGCGGCCTCGCCACTGGCGCGCGTGGTCGCCACGCGCACTGGCATTGGCGGGGTGGTGGGGCAGCCGCGCAAATACTTCTCGTGGCGGTTTGTCGTGGACTTTGCCGGCGGCGAGTTGTCGCGGCTGGGGCGCAGCACCGCGGGGTCGACCGTGGAGCCTGTCATCCGCGCCTCGCGCGGGCGGGTGGAGATTGCGTCGGCGCGGCCGCTGGCGAGCATCGATGGTGTCCGGGCGATGTTCGATGTGGTGCCGGATGCTAGCAATGCGCCGATTGAACTGTTGCTGACGTTGCAGTCGGGGGAGCGGTTGCTTTCTGAGACTTGGGCGTATCAGTGGACGCCGCCGGTGGATCGGGGTGTGTGAGAGCGGTTTCTCGGGGCGTCGCCTTTTATGGCTGGTGTCGGTCCATCCCTTGTTTCATCCCCTGCCGGGGCTGACTCACTTTCTTTGTCTTGCCAAAGAAAGTAAGCAAAGAAAGGCGCGCCCGAGATGGCGACTTCCCCTTGAATTTATGTGACCGTGCGGGGAAGGAGGCAAACTCGCTGCGCTCAGACAGGCCTCCTTCCTTTTTCCGCTCGCTCACACAAATTCAAGGCGCCATCTAGGGCAGGGGACGGCCAAACCGTCGCTGCTTTTGGTCAGTTGCGGGGCGGTGTCTTGCTGAACTTCTTTGCCATTTCTGCCCAGCCTTCTACGCCCAGCTTTTCCATCGTCGCGATATTGCGTTCGTAGATGTCCGCTGCGTCGGGGACGGCTGCGGCGGCGCGGGCGATGCTGTCTTCGCGCAGCAGGTGCAGGATGGGGACGGGCGCGCGGTTGGTGGCGTTGGCGATGTCGTCTGGGTCGGCATCGGCGAAGACGAAGTTGGGGTGGAAGCTGGCCAGTTGCAATTCGCCTTCGTAGCCGGCTTTGGCGAGCAGCGATTCGGCGCGCTCCGTAAGCGAGTGGAAATCGAGGAAGTCGGCCAGGGCGGGGACGATCAGCAGCGTGGTGTCGATCTGTGCGGCGGGCGTGGTGTGCAGCCGGTCGGCTTCGGCACGCAGGTGGTCGAGCACGTCGCCGTCCATCGTGGCGCGGCTGACGGCGTAGCGAACCTGTCGCTTGACGTGCACGGCCTTGGCGAAGGGGCACAGGTTCAGGCCGATGACGGCGTCTTCCAGCCAGCGCTGCACGGCCGCGACATGAAGGGCGGCGGCATCCGCGTCCAAGTTGAGGACATCGGCGGGTGGATCGAGCAGGACGAAATCGAGGGCGTGATTGGACACGGCGTGCGGGGAGGGATGAGACAGCGCGCAGTGTAGTCGATGGTGTGGGAGCGCTTCTTGCGACGGAATGGGTGTTGTGATTTGCAACGTCCGGCGCGCGCCGTTGATGTGCGCCGAGATCACTTCGGGTGCTTCGCGCGCCGCTTATGTGGTCAGTCCATTCCGCGTTTTTGTAAAAGAAGGAGCTCAACCATGATTGAACTGCGCCTGAAAATCGCCCTCGCCGTGGCCGCCACGTTTGCTGCGTCGGCTGCTTTCGCACAGATGACGCCGGCACCGCAGACTTCTCCGCAGACCACCGGCACCGTGCAGGCCGCCCCACAAGGCGGGCCGGCCACCTCGTCGTCTGACCCGCTGGTGCAGAAGCGCATTGACGACAAGGCAGCCAGCGACGAATACAAGGCCCGCAAGTCCGACGCCAAGGCCGCGTACAAGGAAGAG
>JAGWNU010000242.1 GCA_028871175.1 Burkholderiaceae bacterium | reverse complement strand
CGCCATCTGCACGACGCCTTCGGGCGGCTGGCGGTCGATTTCAGGCTGGCCCTTGAGGGCATAGCTCATGTAGTTGATCCAGATCGGCAAGGCCAGGCCACCGCCGGTTTCGCGGTCGCCCAGGCTGCGCGGGTTGTCGTAGCCCATCCACGCGATGCCAACAAGCTTGGGCGTATAACCACAGAACCACGCGTCGAACGAGTCGTTGGTGGTGCCCGTCTTGCCGGCCATGTCGTTGCGGCCGAGCTTCTGTTTGGCGAGGTAACCCGTGCCGCCCGATACCACGCTGCGCAGCAGTGAATCCATGATGAAGTCGTTGCGCGGGTCGATCACCCGCACGGCATCCTTGCCGGCCATCACCGGATGCGCCTGCTGGATGACCGTGCCGCGTACGTCGACGACGCGATCGATGATGTACGGGTTCACGCGGTAGCCGCCGTTGGCGAAGACCGAATACGCACCGGCCATCTGCAGCATCGTCACGGATCCCGCGCCCAGGGCCATCGGCAGGTAAGCGGGATGCTTGTCAGCCTCGAAGCCGAAGCGCGTGATGTACTGCTGGGCGTACTGCGTACCGATGGCCCGCAGGATGCGCACCGACACCAGGTTCTTCGACTTCTGCAGCGCGCGGCGCATCGTCATCGGGCCGTCGTAGCCGCCGCCGTAGTTTTTCGGCTCCCATACCTGCCCCCCTGTGTCACCGGACGGGATCGACAGCGGCGCATCGTTGATCACCGTGGACGGCGAAAAGCCCTTGTCCACCGCCGCCGAGTAGATGAACGGCTTGAAGCTCGAGCCCGGCTGGCGCCAGGCCTGCGTGACATGGTTGAACTTGCTGCGGTTGAAGTCGAAGCCGCCGACCATGGAGTAAATGGCGCCGGTCTGCGGGTCCACCGAGATGAAGCCCGAGGCGACTTCCGGCAGCTGCGTGATCGACCACTTCTGTGTCTTGGCGTCCTGGATGACGCGAATCACGGCGCCAGGGCGCAGTTTGATCTTGGGCTGCGCATTGGCCGACAGCGCCGCCTGGGCGAAGCGCAGGCCGTCACCCGACAGGTCGATCGTCTCGCCGGTCAGCATGGTTGCGCGCACCAGCTTGGGCGCAACGCTCACGACGACCGCCGATTGCAGGTCGTCGCTGTTCGGGTGTTCGAGCAGCACGTCGTCGATGGCCTGTTCGCGGTCCTCCGCATCGGAGGGGAGGTCGATGAAAGCCTCGGGCCCGCGGTAGCCATGGCGGCGTTCGTAGTCGAGGATGCCGCGGCGCACGGATTGGTAGGCGACCTCCTGATCTTCCTTGCGCAGCGTGGTGTAGACGTTCAGGCCGCGCGTGTAGGTCTCTTCGCGGTACTGCGCATACATGAGCTGGCGCACCATCTCGGCGACGTACTCGGCGTGCACGTCGAATTCATGGCCTTCGCCGCGCACCGGCAACTGTTCATGGATCGCCTGATCGTATTGCTCCGGCGTGATGTAGTGCAGGTCGCGCATGCGCTGCAGGATGTACTCCTGGCGCACCTTGGCACGCTTGGGGTTCACCACCGGGTTATACGCGGACGGCGCCTTGGGCAGGCCCGCAAGCATCGCGGCCTCGGCCAGGGTAATGTCCTTGATGTTCTTGCCGAAGTAGATCTGTTCGGCACTGGCAAAGCCGTATGCGCGCTGGCCCAGATAGATCTGGTTCATGTACAGCTCGAGGATCTGGTCCTTGGTGAGGCTCGCCTCGATCTTGTAGGCCAGCAGCATCTCGTAGATCTTGCGCGTGTACGTCTTCTCGCTCGACAGGAAGAAGTTGCGCGCCACCTGCATGGTGATGGTCGACGCGCCCTGCGACAGGCTGCCGTGCAGGTTCGCCAGGCCCGCGCGCAGCACGCCGATGAAGTCGACGCCGCCGTGCTCGTAGAAGCGGTCGTCCTCGATGGCCAGTACTGCGCGCTTCATCACGTCGGGCATCTGCGTGATGGGAACGAAGCTGCGGCGCTCCTCGCCGAATTCACCGATGAGGACATTGTCAGCCGTGTACACGCGCAGCGGGATCTTCGGCCGGTAGTCGGTGATGACGTCCAGCGACGGCAGGTTGGGCGCGGCCACCAGCAGGGCGTAGCCCACCAGCAGCGCCCCGACGAGCCCCATGGCAACGAACAGGCCAATCATCCAGAGGAGCAGGCGCACCCACAGCGGACGGCGGGCTTTGGGCGGCTTGGGCGAGGCTGGTGTGGTTTGGGCAGTAGCCATTACGAGGGGTATCTGTCAGCGTGGCGGCGATTATATCGTCGTGCCTCCCTGGCTCCGGGCGCGCGGGCGTAACAGCGCGTAACGGGCGTCACGACTGCGGCGTAGAGCGCACCCGCGTGGCTCAAAGGCCACCTCAAGCGCGCCGGTTGTGCGGTTGCGGCACCCGGATTCAAGCCAGCGGAGAATCCGCCGTTAGAAGTAGATGAAGCGGAAAGCAAGTCAGACGAAAGGGGTATCCCCCGACCGTGGGGTTTTGACAACGCTTTACGAATCGGCGCCAGCGAAATGCTTCGTGGTCTGCCGGAGCGTTTGCCTGTTCTAAAGGATTTTGTGAGAATCCAGCAGCAAATCCATGCAGGCTATGGCGCACGTAGGACGTGGATCGGGCGCCAGGGTTCAAAAATATATAAACGGTGGGGTGTCTCTGTGCGACGGGGTTTGTTGTCCGGCCTGCTGCGCCGCAATATCGTCGGGATAGATATCGGGTCTTCCAGCGTCAAGGTGGTGGAGCTATCCGCCAACGGCAAGCATGGAGATTTCCGTCTCGAGAAATGCGCAAGCGAGCTCATTGAACGCAGTGCCGTCGCCGACGGCAATCTGGTCAATATCGATGCGGTAGGCAACGCGCTCAAGCGTGCCCTCGCCAAGGCCGGTATCCGCAGCAAAGATGCCGTGCTTGCCATTCCTTCCAGCCTGACGGAGTCCCAGACCGTCAGCCTGCCCGACAACCTGACCGAGGACGAGCTCTTCGTGCAGGTCGAGAGCGAGGCCAACCGGCTGTTCCCGCCCTCGCAAAACGTCAACTTCGACTATGTCGTGATCGGCCCGTCCGAAACGGAAGGCGGCGTCGGTGTACGCGTGACGGCCACCGTTTCCGAGCGTGTGACCGAGCGCGTGACCGCGGCCGAGATGGCCGGGCTCAAGCCGATCGTCATGGACGTGGAAGAGAACGCCATCCAGCGGGCCATGACGCACATGTTGTCGGTCAAGCCGGACGCGAACGAGACCGAGATGCGGGACATGCCCGTCGTGGCCGTCTTTCATCTGGGCGGTGCGCGCTCGCACGCGCTCTTCTACCAGGGCTGGAAGGAGCTGTACGACCAGCCGCTGTCCGGCTCGGGCGACCAACTGACACAAAGCATCTCGCGCCTGTTCTCGCTCGACCTGCTCAAGGCCGAGATCAAGAAGCGCAAGAACACGCTGCCCGACGAGTACCGCGGCCAGTTGCTCAAGCCGTCGCTGGAGACGCTGGCGATGGAAGTGAGTCAGGCGATCCAGAATTTCCTGTCGACATCCAGCGTCGGCCGCGTTGATGAAATCGTCCTCTCCGGCGGCCATGCGTCGTTGCTGGGGGTGCAGACCGCCATTCAGCAGCAGACGCAGATCAACACGACGCTGGCCAACCCGTTCGCCAACATGGGCGCTGCCAAGAACGTCAATGCGCGTTACCTGCAACGCGATCTGCCGGCCTACATCGTCAGCGCGGGCCTCGCCCTGCGCGGGCTGCAATAAAGGAGGGGGCGATGGCCAACGAAAGCGTCAACGCGCTCCCGAGCGTGAACCTGCTGCCGTATCACGCCGAGCGGCGTGCCGGCAAGCGCAAGAAAGTCTTCATGAGCCTGGGCGCGGCAGCGGCCGCAGGCGCCGCGGTGGTCCTCCTTGGCGGCATGGTGATCGATCACCAGACCGAGGAGGCGCAACGCATTAACAACGTCCTCACGCAGAAGAACGCGGAGATGGACCGGCAGATTGCCGAGGTCAACACTCTCAAGAAGGAAATCGACGACCTGCTGCAGCGCCAGCAGGCTGTCGAGGGGCTGCAGAATCAGCGCAACCGCCCGGTGCAGCTGCTTGAGGAACTGGTGCGCCAGGTGCCGGATGGCATCTATCTGACTGCGCTCAAGCAAGAGGGTGACAAGTACACCGTGTCTGGGGTCGCGCAATCCAACGAGCGTGTGTCGGATCTGCTGCGCAATCTCGGTTCAGTGCCCTGGTTGGACCATGCCGAACTCGGCGAGTCAGTGGCGACCACCATGACGAACAACCTGAAGGAGCAGCGCCGCCTGTTCAATTTCACCATCCGTTTCCAATGGAAGGCCGAGCCCGCAGCGCCGGCCAAGCCCGGGGCGGCCAGCGCAGTGGCGAGGAAATAACCATGGCTCTCTCGACCGAAATCTCGCTGGAAGACGTGGTCAGCCAGTTCCGTGGCCTGAACTTGAACGAGCCGGAAACCTGGCCTGCGGCACCGCGCATCCTGTTCATGATTCTTGCCGCCGTAGTGGTGATCGGACTGGGCTGGCAACTGTACTGGAGCGGCAAGTTTGACGAGCGCGATGCCAAGCGCAACGAGCAGCAGAACCTGAAGAGCGCTTACCAGGCCAAGCTTGCGCAGGTGGTCAACCTCGAAGCGCTGCGCAAGCAGAAGGCCGAGGTGGAGCAGCGCGTCGCCAAGCTCGAACTGCAACTGCCCAACAAGACCGAAATGGACGCACTGCTGGCCGACGTCAACCACGCCGGCATCGCGCGCGGCCTGACGTTCGACCTGTTCCGTCCCGCCGCCGCCGTGATCAAGCCGTACTACGCCGAGATCCCGGTTGCGGTGAAGGTGAACGGCCGCTACCACGATATGGCCCTGTTTGCCGCAGATGTCGCTGCGCTGTCGCGGATCGTCACGCTGCAGAACATCGCCCTGACGGGCACCAAAGACGGCGGAATGGTCATGGAAGCCCGGGCCGAGGCTTACCGTGCCCTCGACGCTGACGAGCAGGCTGCCCAGCGCAAGGCTGCAGCCGCCGGCAAGGGAGGCGCCAAATGAAGGGCCGTACCATGAGCCGTCGCCGTATGACGCATCTCGTGCGGCTCTCGCCGCTGTGCCTGGCGGTCGTGCTGACCGCGTGCGGCGCGAGTGAAGACGACGAGTTGCAGCAATGGATGCAGCAGGCGCGTCAGCACGTGAGCACGACCGTGCCGCCGCTGCCGCAGCCCAAGCCTTACTCGCCGCGCGAATACACGACCACCAAGCAGACTGATCCGTTCAGTGTGCAGAAGGTGGCAGAGCTATCGCGCGCGCAGAACGAATCGCCGGAGCCGAATCGCCGTCGCGAGCCGCTGGAAGACTATCCGCTGGAAGCCTTCAAGCTGCTCGGGACGATGAAGCGCAACGGCGAGACGGAAGCCGTCGTGTCTGTCGGGGACAAGACGCAGCATGTGCATGTGGGGCAGTACATCGGACAAAACTATGGCCGCATCGTCCGCATTGGCGACCAGGAACTCACCCTGCGTGAGCTGGTGCGCGAAGGCACGGCCGAATGGAAAGAAAAAATGACTACCCTGAAAGTTC
>JAGWNU010000241.1 GCA_028871175.1 Burkholderiaceae bacterium | reverse complement strand
GCGAAAGCCGCCCACGCCCTCCACGACAACAGCATCGGCCAGCGATTTCGCCTGACTGAGCGCGTCGAGGATCGGCGGCAGGGTGATGGTCACGCCCTCGCGGGCCGCGGCCAGGTGCGGCGACATCGGCGCCTCCAGCAGCCAGGGGCAGATCGTCTGCAGCGGCAGGTCAACCGATGCGGCAGCCCGCAATTGCTCGACGTCTTCATTGGTGCGCTCGGACGATCCGGGCAGCGTGCCTGCGGCAATCGGCTTGAGACCGGCTGCACATAAACCGGCGTCAGCCAGCTTGACCAGCAGGGCCGAGCTGACCAGCGTCTTGCCGATCTCGGTATCGGTGCCTGTGACGAAGCAGGCGAAGCGGGCTTGCGTCATGTCAGGCCGCCTTGGCAGTCGGATGCAGCGATTCGCCCGCCGCCTCCAGCGCCCGCGCCAGGCGCTCGATATCGTCGTCCGTGTGCGCTGCCGAAAGCGTAATGCGCAGCCGGGCCGTGCCCGCCGGCACTGTCGGCGGGCGGATGGCGGCGATGCGGATGCCCTCGCGCTCCAGCGCCGCAGCCAATGCCAGTGCCGGCGCGTTTTCACCGATCACCAGCGGCTGGATCGCCGTGGGCGACGGCATCCATTGCCAGCCGAAACGGGCCGCCAGGCGCTGCGCATGCTGCGTCCAGGCTGCGATATGGCAGTTCAGCCGGGCGCGCCGCTGGCGGCCCTCCTCGCCTGCGATGACATCCAGCGCCGCCTCCACTGCACAGGCGATCGCGGGCGGCGCTGCCGTCGTGAAGATGTACGTCCGCGCCCGCTGGATCAACCAGTCGATGACCAGGCGGTGCGCAACGATCGCGGCCCCCGAGCCGCCCGGCGCCTTGCCGAACGTGCCGACGTAGACGAGGCGCTCCGAATGCAGCCCGAAGTGCGACAGCACGCCCGCGCCGTTCTCGCCGAGCACGCCCAGGCCGTGGGCATCGTCCACGATCAGCCAGGCGTCATAGCGCTCGGCCAGAACCAGCAGCTCGGGCAGCGGCGCAATATCGCCATCCATGCTGAACACGCCATCGGTGACGATCAGCTTGTTGCGGCTTGTGCTGGCGGCCAGTTGCGCTTCCAGTGCGGCCAGGTCGACATGTGGATACACCTTGATCGGCGCCCGTGACAGCCGCGCGCCGTCAATGAGCGAAGCGTGATTCAGCGCATCGGAAAAGATGGTGCACTCCTCCGCCGGTCGCACGCCACCTGCCTGCGCCATGGCGCTGACCACGGCCAGGTTGGCCATGTAGCCGGTGCAGAAGAACAGCGCATCCGCCTCGGGAATGTGGGCAGCCTGCAAGGCCGCCATGCGCGCTTCCAGCCGCGCATGGGCAATCGAATGGCCGCTCACCAAATGCGACGCGCCACTGCCGAAGCCATATTCGCGCACGCCGGCGGCCGCGGCTTGCACCAATGCCGGATGGGCTGCCAGGCCGAGGTAGTCGTTGCCGCAGAAACCAAGAATCTCGCGCGGTTCACTGCCGGGCATGCTGATGCGCTGGCTGCGATCGGTCGGGCTGTACGCGGTGCGGCGCACGCGGCGCAGGTGGGCGGCGTCGATGGCGTCGAGCCCTGCCTGCAGGTCGTCAAGCAATCGCATAGGTTTCTCCTTCTTGCGCGCCGGTCGCTTGGGCGAGCGTGTCTTCCAGCGTCAGCAGCGTGCGTTCGACGAGTGTGTCGGTCTCGGCATCGCTCAGCACATAAGGCGGTAACAGATAGACGGTGTTGCCGATCGGGCGCAGCAGCAGTCCATGCGTCCGGGCGGTGAGCGCAAAGCGCTCGGCAAAGCGCGCGCCGGCCACTTCCGGATGCACGTCGAATGCGGTGATCATGCCGGTCTGCCGCAGGTGCGCGAAGCGCGCGTCGTGCGACAGCGGCGCGAGCCCCTGCGCGATGCGCGCGGCCGTCACGCGGTTGCGCGCAAATACGTCTTCTTCGGCAAACAGGTCCAGCGTGGCAAGCGCTGCGCGGCACGCCAGCGGGTTGCCGGTGTAGGAATGCGAATGCAGGAAGCTGCGTACCGGCGCATCGTCGTTGAAGGCGTTGTAGATAGCGTCGCGCGAAAGCACGATCGACAGGGGCAGGTACCCTCCGCTGATGCCCTTGGACAGGCACAGCAGATCCGGCCACACGCCTGCCTGCTCGCAGGCAAAGAACGTACCCGTGCGCCCGCAGCCGACGGCAATCTCGTCAGCAATCCAATGGACGCCAAACGCGTCGCACAGGGCGCGCACGCCGCGCAGATAACTCACATCGTGCATGGCCATGCCGGCCGCGCATTGCACCAGCGGCTCGGTGATGACGGCTGCGATGGCACCCGCATGGTTGGCAAGGCACGTGCGCAGTGCCTCGAGCGCGCGTTCAGCGACGTCGGCCGGGGTTTCTCCGGGCGCAGCTTGGCGGGCATCCGGCGATGCGACGCGGTGCGATTGCAGGATCAGTGGGTCATAGGCATCACGAAAGATCGCTACATCGGTCACGCCCAGCGCGCCAAGCGTTTCGCCGTGGTAGCCGTGCTCCAGACAGAGGAAGCGGTTGCGCGCGCCCTGCCCCGCGTTGCGATGGGCATGGAAGCTCATCTTCAGCGCGATCTCCACGGCGGACGCGCCATCGGACCCGAAGAAGCTATGTCCGAGCGCGCCGCCTGTCAGGCCGATCAGGCGTTCAGCCAGCTCGACTGCCGGGCGATGCGTGGCGCCGGCCAGCATGATGTGCTCGAGCGAGTCGAGTTGCGATTTGAGGGCGGCATTGATATGCGGATTGGCATGGCCGAACAGGTTCACCCACCACGAACTCGTGCCGTCGAGATAGCGTTTGCCGTCGAAGTCGATCAACCATGGCCCCTGTCCGCGTGCGATCGGCAGCGGCGGCATGGCGTCGAGCCGCGCATTCTGCGTGCACGGATGCCAGACAGCCGCACGGCTGCGCGCCTGCCACGCCGCGTTGGCATGGGGCGCGCCGTCGACCGGCACAGGGATGGGGGGATACGCCATACAAACCTCCAGGTGACAACGCCGACCTCGAGGCATCAACCCCGGCGGCCGGCACATGGCGGCGTATGGTAGGCGGCTTCTCCGCAAAACAACAAGCGAACAGATCAGCCAATTTTGGAGGCAAATTAGCCGGCAAAGACAGACAAAGTGCTATTTTCTTGCCGAAAATGAGGCGTCCTGCCGGCTTCTCTTCGCAAAAAAAATTCTTAGCGCAAGGCTTTGGGTGCACTTTTATTCACTTATTTGGGTGCACCGCTGGCAGGCGTGGCATCAAGGCTGGGTGATATTCACAATGTACCGGCAGTATCGGCTCCAGCGTTGCTCAACCCTAGGGATAACCCTATACTCGGGAAAACCCTAGAGAGAGCCCATCATGATCCAGCAAAGCTATTTCACCCCGAAGTTTGCCGCTGAAGCCCAAGTCCAAGCCGCCGCGCGCACGCCGGTTGCACTGATGCGCGAAGTGCTGAATTATTTTCGCCAGGGCTGGCAAGCCAACCTGATCAATGCCAAGGTGGTCGGTCAATCGGGGTCGTACATCGGCTGAGGGCTCGAGCCATGCGATGACAAACGGCGCATCCGCGCCGTTTTTGTTTTGGATGAGGCCGTCAGCGTCGCGTTGCGCTCAGCACCAGTGAGGCGCCCGAGCCGATGACGACACCCCAGAAGGCCGAGCCCAGCCCGAAGAGCGTCAGCCCAGACGCAGTCGCCAGAAAAGTGATGACCGCGGCCTCACGGTGGGCTTCATCCTGAATCGCGCCCATCACGTTCGATGCAATCGCTCCGATCAGGGCAAGTCCGGCCAGGATGGCGACAAAGGGCTTGGGCAGCGCGGCAAACAGCATCACGATGGCGCCAGCGAAGGTGCCTCCCAGCAAGTAGAAGATGCTGTTGGCGATGCCTGCCACGTAGCGTTTGGCTGGGTCGTCATGCGCATCCTTGCCCGTGCACAGCGCCGCCGTGATTGCCGCGATCACGATGGTGGTGCCGCCAAAAAACGCGACGGCAATCGACGCGAGGCCGGTCGCCGTCATGATCGGACGGGCCGGGGTGTCGTAGCCCGAGCCCCGCAATACGGCCATGCCCGGAAGAAACTGCCCTGTCAGGCTGACAATGACGAGCGGAATGGCCAGGCTCAGCGTTGAGTTCAGCGTCCAGCGCGGTGCAATGAAGACCGGATGCGCCAATTGCAGCGACACCCCATTGAAATGGGTCTGCCCCAGCGCCATCGCCAGCGCGACACCGGTCAACAGGACCACCACGATGCAGTAGCGCGGCCACCATCGCCGGCCCAATACGTACGCGGCGATCATGGAAAACGCCAGCACCGGTGTGGCCGCGGCAGCCGCGAACGCGTGGGTGCCGAACTGGAACAGAATGCCGGCCATCATGCCCGCGGCGATGCCCCTGGGAATCAACCGCATCAGCCTGTCGAAGGTACCCGACACGCCGATCAGCAGAATGATCGTGGCTGCCGTGATGTACGCGCCTACCGCCTCGTTGAGCGACAAGCCAGGAAACAGCGACACCAGCAACGCCGTGCCCGGCGCGGACCACGCCGTCACCACCGGTGCCTTCCACCGCCAGCTTGCATAGATGCCGGACACTGCTGCGCCGATGGAGATCCCCCACACCCATGACGCCACCATCGCATCGGACACGTGCGCGGCCTGGGCTGCCTGGAAGAAGATGACGAGCGGCCCTGCGTACGAAATCAGCACGGCAAGGAACCCGGCCGCAACGGCGGAGATCGACCCGTCCGCAAGCAGGCTGCGTGGGGCGGCCTCCGCGCCTGCCAATGCCGCGTCGGCGGAGCCGCGCGTCAACCGAGGTCTCCGCCGCCGACCGGCAGTACCGTTCCCGTGATGTACGAGGCGTCGTCGGATGCGAGGAAGAGAATCGCCCGCACCTGCTCATCAATGGTGCCGTAACGGTGCATGAGGCTGCTGGAGAGGGTTTGATCGACGATGCCCTGGTACCAGAGGGTTTCCTGCTCGGACATGGGTGCCGCGTTGCGCGGAATCCTGCGCGGCGGTGCTTCCGTGCCGCCCGTGGCGACCGCGTTGACACGAATGTTGTCTTCCGCATGCTCGAACGCCAGGCTGGCCGTAAGCGCATTGACGCCGCCCTTGGCGGCCGAATATGGAATCCGGTAGATGCCGCGCGTCGCAATCGACGACACGTTGACGATCACGCCCCGCTTGGATTCCACCATGTGCGGCAACACCGCCCGGCAGCACCACAGCGTGGGGAACAGCGAGCGACGGATCTCCGCTTCGATCTGCGCTTCTTCGTAATGTTGATACGGCTTCGCCCAGATCGTGCCGCCAACGTTGTTGATGAGCACGTCAATGCGGCCGAAGGCATCCAGCGCTGTCTGCACGGCGCGCTGCGCGCCGGCATAAGTTTCCAGGTCGGCTGTGACGGCGTTGGCGTTGCCCCCGGCTGCAGCGATTTCAGCCTGCACCTCGTGGACCAGCTCTGCGCGATCCACCAGCAGCAGCTGCGCGCCCTCTTCTGCCGCCGCGATGGCCACGCCGCGCCCGATACCCTGCGCCGCGCCCGTCACGACGACGACCTT
>JAGWNU010000240.1 GCA_028871175.1 Burkholderiaceae bacterium | reverse complement strand
AATTCTGGTCGGGGTGAGAGGATTCGAACCTCCGGCCTCTACGTCCCGAACGTAGCGCTCTACCAGGCTAAGCTACACCCCGATGCTTCTTCGCAACTCTCGTGCGTGTCAGGACTGACGTTGCAGCGAGAAAGCACATAAGTCTATCAGCGTCTGACGGAAAAGGGAAGGGGGGAAAGCGGTGACGGCCGCTTCTGCTGCGGCCGCTTCGCGCTCGGCAGCCTGGCGCGTGTATTCCAGCGCGCCGGACGCCTGGATCGCAGCAAAGATCGCGTCGAAATGTTCCGTGCCGCCTTGCTCGATGGCCTGGCGCGCCAGCGCGCGCTGTGCTTCGGTGCCGTTCGACAGCAGGTGAATGAGCGGTAGCGTTGGCTTGCCCTCGCGCAGGTCGTCACCGGCGTTTTTGCCCATCTGGTCGGCCGTCGCGGTGTAATCGAGCAGGTCATCCACGATCTGGAAGGCCGTCCCGATGCGGCGGCCATATTCTGCCGCAGCCTCTTCCGTGGCGGCATCCGCGCCCGACAGCACGGCGCCAATTTGCGCGGCGGCCTCGAACAGCTTGGCGGTCTTGTAGCGGATGACCTGCAGATAGCGCTCTTCCGTCACGTCCGGATCGTGCATGTTGAGCAGTTGCAGGACCTCGCCTTCGGAAATGACGTTGGTGGCGTCCGCCAGGATCTGCATGATGCGCATGCTGTTGGCCTGCACCATCATCTGGAAGGCGCGTGAATACAGGAAGTCGCCCACCAGGACACTCGCCGCGTTGCCGAAGACCGCGTTGGCGGTTTTGCGCCCGCGGCGCAGATCGGATTCGTCCACCACGTCGTCGTGCAGCAGCGTGGCCGTATGGATGAACTCGACCACGGCGGCCAGCTCATGCTGATGTTCGCCCTTGTAACCCAGCGCGTTGGCCACGAGCAGCAGGATCACGGGGCGCAGGCGCTTGCCGCCCGCGCTAATGATGTACTCGCCGATCTGGTTGATCAGCACCACTTCCGAGCCGAGCCGGCGCCGGATCACGGCATCGACGGCGCGCATGTCTTCAGCGACGGGGGCGAGCAGGACGGAGGCGGAGGTCTGGGTCAAGGCGGGTTCCAGCGAAGGGCGGTGTCTGACAGTTGGCGGGCGCGCAACGGGTGCGGCGCAAAAACCGCGAAATTATAGAGCAAGCAGTCGTTCGCCCGTCGGCGTCTGCGGTGCGCGGGTGATGCGCCGGCCCGTTGCGTGGGCGGCACGCTTTGGCCTTTGATTTACTTGGGTTTTTCTTGTATATTTAGCGGTTCTCTGTGCCCGTCGCCCGCGTATGTGGGCGGTGAGTGGCGCAAGAGTCACGTTTTAGTTCTTTTATCGAGGTCCGACAATGTACGCGGTCGTAAAAACCGGCGGTAAGCAATACAAGGTTGCTGCTGGCGAAAAACTGAAAGTAGAACAGATACCGGCGGACGTTGGCGCAGAAATCACGCTTGACCAGGTGCTCGCAGTGGGCGCCGGCGACCAACTGAAGGTTGGTGCGCCGCTGGTGAGCGGGGCTGCCGTCAAAGCCACCGTCATCTCCCATGGTCGTCACGACAAGGTGAAAATCTTCAAGATGCGCCGTCGTAAGCACTACCAGAAGCACCAGGGGCATCGTCAAAATTACACCGAGTTGCGTATCGACTCGATCGTGGCCTGAGGCTGCGTCGTCTACGTAACCGGATAGGAGTTCAGTCATGGCACAGAAAAAAGGCGGCGGTTCCACACGGAACGGCCGCGATTCCGAGTCGAAGCGCCTGGGCGTGAAGGTGTACGGCGGTCAAGCCATCAACGCTGGCGGCATCATCGTTCGCCAACGCGGCACCCGCACGCACGCTGGCGTGAATGTGGGCATGGGCAAGGACCACACCCTCTTCGCGCTGGTCGATGGCCACGTGAAGTTCGCCAACCGCGGCGAAGGCAAGAAGCAGTTCGTCGACGTTGTTCCGGCGGCCTGATTCAGCCTTGTAGTCAAAAGGCCCCGCACCCGTGCGGGGCTTTTTCGTTTCTGGCTGCTAACAAAACGCGACCCTGATCCTGGGCGGTACGCTGCTTCTTGGCGCTTGTTTCCAGGCGCGTTCTGTTAGCAATGGCGCGAGCGGCGCCGATTTCTTTTTACCTGCCGTGCGCACGCCGCACGGGCGGAGGCCCTCCATGAAGTTCATCGACGAAGCCCGGATTGAAGTGATCGCTGGTGACGGCGGCAACGGCAGCGCCTCGATGCGCCGCGAGAAATTCGTCCCGTTCGGCGGACCGGACGGCGGCGACGGTGGGCGTGGCGGTAGCGTGTGGGCCGTGGCAGACCGCAACATCAACACCCTGATCGATTACCGCTTCGCCAAGAAGCATCTCGCACGCAACGGCGAAAACGGCCGGGGTGCCGACTGCTACGGCGCCGCTGGCGACGACATCACGCTGCGCATGCCCGTCGGTACCGCCATCTACGATGCCGACACCGACGAGCTGATCGCCGACCTGACGCTCGATGGTCAACGCCTGTGCCTGGCGCGCGGCGGCGAGGGGGGCTGGGGCAACATCCACTTCAAGTCGAGCACCAACCGTGCGCCGCGCCAGAAGACCGATGGCAAGCCCGGCGAGCGACGCAACCTGCGCCTCGAGCTGAAGGTGCTGGCCGATGTGGGGCTGCTGGGGATGCCCAATGCCGGGAAGTCGACGCTGATCACCGCCATCTCCAACGCGCGCCCTAAGATTGCTGACTATCCGTTCACGACGCTGCATCCGAACCTGGGCGTGGTGCGCACCGGTCCGTCGAAATCGTTCGTTGTGGCGGATATTCCGGGCCTCATCGAAGGTGCCGCCGAAGGTGCGGGCCTAGGCCACCAGTTCCTGCGCCACCTGCAACGCACGCGCGTGCTCCTGCACGTCGTGGACCTGGCTCCATTCGACGAAAATGTCGATCCGGTGGCCGAAGCCAAGGCCATCGTCGGCGAACTGAAGAAATATGACGCCGAGCTCTATGAGAAGCCGCGCTGGCTGGTGCTCAACAAGCTCGACATGGTGCCCCAGGAAGAACGCGAAGCGCGCGTGAAAGACTTCGTGAAGCGCTTCAAGTGGAAGGGGCCGGTGCACCGAATTTCTGCGCTGACCCACGACGGCACGCAGGCGCTGGTCCACGCGATCCAGGAGTATCTGGACGAACTGCGCGCGCAAGAAGAGGCCGCCGCCGCTGCACCGGACCTCCGTCTTGACCCAACCCTGCACAACGTCGATCAAGGCAGCGGCGACGACGACACCCACGCATAACCACCACAATATTCATCGGAGACACGCCACCATGGCCCTGCGTTCGCTGATTGCCGATGCGCGCCGCCTTGTCGTCAAGGTCGGGTCCAGTCTGGTTACGAATGACGGACGCGGACTCGACCAGGCCGCCATCGCCCGTTGGGCCGAGCAGATCGCGGCGCTGCGGGCGGCCGGCAAGGAGGTCGTGCTGGTCAGCTCAGGCGCCATCGCCGAGGGCATGCAGCGGTTGGGCTGGGCCAAGCGTCCGAAGGAGATTCATGAGTTGCAGGCCGCCGCGGCCGTGGGGCAGATGGGGCTGGCGCAGGTGTACGAATCCGAGTTCGCGCGGCACAGCATCCGCACGGCGCAGGTGCTGCTCACGCATGGCGATCTGGCGGATCGCGAGCGCTACCTCAACGCACGTTCCACGCTGCTCACGCTGCTGAGCCTGGGCGTCGTGCCGATCATCAACGAGAACGACACCGTCGTCACCGACGAAATCAAGTTTGGCGACAACGACACGCTCGGTGCGCTCGTCACCAACCTCATCGAAGGCGATGCGCTGATCATCCTCACCGACCAGCGCGGGCTGTACACGGCGGACCCCCGCAAGGACCCGAACGCCCGCTTCGTGGACGAGGCGCAGGCAGGCACGCCCGATCTTGAACAGATGGCCGGCGGCGCCGGTTCGAGCATCGGCAAGGGCGGCATGCTGACGAAGATTCTGGCGGCCAAGCGTGCGGCCAAGTCGGGTGCGCACACCATCATCGCTTCGGGGCGCGAGCCCGACGTACTTGCGCGCCTGGCGAATGGCGAGGCCATCGGCACGCAACTTCGCGCGCCGACGGGGCGGATGGCGGCACGCAAGCAATGGATGATCGATCACCTGCAACTGCGCGGTCGCGTGGTGCTGGATGCCGGTGCGGTAGAGAAACTCACGGCCGGCGGAAAGTCGTTGCTGCCGATCGGGGTGACCGAAGTGCAGGGCGAATTCGCACGCGGCGAGGTGATTTCTTGCGTGGATACGGCGGGCCGTGAAGTGGCGCGCGGGCTGACGAACTATTCGTCGGCCGAGGCCCGGCTGATCGCACGCAGGGCATCCTCCGAGATCGAGTCGGTGCTTGGCTACGTAAGCGCCGCGGAGCTGGTGCACCGGGACAACCTGGTGCTGCTCTGATTCAGTCGCTCGGCGGCGTGTCAAAACAAAAGGCCAACCTTGCGGGGTTGGCCTTTGTGTTTGAGGCAGATGATGCAGTACGCCGACGTTTGCCGCTCAGGGCCCGAAATACCGGCCGCCCTGTCCCAACCGTTGCACCAGCGTAGAGGCCTTTCCATCTCCAGCTACCGAGCGAACGTCGCAGAAGTACGAGCGCATCAGCGCCGACGCATAGTCCGTCGGACCGCCATTGCCAACGCGCTGCCAATCCGTGGCGGGCTTGTAGGCATTCATGCTGGCGGACTCGGTATTCGCGGTTTCGTTCATGTCCACCGCGCGGTTGCTGATCCATTGGTTGGTGTCATTGCGCAGCGTCGCATAGATGCGTCGCTCGGCCGTGTCGCAGCGCAGGCCTTCGTAGTTCACGTTGCGCGCGCCGGTCTTGCTGGTGATCAGCACGGTGTAGCGCACCACGTTGTCCTTGCCGATCGACACCGATTTCGGATCGATGGCAAAACGCAGCGGCGAATCAGTGCGGCCGCCCACATCGAACGGCACGGCATCACGATCGACCGGCGGAGCCGGGAAGGTCACAGCGTCTTCCTTGAAGGGCTTGTCGTTGAACGGGTCCATCAACAGCTTGTCTTCGAGGTCGCCGGTGCGGTTATGGCCACATGCCGTCAACGCCAGCGCAGCCGCCAGCGCGAGCGGCACGAGAGCGCGGTGCGCTCCACGTGTCGTCGTCTTTACATTCACGAGTTGTCCTTGGACGGAGTGTCTTCGGGGTTGGGAGAGGCCGCCGCTTCCGGTGCAGCCACCGTCTCGACGATGACCGTCGTGGTGGTGACCGTCAACGTCGGCTGGGGGCGCGGGCCGCCGTGGCCCCCCGAGCGGTCACGGCCTTCGCGTTGCTCGCGATGCTGTCCGCCGCGCCCATAGGGCGACAGCGGTGCACGATTCTGTCGCTGCACGAAGCGCGAAAGCTCCGACAGCGCCAGCTGGTACACCTCGCGCTTGAACTCGATGACGGCCTCGAGCGGCACCCAGTACTGGCTCCACCGCCACGCATCGAATTCCGGATGCTCGGTGGCGCGCAACTGGATGTCGCAGTCGCGACCGACCATGCGCAGCAGGAACCAGATCTGTTTCTGGCCCCGGTAGTGGCCGCGAATCTCGCGGCGGATGAACTTGTCCGGCACCTCATACC
>JAGWNU010000239.1 GCA_028871175.1 Burkholderiaceae bacterium | reverse complement strand
GCGAAACCGTGAGATTTCGCACGAAAAGGACGGCTCGCGCGAAATCGCCGAATCCGTAACTCATTGAATATTAAAAGAGTTTTCGGCGAAACCGTAAGAAAATGCACGAAAAGGACGACTACCCCGAAGGGCGCGGTCATGGCCTTGGGCACGCGCATCTTCGGGTTGTCGAAGTATTCGTGCACCATCTTCGCGAAGTCATCGAACGACATGACGGCGCCGTATTCGCGTACGAAGCGCTGGTAGTCGGCCTTGATCTGGGCGGAGTAGCACATGGGCGCACACCCTGGTGGTGGGTCGGCCCATGATACTGCGCGCCAATTGATCACTGAGTGCTCAGTGTCCGGGTGGCCTCACGCTACGCGCTCCTCTCGGGAGCCAAGCCCTCGTTGCAGCAGCCTGCCGCATGCGGGGCGGACCCATCACACTGCAACGGATAGCCGGTTGCGTCCGCTACGTTTCGCGTCGTAAAGCGCCGAGTCAGCACGTGCGATGAGCTTGTCGATCGCTTCATCCGGCGCCAGCGTTGCGAGCCCGAGCGAAAGGCTCAGCGAGCCGACTTCCGCGTCTTCATAGGCGTTGACGCGATCGCGAATACGCTCGGCGAGGTCGACGGCGTCCTTTTGCGCGCAGTCTTCGAGCA
This sequence comes from Burkholderiaceae bacterium, assembly GCA_028871175.1. Taxonomy (GTDB): domain Bacteria; phylum Pseudomonadota; class Gammaproteobacteria; order Burkholderiales; family Burkholderiaceae; genus Ralstonia; species Ralstonia condita. The sequence continues at coordinate 5,077 of JAGWNU010000239.1, read as the reverse complement.
CGATCATGAACTCCTCGCCACCCCAGCGGATCACGGCGTCGAGGCTGCGAACCGCTTGCTTCAGCAGGCCGGCCAGCTCGACAAGTATGCGGTCTCCGGTAGGGTGGCCGAATCGGTCGTTGATCTGTTTGAAGTGGTCGATATCGCACATGACCAGGGTGAGCGGATGCTCCAGCGTCCGGGCGGTGATGTAGGCCTCCGCGAGTACCTTCTCGCCGTGGTGGCGATTGTGCAGGCCGGTGAGTTTGTCCTTGGTGGCCGCGCGCAGCAGGGCCTGCTCGCGCTCTACACGTTTGGTGATGTCCTTGCTGACACTGACGTAGTGGCTGATGCAGCCTTTCTCGTCGAAGATCGGCGAGATACTTTGTTCTGCGTGGTACAGCGTGCCGTCACGACGCCGGTTGATGAAGGTAGCGCGAAAGTCTCGACCGCTCGCAAGCGAGCGACGCATGGCCGCGTAGAAAGTCTCGTCGTGCTTGCCGGACTTGAACAGGGCGGGCGTGCTGCCCTGGATCTCGTCTACCGTGTAGCCCGTGGACTTGGCGAAGGCGGTGTTCGCGAAGATGATCCGGGCGTTTGCGTCCGTGAGCATGACCGGGTCACTGGTTGCATCCAGTGCACGTGCGAGCAGCCTGTTCGTGTGTTCCGCCTGCACGTAGGCAGAAATATCCTGCTGCACCGAGACGAAATTGGTGACCCGCCCGCTGTCATCGCGAACGGGCGAAATGCTCCAGCGAAGGGTGTAGCTTGAACCGTCCTTGCGATAGTTCGTTGTCGTGCCCTCGAAGAATCGCGCTTCTTTCAGGCAGAGGCGAAGTTCATCGATCACATTCGGATCGGTTTTGGGTCCCTGCAGGATCCTCAAGGATTGACCGTGTAACTCGTCCAGGGAATAGCCCGTCATGGCGAGGAACGCCGGATTGGCAAATTGCACGCGGCAACCGGCACCGACATCGGCATCGGTGATCACGATGGCGTTCCACGCCTGCGTGATGGCTGCCTCGAATAGCGTTAATAGTGGTGTGCTCATACGCTGCCGCGCTCGGTTGGACTGTCAGGCAAGATGGAGGTGAATCCGCCCCAAGACAACCAGGCAGATAGACCGAAAGGTGGATAAGCGTCGCGCTGGTCCCCAGCCCGTGCAGGAATCGGTGGCGGAATCAGCGCGTGTTGGCGATCGATGGCATGGCCTTGAACGCCGGCTTCGCGAACAGATAGCCTTGCATGAGCGTGATACCCGCGGCAGCCAGGAAATCGCGTTCCCCCAGTGTTTCAATGCCTTCGGCAATCACGCGGATCCCGAGGTCGTTGCAGATATTGAGCAGACCGCAAACGATGCGTTGCCGCACAAGATCCGTATCGATGCCTCGGACAAGCGCCATGTCGAGCTTGATCAGGTCGGGCTGAAAATCAGCAAGCAGCGTCAACCCCGAGTGGCCCGCGCCGAAATCGTCAATGGCGGTTTGGAAGCCGAACGACTGATACGCGCGGAAGATCTCCAGGAGGTGAGGCCGATTGATGATGTCTTCGCCCTCGATGGTCTCGAAGATGATCCGGTTGATCGGAAAGCCAAATTTCTCGGCCGCCTCAAACGTTGTGCGGATACATGCAGCGGGTTGGTATACCGCATTCGGCATGAAGTTGATGGAGAGGAACGTGTCCATCCCGATTGCTGCGGCCTGCTCGATCGCAGTGGTGCGACAGCGCTGGTCAAACCGGTAGCGCTTTGCGTCGTCCACCTGGCTCAACACCGATACGGCAGCCTCTCCGTTGGGTCCACGGACCAGTGCTTCGTGTGCATAGGCGCGGCCCGATCGCTGATCGACGATCGGCTGGAACGCAAAGGCCATCTCGATTGCCGGGCCGTCATCGGAGCTGCATCCGGGGCACCGAGCGTTTGGTGCCGATGGCCGACTCGCGCCATGGATCTGAATCATCTTGGCAAGAATGAGTAATTGAAGATAAGCGACGGCCGCACGTGGGGAGTGCGCGGACGTTGGACGCGGAACAGTGCCTGCGGGGCAGGCTGGTGTGGCGCCGAATTCACTCAAGGACGAGTCCGACGCCACGACGGGATCAATGCAAGCGACCAACGCGCTTACATCACGGGGGAGGGGGGACGCAGATGATAGACCAATTGCCTATGACGCGCACTCGTGATCGCGAATGCATCAACCCAACACCGCGCTTGGCCGGCCGCGATCGGCTGGGTCGGACCAGGTGGTTCCACCCGGTCCGTCCAGCAGAACGCGCCGGGCGATCCATCGCGTGCGCAGGCACGGAGGGATCTCCCCGGCGGTCCGTAGCCTGTCAGGCGTGCCGACTTAATTGGCGATGATCGACACCGTCGAGTAGGCCGGCACCGTGATCGTCTCGCTGTAGGTCCCCACCTTGGTACCGCGCGCGACCGGGAACTGGCCGTACCCTTGCAGCGTTGCCGGGACCGAGGTCGGCAGGGTGCGCTGGCTGCTGTAGTTCGGACCGTTGAGCGCCGGGATCGAGAAGCCGCCTTCCGCGCGTGCCGGATATGCGAAGCCGGACGGACTTCCCGGCACCGGCAGCAGTGCCACGGCGGTGCCCCAGCGGCTCAGCGCATCGCCCAGGCCCATGCCGCCGCCCGCCTGGATGGCGTTGTCCAAGATCGCCGACGAGTCCGTCGAGGTGAAGTTCGCAAGCAGGTTGGTGAAGTACGCAATGCCGTACTGGCGCAGCAGGAAGCCCCCCAGGCTGCCCGATATCGGATACCCCGGGCACGTTGAAGACAGCGACGGATCGAACGCCGTGAGCGGACAATCGTAGGCGCTCTGCAGCCAGGCCGGGAAGCGGCTGTCGCGCACGTTGTCGTAGCTGGGGTCGATCTGGCTGGACAGAAGGTCTTCCATCGTCATCGCCGTCATTTCTTCCAGCCACGTGCCATACATGGTCTGCGAACCGTGCAGCACGCCGCGCTGGTAGAAGTTGGCCATGTGCGTGAACTCGTGGCCAAGCGTGGAAATGACGGTATTCAGCCCGCTGGTGCCGCCCAGGTAGATGGTTTCCGAATCCACATACAGCGACAGCGATTGGTTCGACAGCGGCTGCGCACTGGTGGTGAAGTTGTTGCGTGCCCAGAAGTAGCCGACGCGGCCGTAGGGCTGGCCATCCGGCTGGATGTTGAGCACGACGACGTCCAGCGCCTGGTTTGGATCGATCAGGCTGGCGGAGCTGGAGTAGCTGCCCCAGGGCTGACCGGTCAGCGAGGTGGCCAGGGTGTAGACCGATTGTCCGCCCGAGGCGAACTTGGTGACCAGCGTGTCGATGATGCTGTCGGAGATCTTGCTGGTGCCGTATTCCGAGTCCTGCACCCAGAGGTTGACGATGCGGCCGTCGGTGGCAGTGACCTGCTGATGCAGCGTTGCCGAGATGACGACAGCCGTCCCATCCGGTTGCTGATGATTCCACGTGCGCTGTGCGCCGACGCTGGCGACCGATTGCGGGCGCAGTACCGTGTCATTGGACATGCCTTGCGTCTTGAGCGGCCCGGCACCGGTGGCATAGCCGTCCAGCGCGTGGGCGTTGAAGTCCGCGATCTGGCGGTCGAACGCGGCGTTTCCGTCATTGCCGGCCACATCGGCCGCAGGTTTTGCGATCGGCGTGCTCGTGGTGTTCAGCAGCCCCAGGCCTGTCAGCGAGATGGACGGCATCGGCTGGGCCGCCGCGCCCTGGTTGGTATAGATCAGCGTGAGGTTCTGGCCTTTGAAGCCTGCGATCGACACATTCACCGTACCGGCCGTGCCGCCCGTATTGGTGGCTTGCCACACGCCCACGCCGGAGCCGGCGTAGGTGTTGCCCAGCGCGCCGCAGTTCGTGCCGCTGCAAGCCGGTGCCAGGGTGATGCTGGCCGCCGCGCTTTGCGGCGTATTCGATGAACCGCCCCCCGAACTGCCACCGCCGCCGCCGCACGCGGCCAGGGTGCCTGCTGCTGCCACCATCATCGCGATGGTCCATTGCTTCGTGCCGTGCACGTTTCTGCTGCTGCGTTCCATCCACTTCGCTCCGAATCCGAATCCTTGCATACGGTCGGCTCGTGACCACACCGCGCGGACGGATTCTGGCGGGGGAGCGTCGCATTCGATCCGTGGAAATGAGGGCTTCACCGCCCTTAATTCCCCCCGATGTGGGGGTGTCGCCACCCATCCGTGGGCGAAAAGGTGCAAAAAGTCGTAGCCCGAAGGTGTAGAACCAGAAAACGGATGAGGATGGCCAGCGTCACTTTGGTGACAGGCGGGTCCGCTAGAATGGCCCGCCCTCCCACACGCGGCGCAGCAGCAGGCGCCGGATACGTCACCCGCCGATGCTCGTTGCGCAGCTCAAATCGTTCTTCATGGTCGCCCGGCTGGGCAGCATCACGCTGGCCGCCAGGCAGCTCGGGTTGTCTCAGCCGACCGTGACGTCACAGGTTCGCGCCCTGGAAGAGGCGTATGGCGTGGAACTCTTCTACCGGGGCGGCCGGCGTCTGGCGCTGTCCGATGCGGGCGTGCGCCTGATGCCGCTGGTCGACCAGCTTGTGCGGCAGGAGACCGAGATCGACTTCTTCCTGCGCAACTCCGGCGACATGGGCGCGGGTCACCTGCGCATTGGCGCGACCGCGCCGTATTACGTCCTCGACATCGTCGACCGATTTTGCAGAAGCCACCCCGGCATCGACGTCAGCATCGAAGCCGGCAACTCTGTGCAGATGCTCGAGGCACTGCAGGAGTACCGCGTGGACGTCGCGTCGTCGTCGCAGCGGGTGGACGATGCGCGGTTTCTGCGCATTGAACTCGCGCGGGACCCGCTGGTGCTGGTGGTGCATCGCGGGCATGCGCTGGCCGCGCAGACGAGTGTGCCGGTGGCCGCGCTGTCCCAGTGCCGGCTGCTGGTGCGCGAGGTCGGTTCGACCACGCGGGCCATGACCGAAACGATGATGGCGCAGGCTGGCGTCACGGCGGCCTCCACGGTCGAGATCGGCAGCCGTGAATCCATCCGCGAGGCCATCATGCGCAACCTGGGCGTGAGCGTGATCGCCCGTCAGGAGGTGCCGAGCCACGCCGATCTG
>JAGWNU010000372.1 GCA_028871175.1 Burkholderiaceae bacterium | reverse complement strand
AGTTGAGAGGAACGGCTTTGATTCAATTCATCAAAAATTCTGAATATGGCGCTCTCACTGGAATCTCTGGAAGTGTTGGACGCGATCGAGCGCAAGGGCAGCTTTGCTGCTGCGGCGCATGAACTGGGCAAAGTGCCGTCGGCGCTCACATACGTGGTGCGCAAGCTCGAAGACGACCTCGACGTGCTGCTGTTCGATCGTCGCCGCCACCGCGCGGAGCTGACGCCCGCCGGCCGTGCGCTGCTAGACGAAGGGCGTCACCTGCTCCAGGCTGCAGACGACCTTGCGCGGCGCGTCAAACGCCTCGCCACCGGCTGGGAATCCACGCTGACCATCGTTGTCGACGACCTCGTGCACTTTCGGGCGCTCATGCCCGTCATCCAGGATTTCTACGCCGAGAATACGGCCACGCGCCTGCGCTTCAGCCGCGAGGTACTGGCCGGTACGTGGGATGCGCTGCTCTCGGGGCGCGCCGATCTGCTGATCGGACCCGCGCAGGTGATGCAGGTGCAAGGCATCCAGACCCGCACGATCGGCAGCATTCCCTTCGTGTTCACAGTGGCGGCGCACCATCCGCTCGCGCAGGCGGACGAACCGCTGCCGGCCGCCGCCATCACGCGCCATCGCATCGTTGCCGTAGGTGACACTTCGCGCAGTCTGCCGGCGCGCACCATCGGCATCCTTGCCGGCCAGGACACGCTGGTTGTGCCCTCCATGGCCGACAAGGTGCAGGCGCAGATTCGGGGCCTGGGTTGCGGCTGGCTGCCCGTGCCGCTGGCACAGCCGTATCTCGATTCCGGCGTGCTGGTCGCAAAGGAAACCACCGAGGACAACCGCGCCGGCACATTCCAGGTCGCATGGCGCAACAACATGCGCGGCAAGGCACTGCAATGGTGGGTTGATAAGCTGGAAGACCCCCGTTTGGCGCAGGCCTTGCTGATGCAGTAGGCGGCCCGGCGTGAAAAATCGCGCAAAATAGCAGCATCGGCATTCGCGCCTGGAGCTTTGCGTTGTCCCAAGCCAATCTCGACTTTCCGGAAACCGCCGCCGCGCATGCGCAAGGCGTCTATCGCGGCCGCTTTGCGCCCTCGCCCACCGGGCCGCTGCATATCGGGTCGCTGGTCACCGCGCTCGCCAGTTGGCTCGATGCACGC
>JAGWNU010000238.1 GCA_028871175.1 Burkholderiaceae bacterium | reverse complement strand
GAAGAGGGTCGTCAGGTGGCGGCCAGCCTGCGCGCTTTGCACGCGACCGAATGCGTCCTGGAAAACGGCACCGGGCGCCCGGCCCGCTGGAGCGATTTCCAGTTGCTCGTGCGTCGCAAGGCCTACCTTGCCGATTACGAGCGCGCGCTCCGTGACGCAGGCGTGCCATACGTGAGTCCGCGCCGTGGGGGGTTGCTCGCCACGCTGGAAGCGCTCGATTTGTGTGCGCTGCTGGATTTCCTGATGACGCCACAGGCGGATCTGCCGCTCGCGCACGTGCTGCGCAGCCCGATCTTCGCGGTCTCCAACGATGATCTGATCGCGATTGCGCAGTCCGGCGAAGGCCCGTTCGCGCCGACATGGTGGGAGCGGCTGAGTGCGCAGGCCGGTCACGCCGACGCGTCGCATGCGTTGCGCCACGCGCATCGCATGCTGTCGCGTTGGCTGGCGGCGGCGCCGACGCTGCCCGTGCATGACCTGCTCGACCACATTGTCTACACCGGTGAGCTCAAGCGCCGGTATGCCGAGTGTGCCCCTGCCGCCAACCGGGAGCAGGTGCTTGCCAATCTGGATGCCTTCCTGAAGCTCGCGCTCGACCTGGATGGCGGCCGCTATCCGAGCCTGCCGAAGTTCATGGCCGAACTGCGCGCCATCCGCCAGGGCGATGACGATGAAAGCCCCGACGAAGGCATGCAAGCCGACACCGCCGAGGCGCCCGATGCCATCGATGCCGAAGTCGTCAGCGACGGCCTGGACGCCGTGCAGATCCTGACCGTGCATGCCTCAAAAGGATTGGAGGCGCCCTTCGTGGTGCTGCTCGACAGCCATCACAGCGACCCCCGGGCTGATAACGCCGGCATCCTCATCGACTGGCCCCCGGGCGCGGCGGCGCCCACGCACTTCTCTGCATTTGGCAAGGCAGCAGAACGGGGCCGCGCGCGCAATCCGCTGTTCGAGCAGGAGGGCTTTCTTGCCGAGCGAGAGAATTGGAACCTGCTGTACGTGGCGATGACGCGGGCCCGGCAGGCGCTGATCGTTTCCGGCGTTGCCAACCGGCGGGATGCGTCGGCCGCTCAATCTGTCGACGAAGGCGATGGGCCCGAGGTGGATGGCACCGCAAGCTGGTACACGCTGTTGGCCGCCGCCGGAGTGGCCTCGCCCGCGCCTGTGCAGGATGCCCCGGGGGCAGCGCATCGTCTGGCCGCACAAGCCGAGACGGTTTCCTACCACGACTTCCGCTCGCCACTGACAGTGACCGTGCGCGTGGGCGGCGCGGTCGTCCAGGCTGAGGGTGCGGATGCCGTGTTCGATCAAGGTGCGGTCGCCCAAGGCGAGCTCCTGCACGCTGTGCTGGAGCGTCTGACGCGCCGCGGCCGTCCCGAGCGTGCGCCCGACGCTGACGCCATTGCCCGCTGGTTTGGCGCGACGGGGACGACGCAGGCAGAAGCCAGCCGTGTGGCGGAGGCCGTCCATCGCATGCTGGCGTCCGAGGTGCTGGCCCATGTGTTCGACCCCGCACGCTTCGATGCGGCGCATAACGAGATCGAACTGTTCAGCCCGGAGGGCGCGCTGCTGCGCATCGATCGTTTGATCGAGCGCGGTAACGAAGTGCTCGTCGTGGATTACAAGCTGCGGCTGCTGCCAGTCGAGCGCGCAGCCTATGCCGATCAGTTGCGCAGCTACGTCGCGGCCGTCAAGCCGATGTATCCCGGGCGCGCAGTGCGCGCCGGCGTGGCCACTGCACAGGGCGAATGGATCGATCTGGAGGCGCTGCCCGGGCCGGCAAGCACGTCACGCGAGAGCACGCAAGGCGCGTTGTTCTGACGCAGGCTGCAAAGGCAAAGCGGGGAGAGGACGGAATAAAAGGAAGTGGGGACGAGCCTGACCCTCGGCACTGGCGGAAAACGGCTGTGGCTGCTTCGTTCCCGACCTGACCAGGTTGACCGCGCCACCATGCGAGGAGGCCCGTCCGACCGGCATTGTAACCGACTCCCACGTCCCCACCTGAATATCCTTGCAATTCGCTCGACGCGCACGGCGTTTGAACCGTCGGAAAGCGCGTCGGAAATCCACCTCGCTTTGCTACAATCCGCCGCATGAGTTATCAAGTGCTCGCCCGCAAGTGGCGCCCTCGCGATTTCACCACGCTGGTCGGTCAGGAACACGTGGTGAAAGCGCTCACGCATGCGCTCGAACAGCAGCGCCTGCACCACGCATACCTGTTCACGGGTACGCGCGGTGTCGGCAAGACGACGCTGTCGCGCATCCTTGCCAAATCGCTCAATTGCGTCGGCGCAGACGGGCAGGGCGGCATCACCGCGCAGCCGTGCGGCGTGTGCCGCGCCTGTACCGAGATCGATGCCGGGCGCTTTGTCGATTACATCGAGATGGATGCCGCCTCCAACCGCGGCGTCGACGAGATGGCGCAGCTGCTGGACCGCGCGGTCTACGCGCCTACCAGCGGCCGCTTCAAGGTCTACATGATCGACGAAGTGCACATGCTGACCAACCACGCCTTCAACGCGATGCTGAAGACGCTGGAAGAGCCGCCCGAGCACGTCAAGTTCATTCTCGCGACCACCGATCCGCAGAAGATTCCGGTGACGGTGCTGTCGCGCTGCCTGCAGTTCAACCTCAAGCAGATGCCGCCGGGGCACATCGTGTCGCACCTGGACCGCATCCTTGGCGAAGAGGGCATCGCCCACGAGGCGAATGCGCTGCGTCTGCTGGCGGCTGCCGCGCAGGGTTCGATGCGCGATGCGCTGTCGCTCACCGATCAGGCGATTGCCTACAGCGCCGGCGAAGTGAGCGAAGCTGCCGTACGCGGCATGCTTGGCGCGATCGATCAGAGCTACCTCGTGCGTCTGCTCGATGCCCTGGCCGATGAGAATGGCGCGGCGCTTGTCGAGATCGCTGACGAGATGGCCGGGCGCAGTCTGAGCTTCTCGGGCGCGCTGCAGGATCTTGCATCCCTGTTGCAGAAGATTGCGCTGGCGCAGGTCGTGCCTGCTGCCGTGCAGGACGACTGGCCCGAGGCCGACGATGTGCGCCGCCTTGCCGAGCGCTTCGATGTGCAGTCGGTGCAACTGTTCTACCAGTTTGCCAACCTGGGCCGGAACGAACTGGCGCTTGCGCCGGATGAATACGCCGGCTTCACGATGACGCTGCTGCGCATGCTGGCGTTCCAGCCCGGACAGTCGGGCGGGGACACGCCAGGGCCTTCGGGTGGTGGCAAGCGGACTGTGTCATCGACGAGTGCGGCGGCAGCGCCGGCCCGTCCGGTTATCGCGGCGGCCTCGCTTGCCCCTGACGCGGCGCCCGTCGCGCAAGCTTCGCCGGCAGTGCGTGCGGAGCCGGTGGCGGAGGCCCCACGCGCGACATATCAGGTGAGCCCACAGGTACGGGCACCAGCGGCGACCGCTCCGGCAGCGCCAACAGCTGCAGCGCCAGCACGACGGTCGCCGGCCATGGAAGCGTTGGCGGCTGCACGTCAGGCATCGAGCCGGGGTCGGAACGGTGCGGCTGCGCCCGTTGCCGCGCCGGCTGAAGCACCTGCGTCGCCGGCGCGCCCGACAGGCGTGGGCCCGCGCCCGAACGCGGCCGCGGCGCCTGCGTCGCCGGCACCACGCCGTGAGCCGCCTGCTGCAAGGCCTGCGCCGTCAGACGACTCCGGTCCGCCGCCATGGGATGCAATGCCCGGCGAGTTCGCTTCGCCCTCGCTCGACGAAATCGACGCAGCGTTTGCTGGCTGGGATGCGGCTTCGACGACGCGAACGGAAACTCCTGCGCCGGCCGCGCCGCCTGCACAGATTGAGGCACCGGCGGCTGTCTCCGCGCCAGCCAAGGAAGCCGCGTCCGAACCGGAAGCGGCTGCCACGCGGCCTGATCTGAGCGCCAGTGGTCTGGCAACGTTCGACGGTGACTGGCCGTCCTTGGCCGCGCGCTTGCCGCTGCGGGGCCTGGCACAGCAGCTTGCCTACCAGAGTGAACTGACAGCCGTGGATGGCCTTACCGTGCGTTTGCGCGTACCGCTGCCGGCTCTCACCGAGGCGGGCGTCGTCGAGCGACTGGAAGCCGCGCTGACTGATCACTTCGGCACGCCGGTGCGTGTGGCCTGCGATATCGGCGCAGCGCGCGCCACTGCCGCAGCGGTAGATGCCGAGCAACGTGCCAAGCGCCAGCGCGATGCCGAAGACGCCATCGCGGCGAATCCGTTCGTGCAGGCGCTGATCCGGGATTTTGCCGCGCAGGTGGTGCCGGGCTCGATCCAACCGCACGCGCACTGAACCGTATTCGTCAGGACCCCAATGACTGATTGCCGGCGCGCCCTTATGAGCGGCGCGCCTCGTATGACCCATTTCAAGGAGCAGCGAACATGATGAAAGGCCAGATCGCCGGGCTGATGAAGCAGGCCCAGCAGATGCAGGAAAACATGAAGAAGATGCAGGAGCAGCTCGGCCAGATCGAGGTGGAAGGCGTGTCCGGCGCCGGCCTCGTGAAGGTCGTGATGACCTGCAAGAACGATGTGAAGCGCGTGTCGATCGACCCGAGCCTGCTGGCGGAGGGCGAGGACAAGGAGCTGCTGGAAGACCTGGTTGCCGCAGCGTTCAATGATGCCGTGCGCAAGGCCGAGGCCACCACCCAGGAGAAGATGGGGTCGGTGACCTCCGGCCTGGGCGGTATGGCCGGCATGCTGCCGCCGGGCTTCAAGCTGCCGTTCTGACGCGGCATCAACCAGGATTGCGCCATGGTGCTGGAATCTGCGCTCTTGCACATCAAGCCCGGCCAGGAGGCGGCTTTCGAGGCAGCCTTTGACGAGGCTCGCCACACCATCGGCGCGATGAACGGCTTCGTGTCGTTGTCGCTGTCACGTTGCGTGGAGCGGGCCAGCGACTACCTGCTGCTGGTGCAGTGGCAGACGCTGGAAGACCATACCGTAGGTTTCCGACAATCAGCGGCGTACCAGCGCTGGCGCGCGCTGCTGCATCACTTTTACGAGCCGATGCCGGAAGTGCTGCACCACATGACGGTTCTGGAGCACGCGTGATGCGCAATGGCCCTGGCACACCGTCTGCGCTGCAAATGCTGGTGGAGGCGCTGCGCGTCCTGCCGGGCGTCGGCCCCAAGTCGGCGCAGCGCATGGCGTATCACCTGCTGCAGCATGATCGCGAGGGTGCGGCACGGTTGGCGCAGGCGTTGGCCGAGGCCACGGAGTCCATCCAGCATTGCAGTCGCTGCAACACGTTTACCGAGCAGGATGTCTGTGAAACCTGCCTCGACACGCGGCGCGATGCGTCATTGTTGTGCGTGGTGGAAACGCCTGCCGATCAGATGATGATCGAGCAGACGCTCACCTACCGCGGCCAGTATTTCGTGCTGATGGGGCGGTTGTCGCCACTCGACAATATCGGCCCCAAGGAGATCCACCTGGAGCGCCTCCTGGCCCGCGCAACCGACCCCGCGCTGGGCGGCCCATGCACCGAGGTGATACTGGCCACGAATTTCACCAGCGAAGGCGAGGCGACTGCGCACTACATCGGCGAGATGCTCAAGGCGCGCGGCATCAAGGCGACGCGGCTGGCGCGCGGCGTGCCGGTGGGCGGTGAACTGGAATACGTCGATGCGGGTACGATCGCCCGCGCGGTGCTGGACCGACGCCAGCTTTGAACTGACGTTCGACGCTCAGAATTCCGTGTGCAGCCGTGTGCCGAAGAAGACGGCGGGGCCTCGGTCGGCGTTGTAGCCCGGATTGCGGATCCATTGCACATCGGCGCTGATCCACAGGTGCTTGGCTGCCTGCA
>JAGWNU010000237.1 GCA_028871175.1 Burkholderiaceae bacterium | reverse complement strand
TGGCACCTCGATGTCGGCTCATCTCATCCTGGGGCTGTAGCCGGTCCCAAGGGTATGGCTGTTCGCCATTTAAAGAGGTACGTGAGCTGGGTTTAAAACGTCGTGAGACAGTTTGGTCCCTATCTGCCGTGGGCGTTGGAATCTTGACGGGGGCTGCTCCTAGTACGAGAGGACCGGAGTGGACGTACCGCTGGTGTACCTGTTGTCTCGCCAGAGGCATCGCAGGGTAGCTATGTACGGAAGAGATAACCGCTGAAAGCATCTAAGCGGGAAACTTGCCTGAAGATGAGGATTCCCTGGAGACTTGATCTCCCTGAAGGGTCGTTCGAGACCAGGACGTTGATAGGCTGGGTGTGGAAGCGCAGTAATGCGTTCAGCTAACCAGTACTAATTGCCCGTGCGGCTTGATCCTATAACCGGTATGTTTCCGGCTGGGTCTGCCTTGTGCCTGATACAAACTAAGCACAACCCCTACACACTACATTCCATATTGGCGGCGTTGACCCTCGGTCAGCGACGCGACAAGTCATAGCCTGGTGACCATAGCGAGTCGGTACCACCCCTTCCCATCCCGAACAGGACCGTGAAACGACTCCGCGCCGATGATAGTGCGGATTCCCGTGTGAAAGTAGGTCATCGCCAGGCTCTCCCTCTAAACACCCCAGCTACTCAAATAGCTGGGGTGTTTGCTTTTTTAGGGTCGGTTTTGTTATTACTTCGTCGTTGGTAACAGCAAAACGCCCCCAAGAAAAAGCCACCGAAAACCGTGGCTTTTTCATTTCCAGCATGCAGGAGCGTCAGGCTCGTGCCAGGAACTTCTCAACGAGGCGTACCCAGTACGTTGCACCCAGGGGCAGCAATTCATCGTTAAAGTCATAGCTCGGGTTGTGCAGCATGCACGGGCCGATGCCATGACCTTGCTCGCGGTGGTCACCGTCACCGTTACCGATGAACGCAAAGCAGCCGGGTTTCTCAAGCAACATGAACGAGAAATCCTCCGCTCCCATGGTCGGGTCAATGTCGGCATCTACGTTCTCGGCACCGACGAGTTCGCGCATGACTTCGGCGGCGAAGAGGGTCTCTGCCTCAGTGTTCACCGTCGGCGGGTAGTTGCGGTGGAAGACAAAGTCGACCGTGCACGCATACGCAGAGGCAATGCCCTTCGACACCTCTTCCATGCGCCGTTCGATCAAATCAAGGACTTCCGTCGAGAACGTGCGTACCGTGCCGCCGATCCACGCTTCGTTCGGGATGATGTTCGTCGCATCTCCTGCGTGGAACTGCGTGACGGACAGCACTGCCGTGTCGATCGGGCGCTTGTTGCGCGTAATGATGCCCTGCAACGCAGATATCACCTGAGCGCCGACAAATACGGGATCGTGACCGTTATGGGGCAGCGCCGCGTGCGCGCCCTTTCCCTTGATGATGATGCGGAACTCGTTGCTTGAAGCCATCAGCGCGCCGACGCGCGTACCGAACGCACCGACCGGAACACCGGGCCAGTTGTGCATGCCGAATACCGCGTCACACGGAAAGCGCTCGAACAGGCCATCCTTGATCATTTCGCGCGCACCGCCGCCGCCTTCTTCGGCCGGCTGAAAAATCAGGTGGACCGTCCCGCTGAAGTTGCGGTGTTTGGCGAGGTAATGCGCCGCGCCAAGCAGCATCGCCGTGTGCCCGTCGTGACCGCACGCGTGCATCTTGCCTGCATGCCTGGATCGATGCTCGAACGCATTTGCCTCGGCGAGCGGCAACGCATCCATATCGGCGCGCAGACCAATTCGCTTGCCCTCGCCATTGCGGATGACGCCCACCAGGCCGGTCTTGCCTAGGCCGCGATGCACTTCAATGCCCCATTCCGTGAGCTTGGTGGCCACCAAGTCGGAAGTGTGCTGTTCTTCGAAGCAGAGTTCTGGGTGTGCGTGGATGTCGCGACGCAGCGCCTGAATTTCAGGTTGCGCCGCTTGGATTTCTGGAATCAGCTTCATGGATGCGTTCGGGTTCTGACGGAAAGGTCGCAATCGTGTTCGATGATACGCCGATGGCCGATTTTCAGCCGGTAGGGTGCCTGCCGCCACTCATGCGTTCCTTGCATGGAATGCTTCCTGCTTTTCTCCCCCGCCCGCAACGTTGGAGCGCTGTTTTTCAGCGGCTGCCGAGCAGGGATGCACCAATTTGTGGCGCTGCACATTGCGGCCCACCTGTACGCATCGTTATAGTCGGCGCGAGCGCACGCCAGAAGCGCCGCCGCGTCATCAGGGAAATCGATTCGTCGATGCCTTAATCCGGGGAGAAAAGCCGTGAACATGATTCGGACTTTGCGGCGTGTCGCCGCTGCGATGTGCGTGGCAGGATGCGTGATGGCGGGCAGCAGCGCCCCAGCCCTCGCGGCCGATCTGAAGATCGGCATGAGCTCGCCGCCCACTTCGATGGACCCGCACTTCTACAACCTGTTCTCGAACATCAACGTCTCGGAGCACATGTTCGAGTGCCTCGTGAAGATGGACGCCGACAGCCACATCATTCCGGGCCTCGCCCAGTCGTGGAGGATGGTCAACAACCTCACGTGGGAATTCAAGCTGCGCCCCGGTGTGAAGTTCCACGATGGCAGCGAGCTGACAACCGAAGACGTGGCGTGGTCGCTCGATCGTCCGGCCACCATCGTCAACAGTCCGGGCAAGTTCGACACCTACACCAAGGCGATCATCAACAAGAAGATCATCGACAAGTACACCATCCAGCTGACCACGGCCCAGCCATACCCGTTGATGCTGTCCGATCTCACGTCCGTGTTCATCGTGCAGAAGAAAGCGACGCAGGGTCTGTCGAGCGACGATTTTGCACAAGGCAAGGGCATGGTCGGAACGGGGCCGTTCAAGTTTGTCAGCTATGCACGTGACGACCGGGTGGAGTTGATCCGGAATGATCATTACTGGGGCCCGAAACCCGCATGGGAGCATGTGACACTGCGTTTCATCCCGAACGGCGCGACGCGCATCGCGGCACTGCTCTCGGGCGACGTGCAGGCGATCGAGAATGTGCCGACGCCGGATTTGGCGCGTGTGCGGGGCGATGCGTCACTCAACTTCTTCTCGAAGACTTCGCACCGTGTCATCTATCTCTATACGGATGACAAGCGCGATCTCTCCCCCTACGTCACGGGCAAGGACGGCAAACCGCTGGCGAAAAATCCGCTGAAAGACCCGCGCGTGCGACGGGCCATGAGCATGGCCATCAACCGCCAGGGCATCAAGGACCGCATCATGGAAGGCCTGTCGGAGCCGACCAACAATCTGGTGCCACCTCAGCTCTTCGGCTATAACCCTGGCCTCAAGACGCTCAAGTACGACCCCGAGACCGCCAGGAAACTGCTGGCCGAGGCGGGCTACCCCGATGGCTTCGGCATCACGCTGCACACGCCGAACAATCGCTACGTGAACGACGAGAAGATTGCCCAAACCATCGCGCAGAATCTCACGCGCATCGGTATCGTGACGCGTGTGGAAGGCATGCCGATGGCGACCTATGCAGCCAAGAGCATCCGCCACGAGTATTCGTTCGGATTGGTCGGTTGGGGCGCGCAAACCGGCGAAGTCAGCTCACCGCTGCGTGCGCTGGTGGCGTGCGACGATGCCAAGACGGGGTTCGGTACCGTCAACTGGGGCCAGTATTGCAACCCCAAGATGGATGCCGTGCTCACCAAGGCGCTATACACCGTGGACGACCAGGAGCGTTCGAAGCTGCTGCAGGAGGCCACGACCATCGTGGTGGAGGATGGCGGTATCATCCCGGTCCATTTCCAAGTCACGACCTGGGCGGCGCGCAAGGGCATCACCTACACGCCGCGCACCGACGAACGCACCTACGCGCACGGCTTCAAACCGCAATAACGCACGCGCCTTTTTCCACTCACTAAGAGCCTCCGATGCTGGTCTTCCTGATCCGACGGTTACTGGAATCCGTCGCGGTGCTGCTGGTGATGTCGATCCTGGTATTCCTGGGCGTGTATGCCATTGGCAACCCGGTCGATATCCTCATCAACCCGCAGGCAGACCAGCAGGACATTGCGCGCACCATTGCGGCGCTGGGACTCGACAAACCGCTCTGGGAGCAGTACCTGTATTTTCTCAAGGGGGCGATGCACGGCAACCTGGGGGTGTCGTTCGCGCAGGGCACGCCCGCGCTCAAGCTCATCTTCGAGCGCATGCCCGCCACCTTCGAGCTGGCCATCTTCGCGATGTTGCTGGCCATCGCGCTCGGCATTCCGCTCGGTCTGTGGGCGGGGCTGCGGCCCAACGGCATCGCCAACCGCACCATCATGACCGTCTCGATCCTGGGGTTCTCGCTGCCCACGTTCTGGGTTGGCCTGATGCTGATCATGGTGTTCGCGGTGCAGCTCGGCTGGCTGCCGTCCAATGGGCGCGGCGAGACGCGGTTGCTGCTCGGTGTTCCCGTCAGCTTCCTCACCCTGGATGGCATCCGCCACCTGATCCTGCCGGGTGTGACGCTCTCGCTCCTAAACATCGCCATGGTGATCCGGCTCACGCGTGCCGGTACGCAAGAAGCCATGCTGCAGGACTACGTAAAATTCGCGCGCGCCAAAGGCTTGTCGAATACCCGCATCGTCGGCGTTCATGTGCTCAAGAACATCCTGATCCCGATCGTGACGGTGGTCGGCCTGCAATTCGGCTCCGTCATCGCTTTCTCGATCGTGACGGAATCCATCTACGCGTGGCCGGGCATGGGCAAGCTCATCATCGATTCAATCCAGTTGCTTGACCGCCCCGTGATCGTGGCGTACCTGCTGGTGATCGTGACGCTGTTCATCCTCATCAATCTCGTGGTCGATCTGATCTACGGGGTACTTGACCCGCGCGTGCGCCTGTCCGACGGCCGAGGCTGACATGACGACTTCCGCTACCCCCGTCGCCAAGCCGGCGAACGAAGAGACACCGCTGCGCCGGTTCGCGCGCCAGTTCTGCGCCAGCCGCGTCGCCGTCGTCGGCCTGATCGTGCTGGCCATCATCGTCGTCGTGGCGGTTGCCGCGCCTTGGATCGCACCGCAGAACCCGTACGATCTCGCCAAGCTCGACGTGCTCGATTCGCGCCTCGCCCCCGGCGAGCAATCTTCCGATGGCATGACCTTCCTGCTTGGCTCGGACGATCAGGGCCGCGACATCCTCTCGGCCATCCTGTATGGCTTGCGCATCAGCGTAGGCGTGGGTGTGCTGAGCACGGTGTTCGCACTCGTACTGGGCACCGTGCTCGGGCTGATCGCAGGCTTTGCAGGCGGCCGCATCGAATCGCTCATCATGCGAATTGCCGACCTGCAGCTTTCGTTTCCGCCGATCCTGCTGGCGCTGATCCTGCTCGCCCTGCTCAAGCCGGGCATCACCAACATCGTGATTGCGCTGGTGGCCGTGCAGTGGGCGTATTACGCGCGCACCACGCGAAGCGCGGCACTGGTCGAGCGCCGGCGCGAATACATCGAAGCCGCGCAGGTGCTGGGTCTGCCGCCGTCGCGCATCATGTTTCGCCATCTGCTGCCGAACTGCCTGCCGCCGCTGATCGTGATTGCCGCGCTGCAAGTGGCATCGGCCATCACGCTGGAGGCGACGCTCTCGTTCCTGGGGCTTGGCGTGCCGATTACCGAGCCATCGCTCGGCCTGCTCATTGCCAACGGCTTCCAGTACATGTTGTCGGGCAAATACTGGATCAGCTTCTTCCCGGGGCTGGCGCTGCTTCTGACGATCGTGTCGATGAATCTCGTCTCGGACCAGCTTCGCGACGTGCTCAACCCCCGCCTGCA
>JAGWNU010000236.1 GCA_028871175.1 Burkholderiaceae bacterium | reverse complement strand
GTTCGAGAATGCGGCGGCCCGGCAGGTCCGAGCGCACCATCAGGAACGCCAGGATTCCGCCCAGCGGTACCGAGATCGCGGCCAGGCCGAACGCCAGCGCGGCGGATTTCTCGCAGGCTTGCCAGAAATCCGAATCGGTAAAGATGAAGCGATACGCATCGAGCCCCGCCAGCGCGTCGGGCATGAAGAACGGCGCGGACAGAAAGCTCTGGTAGAAGATCAGCGCCAGCGGCGTGAAAATCGCCAGCGCGGTAAGCAGGATGACCACGCCGCGCGGCAATACCTGTCCCACACGCGTCCAGGGCGAGCGCTTGAGGGGGGCTTGCGAAGCGGCGGCACGGTCTTGCGCTTGGGAACGCATGGTGCCTCCAGGAGGGGCCAGCGCCGGAATCAGGCGGCGCTGGCCGGTCGGTCAGATGAGAGGGGGGGCTGCGATCAGCAGATCAGATCAGCGGCCGGCGGCGGTGCGCCATTGCTTGATGAAATCCAGGCGCTTCTTCGGTTCAAGGAACGTCAGAATCGAATCGTCCACGGGGATCGGTTTGATCGACGAGCCAAGGATCTTCTTCAGCCCCGCGGCGGTAGCCTCGCCAGACACGTCCTCACGCAGCGAGTGCAGATCTGACTTGTTGGCGAGGATTTCCTGGCCGCGCTTGGACAGGATGTAGTCCAGCCACAGCTTGGCCGCGTTCGGGTTCTTCGCCTTCTTGGCGATCATCGCCACGCGCGACACCACCAGCGTGTAGTCCTTCGGATAGACGATGCCAATCGACGGATCCTTCTTGGCGCGTGCAATCGCATACGAACCCAGAATGTTGTAGGCCACCAGATTCTCGCCCGAGGCGACCCGTTCCATCATCGTGCCAGTGGACGACTGCAGCACCAGGTTCGGGCCCACAGCCTTGACGAAGTCGAAGTAGTGCGGCGAATCCTGGTTGTCCTGCGCGGCCATCATGAAACCCACGGCCGATTTTTCGATGTCGTACGTCGTGACCTTGTTCTTGAAGCGGTCGGCCTGGCTGCTGACCAGCTTGGCGAACTCGGCGTGCGTTTGCGGGACTTCGCTGTCCTTGATCAGGCGCTTGTTGTACAGGAACACGGCCGGCTCGTATGTCGTGCCGTAGGCCAGGCCCTTGTAGATGGCCCACTTTGGCAGGTGCGGCACTTCGGGCGAGTCGTACTTCATGGCGTAGGTCTGCGCGAGCTTGAGCTGCGAGTCCATCGACGAGTTCCACATCATGTCGGCCGACGCCCCGCCAGCGGCTTGCTCGCTGATGAAGCGGTTGTACAGCTCGCTGCTGTTCATGTCGTTGTATTCGACCTTCACGCCCGGGTAGAGCGACTCGAAATCCTTGATGAGCGGGTCGGCGGCCTTGGTGTCGGTTGTTGCATAGACCACCACCTTGCCTTCCTTCTTGGCGGCGGCAATGGTGTCGGCATAGCTGGCGGGATAGCCGGCCGGGACTTGCGCGAAGGCGGCATTGCCGAGAGTCAGTCCGGCAACTGCAATCGAAGCGAGCGCGGCGTGCGCAGGCGTAAAGCGTCCACGAAGCATGGGTTTGTCTCCTGTTTGCTGGCTTGTGATGATGTGAGGCCGGCTGCTTGTGGTGCTCAGTTCAGACGGATGGCCCCAGGTGCGGCGGATTATAGAAATCGCGCGCTTTCGTCACGCTTTCATTGATCCTGCTGCGTCGCAGCATGCTTGATGGGCGTCGCGGCGGGCGTCAGGGGTACGCGAATCCGTGCGGACAGGCCCACGCCGCCGTGTGCGTTGGGCTCGCCGTCGGCCAGCTCGATGCGCCCGCCGCTGCGCGCCGCATAGGCGCGTGCGATGGCCAGGCCGAGGCCCGAACCTTCGGCGGCGTAGCGACCGTCTTTGGGGGTGCCTGGACGGGCTCCCCCCTCGTGCGCGCGGCGGAACCGCTGGAATGCATGTGCGCGTTCGTCTGCGCTCATGCCGGGCCCGGTGTCATCCACGCAGACGAGTGCGTCATTGCCATCGGTTGATACGCGTACGGTGATGCGCCCGCCGGCCGGCGTGTAACGGATCGCGTTGTGCACGAGGTTGGACAGCGCTTCCCGCAAGAACGCCGGATAGCCCGTAACGGGCAGTGGCGCGGATTGTCCGTCGTCCCAGCCGAGATCTTGCTGCTTCTCGCGCGCCAGGGGTAAGGCGTCGAGCACGACGTCTCGGGCAAGGTCCCCGAGGCTGAAGGTTTGAGGCGGTGTGTCCTGCCCTGCGTGACGCGCGCGCGCGAGCGCCAGCAACTGCGTTGTCAGGCGATTGGTGGACTGCAGCCGCGCGATGATGGCGGTCAGGCTCTCGCGCACGCGCGCCGGGTCGGCTTCGCGCAGCGCGTACTCTGCCTGCGTGAGCAGCACGGCCAGCGGCGTGCGCAACTGGTGCGAGGCATCGGCAAGGAACTGGCTTTGCGCCTCGGCCAGCTCCTCATACCGATGGATGTGGTGGTTGAGCGCCTCGACCAGCGGACGCACCTCGGCCGGCACGTCGGTCGCGTCGAGCGGCCGCAGGTCGTCCGATGCGCGCACGGCAATGCTGCGCGCAAGGCGGTTCAGCGGACGCAGCGCGACGGTCACGCCCAGCCACAGCAGCGCCGCGCTGATCGCCACCAGCGCCGCATCCCGCACGAGCGTGCCGCGCCAGACGGCCTGCTGCATCGCGCGGCGCGTCTCGATGGTCTCCGCCACCTGGATCACGATGCGTGCCGGTAGCCCTGGCTGATACAGCGGCTTGGCGACGGCTGCGATGCGCACCGGCTCGCCGTGGTACACGGCGTCGTAGAAGAGCGGGCTATCGTTTTCCAGGGCCGCCACGGGCAGCGGCAGGTCGTCGTAGCCTGTGAGCGCGGCTTGGGGCGGCTTGCCCGGCGGGAGTTCATAGGCCACGCGGTAGTAAACGTTGCTCTGTGCGGTCGACTCGAACATGGACAGCGCCACGTACGGCACATTGACCTGCACTTGCCCGCGCTCGATCGTCACGCCGTTTTCGATGGCACGGACCGAGCCGAGCAGGGCACGGTCGTAGGCGCGATCGGTCGCGCTGCGCAGCGCCTGGTAGGCCGAGACGATATCGATCGCCAGCACGCCCACCAGCCCGGGAAGCAGCAGCCAAAGCAGCGTGAGTTTCAGGCTGCGCGGGAGCCGGAGCCAGGGGTGCCGCTGCATCACGCGTTGCTGTCGGCGGCCGAGCTTGCATCGCTGGCGCCGGCCTCGAGCATGTAGCCGAGCCCTCGCACCGTGACGATCTGCACGCCGGTGCCCGACAGCTTCTTGCGCAGGCGGTGCACGACCACCTCGACGGCGTCCGGGCTCGAGTCGCTGTCCAGATTGAAGACCTTGTCGAACAGATGCACCTTGCTGATTGGCTGCCCGGTCTTATGCAGCAGCGCCGATAGCGCGGCATGTTCCCGGGGTGTGAGCGACAGCGGCTCGCTCGACAGGAGGAACGCCTTGCGCCCGGTGTCGAACTCCAGCGGGCCGCAGCGCAGGCGCGGGAACGCTCGCCCGCGGCTGCGGCGGATCAGGGCCATCAGCCGAGCTTCCAGCTCGGAAAGCGCGAACGGCTTGGTGAGGAAATCGTCGGCACCCGCGTTCAGGCCGCGCACGCGCTCGTCCAGTGCGCCCTGTGCCGTCAGGATTAGCACTGGCGTGCGATCGTCGCGCGCCCGCATGTCAGCCAGCACCGCAAAGCCGTCCTTGCGGGGCAGGCGCAGGTCCAGCACCACGGCGTCAAATTCGCCGGAGCCGAGAAATGCCTCGGCCAACACCCCGTCGGCGGCGCGTTCGATCACGAAACCGCTTTGGGCCAGCGCGCGTGCCAGCCACGCGGCCAGTTCCTCCTCATCCTCCACCAGCAAAATCCGCATCGGGTGTCTCTCAATATCATGCTGTCTGCTTTTTCATGATAATGCGTGGCGCCCGCATCCCGATCACACTGTCCAACCGATGCGGCCGGATCCACATGCCGTCCATCTCGAATTCCCGTCGCCGCTGGCTTTGCCAGGCCACTGCGTTGCTGGCTGCCAGCGGCGCCACTGCGCGTGACGCGTGCGCGCAATGGCTGGCGCGTCCGGCGCAGGCATTGCCGTCGTATTACCCGAGCGATTACGGCGCGATGGTCGATGCAGCCCGCCGCGAGGGACGCGTCACGGTTTACTCGACGACCGACTTCGCGGCGGCCTACCCGCTCATCCGCGCGTTCGAGAGCCGCTTCCCCGGTATCACGGTCGACTACCGCGAGCAGAACAGCGATGACATCTACCGGCGCTTTCTGGCAGAGCTGGCCACCCAATCCCCGGGCGCCGATGTCGTCTGGAGCTCCGCCATGCCGGAGCAGTTCAAGCTGGTGAATGATGGCCACGCGCTTTCGTACGCGTCACCCGAGCGCCCCTACTTGCCGGCATGGGCGATCTGGAAGAACGAGGCCTATGGGACGAGCTATGAGCCGGTTGTCTTTGTTTACAACACGCGCCAGTTGCCGGCCGACCTGGTTCCCTCCACGCACGCCGATTTCGCCCGCATTCTGGATGGCCACCGGGATCTGCTGCGAGGTCGCGTTGCCTCGTACGACATCGAGCACTCCGGCTCCGCCTTCCTGTTTGCCGCCGAAGACGCGCGCACCACGCCCGTCTTCTGGGACGTTGCCCGGGCATTGGGTGGCGTCAACGTCAATCTGTACATCACCACGGCTGCCATGCTCGAGCGCGTGGCTTCCGGCGAAAGCCTGCTCGCCTATAACGTGATCGGGTCATACGCGGCGCGCTATGCCGATCGCAACCCGGCGCTCGCCGTCAAGATGCCGACTGACTACACATTGGTCGCCACGCGCGTTGCGTTTATCGCTCGCCGCGCCGCGCGTCCCAACGCCGCACGCCTATGGCTCGACTTCATGCTCTCGCGCGAGGGACAAGGCGTGATGGCAGACCGCGCCTTTCTGTTTTCGCTGCGTCAGGACGTCGAAACCGGCTTGACCGCAAAGCGGCTCCTCGCCGAGCTGGGCGACACGCATCGGCCGATTCCCGTGGGTCCGGGTTTACTCGCCCATCAAGATCAACTCCGCCGTGCCGATTTCCTCAAGCGTTGGCACGCCTCAATCGGGCGATGAAATGAAGATCATGAGTCACTTTGGATCCCGGCGAGGCGTAGAGGCGACAATTCCTGTCGACACCTAAGCGCCACTTTTTGTTGCGCTCGTCACCCCGACAACTGCCCGCCAACCCCCGCGCCACTGCGCCAAAAGCCTGTTCCCGCCGCCTGCCTCGAGGCGCCGCCGCGTGTTGCCCATGAGCAACAACTCGGCTGCAAATCGTGCCCCAGAGCCAGAAAGGGTTTCCAGAATCCGTCATCGCTGGCCCATAATGCGGTCAGACGTGAGGTTCCTGCGTCGTCCATAAGGACAGTCAAGATTTCCCAATCAGTTGACAAGGAAAGTGTCGATATGAAGATGAAACTGTTTGCAGCTGCTGTTGCAGCTCTGGCCGCCGGTGGCGCCTATGCACAATCCTCCGTGACCCTGTACGGCGTGGTCGACGCTGGTCTGACCTACGCAAACAAGGTGCCGAACGGCAATGGCGGCGGCAGCTCGCGTTTTGGCCTGGATTCGGGCAACCTGTCGGGCTCGCGTTGGGGCCTGCGTGGCGTTGAAGACCTGGGCGGCGGTCTGAAGGGTATCTTCGACCTGGAAAGCGGCTTCAACGTTGACAACGGCACGTCGGCGCAAGGTGGCCGTCTGTTCGGTCGCGCTGCTTACGTTGGTCTGCAAGGTCAGTGGGGTCAATTGACCCTGGGTCGTCAGCAGAACCTGCT
>JAGWNU010000235.1 GCA_028871175.1 Burkholderiaceae bacterium | reverse complement strand
AAGGCGCCATCGCGTCAGGCCGGGACTGCCCGGGCAGCCTGCGCGAGTTCCAACGCGAGCTTCCGGTGAACCGTGAGATGGGCGTCGAGTTCCAGCGTGGTCAGGCGGCCGTCTTCGACGACCACGCGCCCGTTGATCACGCTGTGCGCCACGTTGGACGGGGCGCAGAACACCAGCGCCGCGACGGGGTCGTGGTCGGCGCCGGCAAAACCGACCTGGTGACGATCGAAGCTGACAAAGTCGGCCGACATGCCGGGTGCAAGCGCGCCGATGTCGTCGCGGTTGAGCACACGCGCACCGCCAAGCGTGGCGATCTCCAGCGCTTCGCGCGCGCTCATCGCCGCGGGGCCAAAGCCGACGCGTGCGAGCAGCATGGCCTGGCGTGTCTCGCCCAGCATGTGCGCTCCATCGTTCGACGCGCTGCCGTCCACGCCGAGGCCGACCGGTACGCCGGCGTCGCGCATGGTGCGGATGGGCGCAATGCCCGACGCCAGCCGCATGTTCGAGCACGGGCAATGCGCAACGCCGGTGCCGGTGCGCGCGAATACGTCGATGCCATGCGCGTCGAGCTTTACGCAGTGTGCATGCCAGACGTCGCGGCCCACCCAGCCGAGGTCTTCTGCGTACTCGGCGGGCGTCATGCCGAACTTCTCGCGCGAGTAAGCGATGTCGTTGTCGTTCTCGGCCAGGTGGGTGTGCATCGACACACCGTAGCTGCGCGCGAGCTTGGCCGATTCGCGCATCAGGTCACGCGAGACCGAGAACGGCGAGCACGGTGCCACCACCACCCGCAGCATCGAATGGCGATCGGCGTTGTGCCACGTTTCGATCAGCCGCTGCGTTTCCTTCAGGATGGCCTCTTCGCCTTCGACCACGCGGTCCGGCGGCAAACCGCCCTGGCTGCGGCCGACGCTCATGCTGCCGCGCGCCGCGTGAAAACGCATGCCGATTTGGTGCGCCGCTTCGATCGAGTCATCGAGCCGGCTGCCGTTCGGGTAGAGATACAGGTGATCGCTGGAGGTCGTGCAACCCGACAGCAGCAGTTCGGCCATCGCCGTGAGCGTCGACACGCGCACCATTTCCGGCGTGAGACCTGCCCACACCGGATACAGGTTGGTCAGCCAGCCGAACAGTTCGGCGTCCTGCGCGGCCGGCAGGGCGCGCGTCAGGCTCTGATACATGTGATGGTGCGTGTTGACGAAGCCCGGCGTGACCACGTGGTCGCGCAGCTCCATCACACGCACATTCGGCTGACCGATGGCGTCGCGATACTGCGAGGGCAGATCCGCCGTGGCGCCGATCCATTCGATCACGCCACCGCGCGCAACCAGTGCGCCGTCGGGGATCTCGCGGCGTTGCGCATCCATGGTGACCAGCACGTCGGCATGACGGGCGATCAGAAGCGGGTCGTTGTGCGCGACAGTGGCGGTCATGCAATTACTCCGTGCCGTGGGTGTTTGCGGCAGCGTCGCGCATTGCGTGCTCGGCCGACTGCATGCCGTTGTAGTAGAGGTTCAGGATGACGGCGACCAGCGTGCCCAGCACGATGCCGCTGTGCGTGACCGGCTCCAGCCAATGCGGCAGATACTGGAAGAAGGTCGGTGCCAGCGTCGGGATCATGCCGAAGCCGATCGAGATCGCCACGATGAACAGGTTGTGGCGGTACTTGTTGAAATCGATCGAGCCGAGAATGCGCACGCCGGTGGCGGCCACCATGCCGAACATCACGATGCCTGCGCTACCCAGCACGAAGGACGGGACCGACGCCACGATGTGGGCCATCTTCGGGAACAGGCCCAGCGCAATCAGAATCAGGCCGCCCGTGGCTGCCACGAAGCGCGAGCGCACACCCGTGACCGTCACCAGCCCCACGTTCTGCGAGAACGAGGTGTACGGGAACGTGTTGAACAAGCCGCCGATCACCGTGCCAAGACCGTCAGCGCGCAGGCCACGGGTGAGGTCATCAGTGGAAAGCTTCTTGCCGGTGATTTCCGCCAGCGCCAGGAACATGCCGGTCGATTCCACCAGCGTGATCAACATCACGATGCACATCGAAGCGATGGCGCCGAAGTGGAAGGTCGGCATGCCGAAATGCAGCGGCGTGATCACGGCCACCCAATCGGCGTCGGTGATGCCGGCAAAGCTGACCTTGCCGAACGCCATGGCGATGAACGTGCCGATCACGATGCCCAGCAGCACGGCGATATTGCCGATCAGGCCGCGACCGTACTTTGTCAGCAACAGGATGATGACAAGCACTGCCAGCGCGATGCCCAAGCCGCTCAGGTCGCCGTAGGCCGGATTGGGCACGGTCTTTAGCACGCCGTCCACCATCGTCTTCATGGTCGGCTGGCCACCCGCAGCCCAGTTGATCCCCACGCCCATCAGTGACATGCCGATCAGCGTGATGACGGTGCCGGTTACGACCGGCGGGAAGAGCCCAAGCACGCGCCCCATGAGCGGCGCGACGATGATGCCGAACAACCCCGCCGCAATCACAGCGCCGTAGATGCCCAGCAGGCCGATGCTCGGGTCGGTGCCAATGGCGATCATCGGGCCCACCGACGCGAAGGTCACGCCCATCATGACCGGCATGCGGATGCCGAACTTCCACACACCGAAGGCCTGGATGAGTGTGGCTAGGCCGGCGGCAAAGAGATCTGCGTTGATCAGGAACGCAAGCTGTTCCTTGGGCAGATGCAGTGCACCGCCCACAATCAGAGGCACTGCCACGGTGCCTGCATACATCACCAATACATGTTGCAGGCCCAATGCGAGCAGGCGTCCGTACGCCACGCGCTCATTGGTCAGATCCGCCGTGGGGGCGGCGATGGTGCTGCTTGCCATAAAGGTCTCCTTTGGGTGGTAAGCCGGACGGCGTCCGGCTTGTGGCGGCTGGCCTCTGTCGTGCCGGCTCGCCCGATACAGCTAAACCGGTCCTAGACTTTGTCCTTCCCGCCGCGCGGGCCCAATACCGAACGCAGATCGAAATCAGCGGGCGCTTCGGGGCGCACGCGATCGGCGCAACATTGCAAGTGCTGGGCCATGTGGGCCTGGGCAGCGCTGGCGTCGCCGCGCTCAAGGGCATTGAGGATGTCGAGGTGTTCGTCGAACGAGCAGGCGTTGTTGCCCGGGGCCTCGACGCTGGCGATCATCAGCGTGGTGCGCGACACCAGCCGGCGCATCATCTCGACCACCAGTGGGTTGCCGGATTGCTCGGCCAGCGCCACGTGAAATTCCGCAGACAGGCGAATCCAGCGCGGACGATCGTGCGTGACAAACGCCTGGCGCTCCTGCTTGACGAGTTCCATCAGCGGCGCGATGGCCGCCTTGGGGTTGCTGCTGTGGCCCACCTTGTCGAGCACCGCGCGCTCCAGGATCTGGCGCAGCTCGAACATGGCGTGGGCCTCGTCGATGGAGGGTGCGGCGATGAACGCACCGCGGTTCGGCTCCAGGTCAACCAGGCCATCAGCGGCCAGTTGGGAGAAAACCTTGCGCACCGTATGCCGGGCGGTGGCATAGATTTCGCAAAGCGCATGCTCCGTCAGCTTCGTGCGCGGGGGCAGGCGGTGTTCCATGATCGCGTCGTAGATCTCGTGATACATCCGTTCTTCGACCGACATGCGTGTTGCCCCCGATGCTTTGGCGCCCGACTTCGACACCGCTTCCGTGGAGACCAGCTTGAGATTCTTGGACATGGCAGACCTGCCTTTCATTAGTGCGCCGCGGCATCAGCCACTGCGAAAATCTGTTGACAATTATTCGTGGGCGCCTTCAATATTGTCAACAAAATGCGTTCTGAAATCCGACAAACTAGGGAAATCCCTGTTTCGAGCCTGGTCTAGAGACACGGCGAAGACAAGGAGTCGGACCCAGAACGAGCGACGGCTTTGCCGGTTTGGCATGTCTTCCCCCGATGGACGGCAGGCGTAAACCGGCTGGACGCGCGCCGGGATGCGTGCACAGCACGTACCGAGCGGGCCCCGACGCCAGCCCTTGTCACACAAGGGTTTGGCGCGAGGTGCAAGTGGAGGCAGCGGCGCTTCTGAAAATTCGAACTACAGAGGAAGACAAATGGGACGCTTGACCACCCATGTGCTCGACACCGCTGCAGGCACGCCGGGTCAAAACCTGGCGATTGCACTGTTCAAAATTGTCGACAATCAGCGGCAACCGATCAAATCGGTTCGCACCAATCACGATGGCCGTTGCGATGCGCCGCTGCTTGAAGGCGACGCGCTGCAAACCGGCGTGTACGAGCTGGACTTCGGCGTGGGCGAGTACTACCGCGCCGCCGGCGTCAAACTCCCCGAGCCCGCGTTCCTGGACGTGGTGACGCTGCGCTTTGGCGTGGCCGATACGAGCGCGCACTACCACGTGCCGCTGCTGGTGTCGCCGTGGTCGTATTCGACCTATCGCGGTAGCTAAGGAGCGGGGCAATCATGGAAGGCTATATCCTCGACTGGGCCAACTTGCTCTTGCGTTGGCTGCACGTGATCGTCGCGATCGCGTGGATCGGGTCGTCGTTCTACTTCGTCTGGCTCGATAACAGCCTCACCAAGCCGACCGCGCCGGATCTGAAGGACAAGGGTGTCGACGGCGAGCTGTGGGCCGTGCACGGCGGCGGGTTCTACAACCCGCAGAAGTACCTGCTGGCACCGAAGCAGTTGCCGGACCATCTGCACTGGTTCTACTGGGAGTCGTACTCCACCTGGATGTCGGGCTTCGCGCTGCTGACGGTGGTGTACCTGTTCAACGCCAACGTCTACATGATCGATCGCAGCGTGTTCGACATGACGGCGACGACGGCGGTGTTGCTGGCGCTGGGCTTCCTGGTGGTCGGCTGGCTCGTGTACGACACGATCTGCCGCGTGTTTGGCAAGAACGATCGCGTGGTCGGCATTCTGGTGGCGATCTACGTGGTGATCGCGGCGTTTGCGGCGTGCCACCTGTTCTCGGGCCGCGCGGCATTCCTGCTGATCGGCGCGATGATCGCGACCATCATGAGCGCCAACGTGTTCTTCTGGATCATTCCGGGGCAACGCAAGGTGGTGGCCTCGCTCAAGGCGGGCGAGAAGCCGGACCCGATCCACGGCAAGCGCGGCAAGCAGCGCAGCGTGCACAACACGTACTTCACGCTGCCGGTGCTGTTTGCGATGCTGTCGAACCACTACAGCATGACGTACGCCGCCAAGTACAACTGGGCTGTGCTGGTGCTGATCATGCTGGCTGGCGTGCTGATCCGTCAGTTCTTCATCCTCAAGCACAAGGGCGTGGTGAACTGGGGTTATCCGGCAGCAGGCGTGGCCGTGCTGTTGGGGGTGGCGGTGTGGCTCGCTCCGGTGCCCCGTCCGGCCGTTGCGGCCACGGAAAGCGCGCCGGCCGCAGCGGCGCAAGGCGCGGCGGTGGCTGCCACTCCGGCACACGGCGGCTCTGACTTCGCCAAAGTACAGGCAGTCGTTACTGCGCGGTGCTACCAATGTCACTCGGCTCATCCTACCCTGATGCCTTCACCGGCCAAGGGCGTGTTGCTCGATACGCCCGACGAGCTCGCCGCGCATGCGCAGCTCATCTATCAGCAAGTCGTGCAGCAGAAGCTGATGCCGCTGGGCAACGTGACGCAGATTACCGATGACGAGCGCGCGATCATCGCCAAGTGGTTTGAGGACGGCGCCAAGACGAACTGAGGCGCACGCTGAGCAACAACAGAAAGGTTTATCGGAGCATGCCATTCGTTCCCTAGCGGGTGGCATGACCGGTGAGGGTTGAACGGGGCTACGGCCCCGTTTTTTTTCGCTAAGCATCAGCGGCGAGGTGCTCCGCGTCGCT
>JAGWNU010000234.1 GCA_028871175.1 Burkholderiaceae bacterium | reverse complement strand
GATGACGTAGATCAGACTGCCAGGATGCTACCCGAGTACCGCAGACGCGCATGGTGGGGGCGATTGTTACAATGCGTGTTAGCGGCAGGCGGTGCCGCAACTATTGACATGGCAGGGCAGACGGTCGTGAAACGCATGATGTGGCGGTGGATCTGGGTGTGTGGTTTCAGCATGGGCATCCTGGGTGTGATGACGTCTGCACACGCCGCGCGCTGGCACGAATACCTCAAGACGACCTCGGTCTCGGCCTCCATCGAGCGGGGCTCGCTGCGTTCGAGCCGCGCGGGCCACAAGACCTTTCTTGCCCGTACGGTACTCAAGCGCGGCGAGCGTCGCGCCCATGGCACCCGCTATCGACCGGGCACGATGATCCTCTCGCGGCAGGAGATCGACTGCCGGCGGCAGCGTATCCGCCTCGTGGACTATGTAGTGCGCGGCCCCGACGGTGCCACGCTCGATACCGATACCGCGGCTGGTGCGCACTGGATGCGCATCCGTCCGGGCACCCTGGCTGCCCGATCGGCCGCCTACGTCTGCGCGCGTCGCTAGGACATGCCATGTGCAGTGCCGGCTCGACAAGGACCCTCCGGCATAGCACTATGAAAACTGCCCCGCTCACTCCTGGCCGGCCACGCGGGTGCCGGCACTGTCCTACCGTTCGATGAAACCCACACTGAAGTCGCAGGCGGCCATCATGGCGACCGTCATCAGCGTGACGCTGGTGAGCCTGTTCGGCTGGTCGCAACGTGAGCCGATCCGCCGCGAGATGATGGCGCAGATCCAGGCGCAGCAGACGGCGCTGGTCAGGGAGTCCGCCGACGATCTCAGGCAGCGGCTGGACATCTACCTGGGCGTGCTCGAACGTACGGCACGGCAAATGCACACCGTTCGCTTCGACACCCCGGAGCAGGAGGCCACCTTCTTCCGGTCGATCCGGCCTGCGAGCGGCCTGTTCGATGGCGTATTCCTCGCCACCTCGGCGGGCAAGGTGACGGCCACCTCTGCCCACCGTCCGGGAGTCGTGGGCCTCGACATTACGGACCGCGATTACTTCAAGCAGATCATGGTGAGCGGCCAGCCCACCATTTCTGCGCCGTTGCGCAATCGCATCGGTGGTGAACCCATCGTCATCATGGCCGCGCCCGTGCATGACAACGACGGCCGGCTGGTCGGGCTGATCGGCGCCGCGCTCTACCTGCTCAAGCCCAACTTTCTTGGCCTGCTGCGTGACATGGGCATCGGCAAGACCGGCCACGTCTATCTGATTACGCAAGGCCAGCACCCGATCTTCGTTGTCCATCCCGATCCCGACAAGGTGCTCGCACCGCTCGATGCCGATCCTGCAGTCGCTGCCGCGCTCCGCTCGGACCCGTCCGCATCGCCTGAGCGCGGCGGCGACGTCGTCACGATGCAGGACGTGGTCGCAACAGGCTGGACGTTGGGGGCAGTGTTGCCGGGCGCCGAAGCCAATCGGCAGCTCTTTGCCATGCACCAGCGCTTTCGGCTGTCGCTGGTGTTGCTGGCCGTCCTGATCGGCGCTTCGGTGTGGGCGGCGATGCTGTGGCTGCTGCGCCCGCTGGCACGACTGCACGCTGCGATGTCGCAGCTTTCCACCACGGACCTGCGCGATGCGCCACCGCTTGAGCTGCCGGATGCTTCGGCCGAGATCGACGCCGTGTCGACCGCCTTCCGCAAGCTGATGGACGAGGTCGCGCGCCAGCGTGCCGAGCTCGAGGCCGTGAACGACGCCTCCCCGCTGGGCCTGTTCCGGGCAGATGTCGAGGGCCGCATCGTCTACGCGAATGAAGCTTATCGCCGGCTCCTCGGCCTCACGCACGAAGAGGCACTGGCTGACGTGTGGCTCACGCGTCAGCATCCCAACGACCGCGAAGCCGCCATGACGGGCTGGCACGAAGCGATCCGCCGCGGCACCGTCTACACCGCAGAGCAGCGGGTGCTCGTGCCGGGCGAGGGCGAGCGCCTGATGGTGGTCAACACGGCACCGGTACGTGTGGATGGCGAGGTGATCGGCCACGTCGGCACCATGGAAGACATCACCGTGCGGGCACGCGCCCAGCAGGCTTCGCGCGTGCTCACCAAGATCCTCGACTCCACGACCGATTTTGTCGCGCAGACCGACGTGCACGGCAACGTCACCTACATGAACCCGGCCGGCCGCCGCTTTGTCGGCATCGCACTGGACCAGGACATTCGCGGCATGACGGTCGCGGATTTCTATCCGCCCGCGACGATGGACTGGCTGCGCGAGGTGGCAGTGCCTGCCGCTGTGCGCGACGGCGTGTGGATTGGCGAGACGACCGTGCGGGGGCAGCAGCGAGTGGCGGTGCCCGTCAATCACATGCTCATCGCGCATCGCGACCCCGCGGGGCACATGGAGTACTTCTCGTCGATCATGCGCGACATCACGCAGGACAGGGCGGCCAAGGAGGCACTGCAGCGCAGTCGTGAGACGCTGCAGACAGTGACCGATGCCATGCCCGCCCTGGTCGCCTTCATCGATGTGGACGAGCGCTTCCGTTTCCTGAACGCCGCGTACGAGAAGGCTTACGGCCAGCCCACTGCCGCCATGCTCGGCAAGACGGTCTGCGAGGTGGCGGGCGACGAGAGTTATCGCAGCGTGCGCGATGCCCTGCACCGCGCGCTGGCGGGCGAAACCATCGTCTTCGAACGAGAGCAGCGCAATCGCGAGGCGTACCGCTGCGAAGAAATCAACTATTTGCCGCAGTTCGACGCACACGGCCGTGTTGCCGGTGTGCATTCGGTCACCCTTGATATCACCGAGCGCAAGAAGCAGGAGCTGCGTCTGCGTGCGCTGACCACCACCGACCATCTGACCGGTCTGCTGAATCGCGCAGGCTTTGAATCGCGCCTGTCGGCCGCGCTGGACCAGGCGCGCGTCAGTGACACGGCCGGGGCGCTGCTCCTCATCGACCTGGACGGTTTCAAGGCCGTCAACGATACGTACGGCCATACGATGGGCGACGCCTTGTTGCGCACGGTCGCGCAGCGGCTGGTGCGCGCGGTGCGCCCCAGCGACGGCGTGG
The DNA here is from genome assembly GCA_028871175.1 of Burkholderiaceae bacterium. Lineage (GTDB taxonomy): Bacteria > Pseudomonadota > Gammaproteobacteria > Burkholderiales > Burkholderiaceae > Ralstonia > Ralstonia condita. Next base: position 2,766 of record JAGWNU010000234.1, on the reverse strand, counting down.
CGCGCTTTGGCGGGGACGAGTTCGCCGTCATCCTTGAGAACCTGTCGCAGCCGGACGACGCAAAAGCCGTCGCTGCCTCGATCCTTGGCGTATGCAACCGGCCCTTCCGTCTGGGTGAACGGGCGGTGCAGGTCGGGGTCAGTATCGGCATTGCCGGTTTCGACGCCCGCACGCTGGCACAGGGCGTTGTCTTCGAGGCAGCCGACGAGGCGTTGTATGAAGCCAAGTCGCGCGGCAAGGGCCTGTTCGTGAGCGCGGACGAACTGCCGACAGGCTGATTCCGCCATGCCGCAAATGACGCAGAATTGGGTACGCTTTGACCGCAAGCCGGTGCCTCGTGCGGCCCATGTTGCGACGCAGTATCGGCCCCCCAGGCGGAGTGGCGGACAATTCCCTATCGCAGGGTCGTGCGGTTTCCGGTAAAGTCCCGCGACTGACTGCGCGCGCCGGCCACCCTGGCGCGTGGCACGAGAGCGCTGTACCCATGGCGCCTTCGCTTCACTCTCCGACGCAACTGCCCGCCGCGCATGCCCGATCCGGTACCGCGCAGGCAGCAGGCTCGCTGATGTTTCGCCCGTCCGCGCGGATGGCGCGTGCTTCGGCAGGCGGGCGGCCGGACGCGATGCAGGGCGCATGGGGGAGCGACGGTGTTGGGCCAACGCACTCTTCGGAACGAATCGCAATCGCGACGGATAACAAGGAGCAGGTTCACATGCAAAAGACGATCAAACGGCTGCTGGTGACGGCGGCGGCTGCGGGGGCGGCTATCGCAACGGGCACGACGTTCGCGGCCCAGGACATCAAGATCGGCGTGGCCGAAGCGCTGTCGGGCGGTGCAGCGCAGTACGGCGTGGCCATCCGCAACGGCTTCCAGCTGGCCGCTGATGAGATCAATGCCGCGGGCGGCATCAACGGCAGCAAGATCGCGCTGGTGATCGAAGACGAGCAGGGCAAGAAGGAAGAGGCCATCAACGTTTTCAAGAAGCTGATCTTCCAGGACAAGGTCGCCATGGTGTTCGGCCCCACGCTGTCCAACTCGGCACAGGCAGCGGACCCGATTGCGCAGGGCGCCAAGACGGTCGTGTTCGGCACCTCCAACACCGCTGACGGCGTCACCAGCATCGGCGATTTCGTCTTCCGCAACTCCGTGACCGAAGCCGACGTGCTGCCGGCCACCATCCAGACTGTCGTGAAGAAGGCGGGCGTGAAGAAGGTCGCGGTGCTGTACGGCAACGACGACGTCTTCACCAAGAGCGGCTACGACAACTTCAAGAAGGCGCTCGAAGACCTGAAGATTCCGGTCACGACCACCGAGACCTTCGCCAAGGGCGACGTGGACTTCAAGGCCCAGCTCACCAAGATCAAGGCGACGAATCCGGATGCGATCGTGCTGTCGGCCCTGATTGCGGAGGGTGGCCCGATCATGGTGCAGGCGCGTCAGCTTGGCCTGAACGTGCCCATCATCGGCGGAAATGGCATGAACTCGGTCAAGGTGTTCGACCTGGCCCGCGACAAGTCCGACAACCTGTGGGTGGGCAGCCCGTGGTCGATCGAGAACCACACGGCCGAGAACAGCAAGTTCATCACCGCCTACACCGCCAAGTACAAGGCAGCGCCGGACCAGTTCGCCGCGCAGGCGTATGACGCCATGTACATCGCGAGCAAGGCGCTGAAGACGGTCAAGTTCAGCGGCAAGCTGGAAGCTGACCGCAAGGCGATCCGCGATGCGCTGCCGGGCGTCAAGCACATCGGCGCAACCGGCGCGTTCGCATTCCGCCAAGTGACGGCGCGCGGCAAGCCGGCTGGCTACGACGCTGTGCAGACGCCGATCGTGAGCGTGACCAAGAACGGCAAGTACACGATCGAGAAGTAACTTTCGGTTCTCGTAGAGACCGAACCGCGGGGCGTAGGCAAACCTACGCCCCATCGCATTTTTGCGGCACCAAGTCGCACTTCACTCTCATTCATCATGCTGGAACAGCAACTCGTCAACGCGCTGTCGCTCGGCTGCGTGTATGCGTTGTTCGCCCTGGGGTTCACGCTGGTTTTCGGCATCCTGGGCGTGATCAACCTGTCGCACGGCGCCGTCTTCATGCTCGGCGCCTATGCGGCACTGCAGGTCGTGACGCACTTTGAGCTGCCGCTGTGGGCGGCACTGGCTGTTGGCTTTGTCGTAAGCGGCGTGGCCGGGCTCATCATCGATGTGCTGCTGCTGCGCCCGCTGCGCCGGCGCAACGCGCCGCACCTGATCCCGATGATCGGGACCATCGGTGCGGGCATCGCCATCAATAACGCCATGCAGGGCGTGTTCGGGGCGGAGAACCTGCGCTTCCCGGCGGGGCTTGTGTCGGATGCGTCGCTGGATCTGGGCGGCATCCATCTCATGCCGCTGGAACTGGGCATCATCGTGCTGTCGTTTGCGCTGATGGCCGGGCTGATGCTGCTGCTCAAGCGCACGCAACTGGGCCGCGCGCTGCGCGCGATTGCAGAGTCGCCCAAGGCGGCGGCGCTGCTCGGTATCAATGTCGAAGGGCTGTTTCTGCTGACGTCGTTCGCAGCAGCGGCATTGGGCGGCCTGGCCGGCGTGCTGATCGGCCTGTATTCAAATGCCGTATTCCCGCTGATGGGCCAGCCGATGCTGCACAAGGGCATCGCGGTCATCATCCTGGGCGGCCTCGGCGATATCCGCGGCGCCATGCTGGGCGGGCTGTTCCTCGGGTTTGCCGAGGTGCTGTCGGTGGCCTACATCGGCTCGACGATGCGCGA
>JAGWNU010000233.1 GCA_028871175.1 Burkholderiaceae bacterium | reverse complement strand
CAGCGATCAGATCGCGCACCGCCTGGCGTGCGACCTGATAGGCGATGACCTCTTCGGCGGCAACGAAACGGCTGCTGGCCTTGCCTGCCACCAGCGCGCGCCCGTCGAAGCAGTCGTCGGCGCCATAGGTAGCGATCAGCTCGTCACCGTCATACTGGGCGACAGCGCCCTTGATGATGACAAACAGATGCTGCGGCGCCGTACCGACATCCAGGATGACCTTGCCTTCGGGGTAATAGCCGATATCGACGGCGTCTCGCACCAGGCGCTGTTCATCCTGGGTCAGGCAATCGAAGGGCCAGACGGAAAAATTGAAGGCGCTGGGCATGGTGGCCTGAAGGGCGGGCGATGTTTTCCATCGTCCGCCCTCCGTCAGCGCGGCGCGGGGCCGCGGGTTGGCCGGTTAGTGGCCCGATGCACCGGCAGCGCCGAGGCCGGTCTCCGAGCGCACCTGCTGTGCGGCAAAGGAAGCCTTTTCATTCTTGGCGCGGACGCTCGTGTCGAGCACCGAGAACAGCCACACGCCCACGAAGCCGATCGTCATCGAGAACAGTGCCGGCGACGTGTACGGGAACCAGGCGGAGCCCTTCGGATAACCCAGCGTGGCTTCCCACACCGACGGCGACACGATCGTCAGACCCACCGACGAAATCAGGCCCAGGAAGCCGCCGATGACCGCGCCGCGCGTGGTGCAGCCCTTCCACAGCATCGAGAGGAACAGCACCGGGAAGTTGGCCGAAGCCGCCACGGCAAACGCCAGGGACACCATGAAGGCGATGTTCTGCTTTTCAAACGCGATGCCCAGCAGCACGGCGATGATGCCCAACACCACCGTGGTGATGCGCGAGACCTTCAGTTCGTCTGCGCTGTTGGCCTTGCCGTTCTTGAACACGGTTGCGTACAGGTCGTGCGACACGGCCGAGGCACCGGACAGCGTCAGCCCCGCCACCACCGCAAGAATCGTGGCGAAAGCCACCGCGGAGATGAACCCGTAGAACACGTCGCCGCCAACCGTCTTGGCCACCAGCACCGCAGCCATGTTGGCCGTGCCGGCGCCGCCCTTGATCACGCCCTTGGCCACGTCGGCCAGTTCGGGATTGGTCAGCACCAGCGTGATCGCGCCAAAGCCGATGATGAAGATCAGGACGTAGAAGTAGCCGATCCAGGTCGTGGCCCAGAACACCGACTTACGCGCTTCCTTGGCATCCGGCACCGTGAAGAAACGCATGAGGATGTGCGGCAGACCGGCCGTACCGAACATCAGCGCCATGCCGAACGAGATTGCCGAAATCGGATCCTTGATGAAGCCGCCCGGCGACATCACCGACAGGCCGATCTTTGCAGCGTCGTCAGGTGACTTGCCCGCATTGGCGGCGATCGCGGCCTTGACCTGGACCGCCTTGGCGAAGAGCGCTTCCGGGCTGAAGCCATACTGCGCCAGCACCATGATCGCCATGAACGTCACACCTGCAAGCAGCATGCACGCCTTGATGATCTGCACCCAGGTCGTTGCGGTCATGCCGCCGAACAGCACGTAGACCATCATCAGCGCACCGACGATGACGACCGCCACCCAGTAGTCGAGACCGAACAGCAGCTTGATGAGCTGGCCCGCACCGACCATCTGCGCGATCAGGTAGAACGCCACGACTATCAGCGTGCCGACGGCCGCGAAGCTGCGGATCGGCCCTTGCTGGAATCGATAGCCAGCGACGTCGGCAAAGGTGAACTTGCCGAGGTTGCGCAGCCGCTCCGCCATCAGGAAGGTGATGACGGGCCAGCCGACCAGGAAGCCGATCGAGTAGATCAGCCCGTCATAGCCGGAGGTCATGACGGCAGCCGAGATACCCAGGAAGGATGCGGCCGACATGTAGTCGCCCGAGATCGCCAGGCCGTTCTGGAAACCGGTGATGCCGCCGCCGGCCGTGTAGAAATCGGCAGCCGAGCGCGTACGCGACGCCGCCCACTTGGTGATCCACAGCGTGCCCGCCACGAACACCGCGAACAGCACGATGGCCGTGGTGTTGGTGGCCTGCTTGGCGGTCTGTCCGACATCGCCGCCCGCAGCCATGGCCGCGCCGCAAGCGCCAGCGGCCAGCAAGGCCACCAGCATCAGGGAAAGGGTTTTCTTCATTTGGCGACGTCCTTCAGGATGTCCTGCGTCAGTTGATCGTATTCGCTGTTTGCGCGGCGCACGTAGATGCCCGTGATGATGATGGTGAAGAGGATCACCGCCACACCGACTGGCACGCCAACGCTCGTCACGCCTGTGCCCACGGGCCTGGCGAGAAACGATTTATCAAATGCGATCAGTGCGATGTAGCCGTAGTACACGACCATCATCAGCACCGTCAGGAAGATGCCCAACTTATTGCGGCGCCGCTTGAGCTCCGCATACTTGGGATGCGCTTCGATTTTTCCAACCAATCCATCTTGCATCGCCGGTCTCCTCGTTCTCTCTTCGGATCGATGCGCCGATTCTCATTAGCGAAACTGACTGAACTCTTACTGGGCACGCCCGAAACGGCATCTCTGTGATAGTGGTTTTCCCTAGCGATGCGGTCATACGTGGCGCAGGTTTTCACGCCGCAATCGCAGTCAGCGACAGGAACAGCCGGGGCATATCCGGCTTTCTTGTGCGTATGCACATCTGCCGGTCTGCCAGATGCCCAGCGGAGCGGGATGCGGCCGCATCGTTCTTGATGGTGCAATGCACGAGCAGAACTGATCTGCGAGCGAGCGATCCCCTGTGGGGAACATCGCCTCAAGTGCCTGATTTTCTGGGGGTCCTGACGAAGTTGCCCAGGCGGAATCCGCGCAAGCGTTTGTCAGAACGCCGTAAGTTTCGCTTCCCACAATCGTTCACGATTCCGCGGGCGATTGCGTTGCGTTGTCATGTCCATGCCCAGCGGGACGACCTATTAAAAGAGGAGACAACATGGCAACCGTGCAGAGTGCACCGAATGCGCCCACCAGGCGCATGCAGCCCGCGCCCATGACGAGAGAGGAGAAGAAGGTCATCTTCGCCTCGTCACTGGGGACGGTGTTCGAGTGGTACGACTTCTACCTCTACGGCTCGCTCGCGGCCATCATTGCCAAACAGTTCTTCTCCGGGCTCGATCCAACGGCGGGGTTCATCTTTGCGCTGCTCGCCTTTGCGGCGGGTTTCCTGGTGCGTCCGTTCGGCGCGCTGGTGTTCGGTCGCCTGGGCGACATGATCGGGCGCAAGTACACGTTCCTGGTCACTATCGTCATCATGGGCACCTCGACGTTCATCGTCGGCCTGCTGCCCTCATACGGCACGATTGGTGTAGCGGCGCCGGTCATTCTCATTGCATTGCGTCTCTTGCAAGGCCTGGCACTGGGCGGTGAATACGGTGGCGCCGCCACGTACGTCGCCGAACATGCCCCGCACGGCCGCCGTGGCGCCTACACGTCGTGGATCCAGACAACGGCCACGCTCGGCCTGTTCCTGTCGCTGATCGTCATCCTGGTGGTGCGGGAGCTGACCGGCAAGGCATTCGATGACTGGGGCTGGCGCATCCCGTTCCTGGTGTCGATCCTGTTGCTTGCCACGTCGGTGTACATCCGTCTGTCGATGAGCGAGTCTCCGGCGTTCCAGAAGATGAAGGCTGAGGGCAAGACCTCCAAGGCCCCGCTGACGGAAGCCTTCGGTCAGTGGCGCAACCTCAAGATCGTGATCCTGGCGCTGATCGGCCTGACCGCCGGCCAGGCCGTGGTGTGGTACACGGGCCAGTTCTACGCGCTGTTCTTCCTCACGCAAGTGCTCAAGGTGGACGCGTTCACGGCCAACGTGCTGATTGCGGTGGCGCTGGCCATCGGCACGCCGTTCTTCGTGTTCTTCGGTTCGCTCTCCGATCGCATCGGCCGCAAGTGGATCATCATGGCCGGCTGCCTGCTGGCCGTGCTGACGTATTTCCCCTTGTTCAAGGCACTCACGCACTACGCCAATCCGGCGCTGGAGCGCGCCCAGCAAACCGCACAGATCGTCGTCAAGGCCGATCCGAACGAATGCTCGTTCCAGGGCAGCCCGATCGCGCGCGAGGTGGACTTCCGTTCGTCGTGCGACATCGCCAAGCGCACGCTCGCGCAGTCTTCGGCCAGCTATGAATCGGTCGATGCGCCGGCGGGCACCGTGGCTTCGGTCACGATCGGGGGCAAGGAGATCGCCTCGCTCAACGCCAGCCGCACCGCCGACGGCCAGAACTTCGACGCGGACAGCAAGGCGAAGATTGCCGACTTCAAGAAGCAGGTGTCCGACTCACTGAAGGCTGCCAACTACCCGGCCAAGGCCGATCCGGCGCAGATGAACACGGTCATGGTGCTGGTGATCCTAGTCATCCTGGTGATCTACGTCACGATGGTCTACGGCCCGATCGCCGCGATGCTGGTAGAGATGTTCCCAACACGCATCCGGTATTCGTCGATGTCGCTGCCGTATCACATCGGCAACGGCTGGTTCGGGGGGCTGCTGCCGACCATCTCCTTCGCCCTGGTGGCGCAGAACGGCAACATCTATCACGGGCTGTGGTATCCGATCTGGATCGCCGGCCTCACCTTCGTGATCGGGGCGCTGTTCGTGCGCGAAACCAAGGACGTGGACATCTATCGCAACGATTGACGAGGGGGTTGACACCTTCATCGGAGGCGGTATAATCCCGCTTCTTCGGCGAATTAGCTCAGTCGGTTAGAGCGACGGAATCATAATCCGCAGGTCCGGGGTTCGAGTCCCTGATTCGCCACCACTCACTGGAAGGCCGCTGCTCCGCAAGGACCAGCGGCCTTCTGCTTTCCGAGACCCTTGATTTATAAGGGTTTCCGAGGTGCTGGCTCAAGTTTTTCCACTTGCCGACCGTAACAACGGACCGTAGCAATTTGCGTACGAATCCGCCCCGATAGGTCACCCAGTGGACAAAGCCTTGCAACAACCGTACCTCTACCAGCGACCCGACAGCGAAAAGTGGCAGTTCCGGCGCTCGGTCCCCAAGCACCTCCAAGCCTCCATCGGCAAATCGTCCATCACCGCCTCTCTGCGTACGCCCGACGCCAAGGTCGCAGCTAAACGTGCCCGTGAACTGGCCGTGGAAACCGATCACCTTTTCGCTACCCACGAGGCCAGACTGGAGGGTGTCAACGAGATACCGCCCACGGCCGGCGTCGATGGCGATAAGCAACCACAAAAGCTCCAGCGCTGGATGATTCCGTCGCTCGTCGAACGATACAAAGCCGCGATTCTCGAGACGGACGAGTTCGAGCGGCCGAAAACGGTCGCTGACCTGCACGCCCGCCGCGCCGAACTTACACGGGAGCTCCAGGCACTCGAAGACGCTTGTGCAATTCAGGACGTCTCTTTCGCCGAATGCAATGTGGAGGACATGCTGGAAACGGAAGGTTTCGACGTCGCCACGACGGAGCCCAATCTGCTGCAGCATTACACCTTGCAGTTGATGCAGGCGGACCTGCAGGTCATCAAGAACCAATTGGAGCGACTGCGCGGCATTGACGTGCCGACTCCGGAGATGCCCGCCGCCCCTGGCGAGAATGACAGCTGGGAACACTATTTGGACTATTGGGCCGGTGAGCGGCACCCCGAGCCCAAGACCGTTGACGAGGCCCGGTCACAGGTGGCACGGCTGCGGAAGTTTTCCGGGGACAAGGCACCAGTCGAATTGACCGTCGGCGACATCCGAGCCTACTCGGAACACCTTCAAAAGACTGAAAAACTTTCGAAGAGCCGCGTCAAGACGATTTTTGCGCTGCTGCGCCCTATCCTGCAAACGAACCTAGAGAGCGGCCGCACAGCCTTGAAGGC
>JAGWNU010000232.1 GCA_028871175.1 Burkholderiaceae bacterium | reverse complement strand
GCATCTGGCTCGTGCGTATTGAAGACATCGACTTCCAGCGCAACGTACCCGGGGCCGACCGCGACATCCTCGCCACCCTGGAGGCGCTCGGCCTGATCCCAGATGAGGCACCGCAGTGGCAAAGCACACACCTGGCCCGCTTCGAGCAGGCGCTTGAACGCCTGCTGGCCATCGGCAAACTGTATCCATGCGGTTGCACGCGCCGCGAGATCGCAGATTCCGTCACCACCGTCGACACCAATGGCCGCCTGCGCCATCAGACCCTGATCTATCCGGGCACGTGCCGCACCGGATTACATGGCAGGCAGCCGCGCGCCTGGCGGGTGCGCGTGCCGGACCCCGATGCCGCAACCGTCTGCTTTCACGATCGGTGGCAGGGTATGCAATGCCAGAACCTGGCAGAAGCTGTCGGTGACTTCGTGCTCAAGCGGGCCGACGGCATGTGGGCATACCAGATTGCCGTGGTGGTGGACGATGCAGCACAGGGCATCACGGACGTCGTGCGTGGCGCTGACCTGCTGGACTCGACGCCGCGCCAGATTTATCTGCAGCAATTGCTGGGGCTGCCCGCGCTGCGCTATCTGCACGTGCCGGTGGTCGTGAATGCCGAGGGCGAGAAGCTGAGCAAGCAGACCGGCGCACGCGCCATCAGCCGCAGCCAGCCGCTTGCCGCGCTCACTGAAGCGGCGCGGCACCTCGGGCTGGCCATTCGTGCCGACAGTGTGGAGGAGTTTTACCGGGACGCCGTCCCGGCATGGGCCAATCGCCTGGCGCAATTGACCCCGGCGGCATGATCGCCGCCGCTTTCAAGACAACCGCTTAACGCTTGCGCGGCACACCGCCGAGCAGCGCGGCAATCGGGCGCTTGGCTGTGCGCGGGTGGCCGGCGGGCTGCGTCGGCTTGGCGGCCTCTGCCGACTCCGCCGGCACAGACGACTCGTATGGACGATTGAAGAACGGGTCGTCCGATGGGCGGAACGCCGGGCGCACGATCGTGTGATCGAGGACGCGGGCGCTGTTGCGCTCATCGCGCTCACGGGCGCGACGGACTTCACTGCGGGCGCGCTTCTCGTCGCGCTCGCGGCGTTCACGGTCACGCGCCTGCTCGCCGGTCGGATCGAATCCTTCGATCTGCTCGCGCGGCAAGTTGCGCTTGATGAGCTTTTCGATATCGGCCAATAGCCTCTCATCGCCCGGCGCGAACAGCGACAGCGCGTCGCCCGAGGCGCCGGCGCGGCCTGTACGGCCGATGCGGTGCACATAGTCTTCCGCATTGAACGGCAGATCGAAGTTGATCACGCACGGCATCTGCGAGATGTCGAGGCCGCGCGCCGCCACGTCGGTGGCGACCAGCACGTCGACGGTACCTTGCTTGAATGCTTCGAGCGTCTGCATGCGCTCGGTCTGCGTCTTGTCACCGTGGATGGCACTGGCGTTGATGCCTTCTCGTTCCAGCGCACGCGCCAGCCGCGAGCAACCGATCTTGCTGTTCGAGAACACGATGCACTGGCGCGGCAGGCCTTGCTCTGCGCGCTGGCGGAGCAGGTGTACGAGTGCGACCTGCTTGTGGTTGTCGGGGACGGTATAGATGACCTGGCGGACGTTCTCTGCCGTGGCGTTGCTGCGCGCGACTTCGATCGTCTGCGGATGGCGCAGGTAGCTGGAGGCCAGTTTCTTGATCTCGGGCGAGAACGTGGCCGAGAACAGCAACGTCTGACGATGCGCCGGCAGCAGGTTGATGATGCGCTGCAGGTCGGGCAGGAAGCCCATGTCGAGCATCCGATCCGCTTCGTCCAGCACCAGCATGCGCACCTGCGAGAGGTTCACGCTGCGCTGCTGCACGTGATCCAGCAGACGGCCCGGCGTGGCGACGAGGATTTCCACACCACGGCGCAGTTGCTCGGTCTGCGGGTTCATGTCGACACCACCGAACACGACAGTGCTACGCAGCGCCGTGTACTTCGCGTACTTGGCGACGTTGTCGTACACCTGGTCGGCCAATTCGCGCGTGGGCGTGAGGATCAGCGCCCGCACCGGATGGCGTGCCGGAGACGCGCTGGTGTTGGCATCGGGCAGCAGGTTCTGGATGATCGGCAGCGAGAAGCCGGCGGTCTTGCCGGTGCCGGTCTGCGCGGCACCCATGACGTCGCGGCCGGCCGTGACCACGGGAATGGCCGCAGCCTGGATGGGCGTGGGCTTGGTGTAGCCGCTCTCGGTCAGCGCACGGAGGATATCGGGATGCAGGCCGAAGCTGTCGAATGTCACCGATTCGTTGACCGGCGCTTCTGACGTTGTCGCAGTGTTCATAGGGGATGCAGCATGCCGAGGGGCATGGCGGGCGCAATCGGCGCAGGCGGAAAACCGAAGAAAGAACCGCGAGCGGCTCGCGCAATGCGTTAAAAATCAAAAGTTTATCACGTGCAGCACCGTCCGGACGGTGGATACGCACGTCGACGCCCCCGCGTACGCCACGCCTGCCTTGACACGGATCAAGCGCGCAAGCCCGCCGCTGCGCCACCATCGCATCATCCAAACCCGCGCCCCAGCTGCCATGGTCACCACACTGTATGAATCCGCCGAGCACGTCTGCCTGATGTTTTCCGACCTGGTCGACGACCAGGACGACCTGCCGGTGCAGACCAACCAGTTCCTCGTCGTCGACCACGGCCACGGCGCGCTGATCGACCCGGGCGGCCAGATGACGTACAACGCTTTGTTCATCGCGATGAATCGGTACTTCTCGCCCAAGCAGTTGGACTACGTGCTGGCGTCGCATGCGGACCCGGACATCGTGGCTTCCGCAGGCCGGTGGCTCACCAGTTCGAGTTGCGACATCCTGATCTCGCGCGTGTGGGAACGCTTCCTGCCGCACTTCTGCAATGTGGGCAAGACCGAAGGGCGCATCGTGCCGATTCCGGATACGGGCATGGCGATTCCGCTGGGTCAATCGCATCTGCTGGCCGTGCCCGCGCACTTCCTGCATTCCGAGGGCAACTTCCAATTCTACGATCCTGCGTCGCGCATTCTGTTCTCCGGCGACCTGGGCGCTTCGATGGTGCATGCCAACGTGGCCGCCAAGCCCGTGGAAGATTTCGACGCGCACCTGCCGCTGATGGCGCCCTTCCACCGCCGCTACATGAGCGGCAACCGCGTCTGCCGGCTGTGGGCGCAGATGGTGCGCGGGCTCGACATCGAGTGGATCGTGCCGCAGCACGGCCAGGCGTTCCACGGAAAGGCCATGGTCAACCGCTTCATTGACTGGGTGGAAACGCTCGAGTGCGGCATCGACCTGATGACGCCGGAAATCTACCGCCTGCCCGGGCTGCCAGCGGCACCGGCCGGCACAGCACTCAAGACGCGCGCGTAGGCGCCGGCGCGGCGGCAGCCGGCAGGATGATCTTCATCATGGCGCTCGACAGCTCGTGCGCCAGCACTTCCGCATCGATGCGGGAGGGATCGTGCCATGTGTACATGAAGCCCATCACCCCGCCCATCGAATGCGCGGCGACGCGCGCATCGCCAAACTCAAACACGCCCGTGCGCTTGCCCTCATCGAGCAGGGCGTAAAGGTCGCGGTAATACGCGCGCGACATGCCGTGCAGCCATTCCACCGTCTCGGGTCGCAGGTATTGCCGGTCGCGGTAAGTCAGCGCAGCGGCGTAGTGACACCGGATACAGCGGCGAGCCATTTCCAGCAGGCAGGCCTGTAGCCGTTCACGCACGGGCAGCGCCGGATCGGCCGTCTCGCGAATCGCAGACAGACAGACTTGCGCGGCCTCGCGGCACAGGATGTCGAAGATCTCGTACTTGTCGGTGAAGTAGTAGTACACCGCCGGCTTGGTCACACCGAGCGCGGCGCACAGGTCGCTCATCGTCATGCCAGCGTAGCCCTTGGTAAAGAAAAGCTGGGCCGCGGTATCGAGAATCTGGCGGCGGCGTGCCTCCTGCCGTTCCGCAATGTGCGGACGCGTGACTGGCACGGACGCTTGGGGCGCTTCGCTTTCGGCAGACGGATGCACGTCGGGGACGGCAGTTTTGCGGACGGTGGACATGGCTTATATTTTCGCACGCCACCTGCGAACGCGCCGTGGCGCCGACGCATCTCGCTACGCAGCGTTTTGAGGAGGCCATGCTTGACGCATCAAACAAGGCTTTCTATATTCATACCCGTTGGTATAAAAATTTACCTTTTAGTATAAACAGCGCGGCGCAATGATGCGCACGCGCTGCACACCCAACGGAGACAAGCTTTGGCGATGGACGAGTCCGAGTACCTCGGGCGGGTCCGCGCGCTATGGGCGCGCGCATGGCCGGCCGGCACACCCCGCGAACCGCACTACCCCATCGGTCGTGCTCCGCTCACCGACTATCTGCGCCACTGGGCACGCGCGACGCCCGACAAGCCCGCCATCCATTTCTACGGCCACGACACGACGTTCGCCCAGCTTGATGACCTGAGCGACCGCATCGCCGCGCTGCTCGCGCAGCAGGGGATCGGCGCAGGCGACCGCGTTGCGGTGTTCCTGTCGAACTGCCCGCAGTTCAACGCGGTGTTCTTCGGCATTCTCAAGCTCGGTGCGGTGTATGTGCCAATCAGCCCGCTGTCGCAACGCGCCGAGCTGATGCACGCCCTCACCGATGCCACGCCGCGCGCGATCGTCGCGCTGGATCGGCTGATGCCACTCGTGCGCGACGTCAAGGCAGAGACATCGCTCGAACACGTGTTCGTCACCCGATACGCCGACGTCCTGCCGGCGCAGCCGACGATGCCCCTGCCCGCCATGCTGACCGAGCCGCCGCTGGCCTGCGATGACGCGATTGACCTGCTGCCCGCGCTTGCCGCCGTTGAGCCGATTGCCCTGCCGCCCGCGTCGCTCGATGCCGTTGCCGCCCTCAACTACACCGGCGGTACGACGGGCCTGCCAAAAGGCTGCATCCATACGCAAGGCGACATGGTCGACATGGCGGCGGCTTTCTCCGCCGTGTCGCTGCGCGCCGATGCAGACACCGTCATGCTCAGCTTCTATCCGCAGTTCTGGATTGCCGGGGAAAACACCGGGCTGATCTTTCCGGCGTTTCTGGGCGTACCGCTGGTGCTGCTCGCGCGGTGGGACGCCGAGGCCTTCATGACGGGGGTGCAGCGCTACCGCGTCACCAATGGTTCGATGCTCGTCGACAGCGCTGCCGAGGTGATGGCGCATCCGCGCGTGCAAGCATACGACCTGCGCTCGTTACGGCACACCGGGGTGTCGTCGTTCGTGAAGAAGCTGAATCCGGAATACCGCCGCGCGTGGCGCGAACTCACCGGCTCCATGATGGCCGAGAGCGCCTGGGGCATGACGGAGACGCAGACCTGCAACAGCTTCACCGTCGGCATGCAGGCAGATGACTTCGACCTGCGCTCGCAGCCGATCTTCGTCGGCTTGCCGGTGCCGGGTACCGACTTCAAGATCTGCGATTTCGATACGCACGCCCTGCTGCCCATCGGCGCGGAGGGCGAACTCTGCGTGCGCACGCCCACCCTGCTCAAGGGCTACTGGAACAAGCCCGAAGCGACCGCGCAAACGCTGCGCGACGGCTGGTTTCACACCGGCGACATCGGCTGCATCGACGAACACGGCTACATCCACTACCTCGGGCGCCGCAAGGAAATGCTCAAGGTCAACGGCATGAGCGTGTTCCCCGCAGAAATCGAAGCCATGCTCGGCAAGCACCCGGCCGTGCTCGGCTCGGCAGTCGTCGGCCGCACGGACGAACAGCGCGGTCAGCTTCCCGTCGCGTTCGTGATGCTGCGCCCCGAGGCCGCCGGCAAGCTGGATGACGCCACCCTGACCGACTGGT
>JAGWNU010000231.1 GCA_028871175.1 Burkholderiaceae bacterium | reverse complement strand
GGCGCCTACTACGGCACCGGCTACCAGGACGTGCAGAACCGCGTGCCGAAGATTGCCAACACGATGGAAGACCTCGGCTGGCAGCCGACGACCGTGATGAAAGACGCCCTTGCGAAAATCTTCGAGGCGTACCGCATGCACGTGGCGGAAGCCCGCAGCCTCGTTGAAGAAAGCAACAGTAAGTAAGCAGCACCTCCGCGCAGGTTCATGGCACTCATCGTCCTCAAGATCGACGTCGACACCCTGCGCGGCACCCGCGAAGGCGTACCCAACCTCGTGCGCATGTTGCGCGAGCACGAGGCTGGCGCAACTTTCCTCTTCAGCCTCGGCCCTGACCACACCGGCTGGGCCCTGCGCCGGGCATTTCGCCCGGGGTTCCTGAAAAAGGTTTCACGCACGTCCGTCGTCGAGCACTACGGCCTGCGCACGCTGATGTACGGCGTACTGCTGCCCGGCCCGGACATCGGTCGAAAAGCCGTCGACGAGATGCGCGCAGTCGCCGAGGCGGGCTTCGAGACCGGCATCCACACGTGGGATCACGTGCGCTGGCAGGACAACGTCCGCCAGCGTGACGCCGCCTGGACCGCACGCCAGATGGGCGCTTCGCATAAGCGCTTTGTCGAGGTTTTTGGCCACGCACCGGCCACCCATGGCGCCGCGGGCTGGCAGATGAACGATCACGCCTTCCGCCAGATCGACGCCTGGGGCATGGCCTACGCCTCTGATGGTCGCGGCGCGCATCCGTATATCCCGAGCGTCAGCGGCCAGGCGCTCAGCCACGTGCAATTGCCGACCACACTGCCGACGCTGGACGAGCTCATCGGCGTGGGCGACCTGACCACCGACAACGTCGCACGGCACATCCTCAAGATGACCGAATCCGACCGTGACCAGGTGTTTACCTTGCATGCGGAGCTTGAAGGACAGAAACTCGCCCCGATCTTCCGCGAGTTGCTGCGAGGCTGGCGCGCGCAGGGCCATCGGCTGGCATCAATGGGCGAATACTACGCAACGCTTGATCGCAGCACCCTGCCCGTGCAGCCTGTCACCTGGGGTGAAGTTGCCGGCCGCAGCGGCAGCCTGATCGTTCAGCCGGTCTGATTGACGATTCACGACTGGCGGCTGCACCGGCGGGCAACGCGTAGCCCGATGTGCACGTCCATAAGCTTGTAATCCCTTCCCCCGAGGTTTTCTGGAACACACCATGCCCGTCTCTCTCGACAAGCCGCTTCCCGAATTCTCTGCACCGGCCACAAGTGGCGTGACGTTTTCGCCGGCATCGCTACGCGGCAAGATCGTTGTCCTGTATTTCTATCCGAAGGACAACACGCCAGGCTGCACCACCGAGGCGATGAACTTCCGCGACCAGTACGATGCTTTTGAAGCCACTGGCGCTGTGGTGTTCGGCATCTCGCGCGACAGTCTTAAATCGCACGAGAATTTCAAGGCCAAACTCGAGATGCCCTTCGAGTTGATCTCCGATGCCGACGAAGCCGTCTGCGCCCTCTTCGAGACCATCAAGATGAAGAAGATGTACGGCAAGGACGTGCGCGGCATCGAACGCAGCACATTTCTCATCGACGCCGAGGGCGTGCTGCGCAAGGAGTGGCGCGGCGTCAAGGTGCCCAACCACGTGGATGATGTGCTGGCGGCGGTGCGTGCGCTGCGATAGGCCGCTCCCCGGAAGTCGCACACGACGCGCGGCGACACCAGGCTGGTTCGCCACGTTCGCGCCGCTGCAACGCGATATCAGACGCCACATGTGACAGATTGCAAATCACAAACGCTTCCGATACAGTCGGAACCGATGAGTACGAGATCCGGATGCCATTCCGACAGCCCACGACGGTACCGGCGGCCAAGTTGGCCTGATACCGCATCGGCGCTTATTTTGACGGCATCCCGCGCGATCAACCTGGGCAGGTCAACAAAATCGCGCAGCTTGTTGTGGCGTTCACCCAGGCCGCCCCACCTCTCGCAGGTCACGGCGGCTTTTTTGTGGCCGTCCGCCGCGCACCGATCCCGGTCTCGCGACCGCCTTTCCACCCTTGTTTTCCTCCAGCATCGCGCCACCCGCAGTGGCGGCGGTGTTTCGTCGTCGTTCCACCCAGAGAGGTAATCGAAGCATGCCGCTGCCGACCATGCCCACCCAGCCAGCCCAATTGCTCGACCCGGCTGAATTCAAGCCTTTCGGCAAAGCCGGAAAGCCCAAGGCCGGTCAGGAACCTCGAAAACCGGTGCCTGCGCAGGAGCGCGAGGCGCTGTCTGAAACCGGCCGAGCACAATCCAGACGCACCACCGCTCCGGCCCGCTCCGGCGAAGCCTCGCCAATGGCGAAAAAAGAAGTCCGCGAACATGCGGGCATCCAGGCCAAGGCGATCGACAAAGTCGAAGCGACCGGCAAATCGACCGAGACCGCTGTCCGGCGCCGCGCGCGCCGCGACGAAGGTCCGACCAAGCTGTTCGTGCTCGACACCAACGTGCTGATGCACGATCCGTCCTCGCTTTTCCGCTTTGAGGAGCACGACGTCTATCTGCCGATGATGACGTTGGAAGAGCTCGACAACCACAAGAAGGGCATGAGCGAAGTTGCGCGCAACGCCCGGACGGTCAGCCGCACGCTCGATCAGCTTGTCGGCGGGACCGACGGCATCATGGATGACGGGCTGCTGCTCTCCAAGCTCGGCAATCGCGATGCCCAGGGGCGCCTGTTCTTCCAGACGCGCCTGAACGACATCAAACTGCCCGAAGGCCTGCCGCAGGGCAAGGCAGACAATCAGATCCTAGGCGTCGTCGCCGCGCTTCAGCAGCAGCGGCCGGATCGCCATGTCGTGCTGGTGTCCAAGGACATCAACATGCGGATCAAGGCGCGCGCTCTGGGGCTGCCGGCCGAGGACTACTTCAACGACCGCGTCCTGGAAGACACCGACCTGCTCTACAGCGGTGTGATGGCCTTGCCCACTGATTTCTGGCAGAAACACGGCAAGAACATCGAGAGCTGGCAAGACCCCAAAACGGGTACGACGTTCTACCGCCTGTCGGGCCCGCTGGTGCCGTCTTTCCTAGTCAACCAGTTTGTCTTTCTGGAGCCGAATGACGGTAGCCTGCCGCTGTACGCCCAGGTCAAGGAGCTCAACGGCAAGACGGCCGTGCTGCAGACGCTCAAGGATTTCACGCACCAGAAGAACAACGTCTGGGGCGTGACCGCGCGCAATCGCGAGCAGAACTTTGCGCTGAACCTGCTGATGCATCCGGAGGTGGACTTTGTCTCGCTGCTCGGCCAGGCCGGCACGGGCAAGACGCTGCTGGCGTTGGCCGCCGGCCTGGAGCAGGTGCTGGACCAAAAGCTCTACAACGAGATCATCATCACGCGCGCCACCGTGCCCGTGGGTGAGGACATCGGCTTCCTGCCCGGCACGGAAGAAGAAAAGATGCAGCCGTGGATGGGCGCCTTCGACGACAACCTCGAGGTCTTGCAGAAGTCCGACGACAATGCCGGCGAATGGGGCCGCGCGGCCACGCAGGAGCTGATCCGCTCGCGCATCAAGGTCAAGAGCATGAACTTCATGCGAGGGCGTACCTTCGTCAACAAGTTCCTGATCATCGACGAGGCGCAAAACCTGACACCCAAGCAGATGAAGACGCTGGTGACGCGCGCAGGCCCGGGCACCAAGATCGTCTGTCTGGGGAACATCGCGCAGATCGACACGCCGTACCTGACCGAAGGCTCATCGGGTCTGACCTACGTGGTGGACCGGTTCAAGGGCTGGAGTCACAGCGGCCATATCACGCTGGCGCGCGGCGAGCGCTCGCGATTGGCGGATCACGCGTCAGACGTGCTGTAAGCGACCTATCGCGGCAGATGCGTCTGCCGCAACCCCTTGTGCGACAAGGCCGTGCGATTGCGCGGCCTTTTTCTTGCTACATCGTTGGCACCGCTTCTTTTCCGATGGAGGCCCAATGATGCCCAAGCAACAAGGTTTGCAGATCCGATCCCGATTCGCCCTGGCATCGGCAGCGTTGGCGATGCTGCTGTCCGCCGCCGCATCCGTCACGCTCGCTGACAATCTGACTCCGAAGACCGCCGGCCCTATCCGTTACGTTTGTGGCGGCGTCGCAGAGGATGAGCAGCAGGCGTTGAATGCCGAAGCCCGAAACTACAACCTCTCCTTGTTGTTCACGCAGGGGCCGCGCGGCGAGTACCTCGCAGACGTCGATGTCCAACTCACCCGACATGGCAAGGAAGTCGCAAGCTTTCGGGCCGATGGCCCGCGGTGCCTGATCAAGGCGCCACCCGCCAGCTACAACGTCATTGCCACGTACCTGGGCACGACCAAACGGACGACCGTGCAAACCGGCAGCACGCGCAGCGTCCAGCTTCGCTGGTAAGACTGTCTGCGGAGCGCGACGCCACGGGGGCACAATCGCCCGGCCCGCGCCCCGCCTGGCGTTGCGCCCCGCCAACATGCGGTTTGGCTTTATGACGCCGCGCGCATAGCATGCAGGCTATCCGGACGTTCTCAATGGCGCATGCTGAAGCGGCACAGGTTTCTCCCAGGCAATCCTCGACTGGCAGGTGCGACCTTGCTGGCGCTGGTGTGCCTGCTGTCCGCCTGCTCGTCGACGCCCACACGCTCCACCGCCTCGCGTGACACCACCGGGTTGCGCACGCGCGGCGCCCCGATTCACGACCCGAGCGCTGGCCTGGAAGAAATTTCCATCGAAGCCATGGCGCTGGTCGGTACACCGTACCGCTATGGCGGCAACACGCCCGTCAGCGGCTTCGACTGCAGCGGGCTTGTGCGCTACGTTGTGCAACGCGCGGCCTCCGTCAACCTGCCACGCACCGCGGCCGAAATGGGGCGCCGGGGCATTCCGCTCGAACGCCGCGAAGTGGCATCGGGTGATCTCGTCTTCTTCAATACAACCGGCCAGCCGAACTCGCATGTCGGCATCTATGTCGGCCAGAACCGCTTCGTCCACGCACCTGCAACGGGCGGCACCGTGCGACTGGAAGACATGACCAAGTCATACTGGGCGAGCCGCTACGCAGGCGCACGTCGCGTCGTGGCTGCCGATAACCTGCCCGATGCATCGCCGGCGATCACGCCGACCCCGGCGGGGCCGTCCAACCCGTCCCCGCAGTTCGACGAGGATGCGCTGGCCAGGCTCGCACGTGCGCGAAGCGCCCAACCCGATGCCCCCCTGACGACGCACACGCACGCGGCAGAGTCTTCGCCATCCGATGACGACCCTATCGCGCGCTTCGCCACCCAATAGCGCGCCGCACGCTCCATGTAAAACGCCCACCGAATGGTGGGCGTTTCGTTTGGGAGGACGCGGCCGGATTCACAGAAGGTGCTTGCCGATCCACCAGGCAATCGCCGCCATGAACGCCGACGCCGGAATGGTCAGAACCCACGCCCAGACGATGTTGCCAGCAACACCCCAGCGCACGGCCGACGCCTTCTGCGCCGAGCCAACGCCAACGATGGCTCCGGTGATGGTGTGCGTGGTCGACACCGGCACGCCCATCGCTGAAGCAAGGAACAGCGTCAGCGCACCGCCGGTTTCTGCGCAGAAACCGCCAACCGGTTTGAGTTTCGTGATCTTCTGGCCCATCGTGCGGACAATCCGCCAGCCACCCAGCAGCGTGCCCAAGCCAATCGCCACATAGCAGCACACGATGACCCAGACGGGCGGCGCGCTCGCTGTCGCAGACGCATAGCCACCGGCAATGAGCAGCATCCAGATGATCCCGATCGTCTTCTGTGCATCGTTGCCGCCGTGCCCCAGGCTGTACAGCGATGCAGACAGCAATTGCAGGCGCCGGAACCATCGGTCCAC
>JAGWNU010000230.1 GCA_028871175.1 Burkholderiaceae bacterium | reverse complement strand
GGGCGCGCCTTTCTTTTGCTTACTTTTCTTTGGCAAGACAAAGAAAAGTGAGTCGTGCCCGGCAGGGTACGAAACACAGATGGACCACAAGCAATAAATCTAGAGGACACCCCAAAAAAAGCCCACAAGCCCCCGCCCCTATCCACTCCTATAATCCGCGCCACAAGAACCCTCTTTGGAGACCCGCAGGATGCAATCCCTCCATCCTCCCAAGCACATTCCGGCAGCGACCCTGCCGGAGCTGACGCTACGCGGCATGATCCTCGGTGCCATCATCACCGTAATTTTTACCGCTTCAAACGTGTACCTCGGCCTGAAGGTCGGCCTGACGTTCTCATCGGCGATTCCGGCAGCGGTCATTTCGATGGCGGTGCTGCGCATGCTCGGCGGCACGAACATCCTTGAGAACAACATGGTGCAGACACAGGCGTCCGCGGCCGGAACACTGTCTTCCATCATCTTCATCCTGCCTGGCCTGGTGATGATTGGGCACTGGCAAGGTTTCCCGTTTTGGCAAACGTTTGGTGTGTGCATGGCGGGCGGCATGCTGGGCGTGGTGTTCACGATTCCGCTGCGCCACGCCATGGTGGTGCAGAGCGACCTGCCCTATCCCGAAGGCGTGGCGGCAGCGGAAATTCTGCGTGTAGGTAGCGGCCAGTCGCCGGACGGTGAAGACGCGGCCGATGACGAGGCGGTGCCGGCCGCCACCGGCATGCGCGACCTGGCCGCGGGCGGGATTGTCGCGGCCATCGTGGCGTTTGCAACGAGCGGCCTGCGCCTGCTGGGCGAAGGGGCAAGCTGGTGGTTCGCGGCGGGGGCCGCAGTGGTGCGCTTGCCGCTGGGCTTTTCAACGGCACTGCTGGGCGCGGGTTATCTGATCGGGCTGGTGGCCGGGTTGGCCATGTTGGTGGGCCTGGTGATCGCCTGGGGTATCGCCGTGCCGTATCTGACGTCCATCACGCCGCTGCCGGCGGGCAAGGCGCTCTCGGCGTTCGGCACGGATGTGTGGCGCACGCAGGTGCGCTTTATCGGTGCCGGCGTGATTGCAGTGGCGGCTGTGTGGACGCTGGGCACGCTGATCGGCCCGGTGGTGCACGGCGTGAAGCGCTCGTTCGGCAGCTTGCGCCCGAAAGCCGATGGCGCGCTGCGTACCGAGCAGGACATGGCGCCGCGCTGGATTCTGCTGGTGACACTGGCCATGGTCGTGGTGCTGGTGATCACGTTTGCCGCGTTCCTGGCGCCGACCACGCTGTCGGCCGGCTCGCGCTGGACGCTGATCACCTGCGCGGTGATCTTTGCGGTGGTGTTCGGCTTCCTGGTGGCGGCGGCGTGCGGCTACATGGCCGGGCTGATCGGTTCGTCGTCGAGCCCGATTTCGGGCATCGGCATCATCGCCATTACGTTGGTGTCTTTGCTGCTGTTGGCCATCGGCGCGGACAACGGCATCGTGGGTTCGCCGGAAGCGAGCAAGCTGGGCATTGCGCTGGCCATTTTCACAACGTCGGCCGTGGTGGCCGTGGCGACCATCTCCAACGACAACCTGCAAGACTTGAAGACCGGCTGGCTGGTCGGAGCCACACCATGGCGCCAGCAGGTGGCGCTGCTGATCGGCTGCGTGGCGGGCGCGGCGGTCATCTCACCGGTGCTGGAGCTGCTGTACAACGCGTATGGCTTTCCGGGCGCGCTGCCGCGTGCCGGCATGGACGCGGCGCAAGCGCTGTCCGCACCGCAGGCGACGCTCATGACGGCCATTGCCACCGGCATCTTCACGCACCAGTTGGAATGGAACATGGTGATTGCCGGCATCGTCATCGGCATGCTGCTGATCGCCGTCGACTGGGCGCTCAAGCAGCGTGGCGGCGTCGCCCGGCTGCCGGTGCTGGCGGTGGGCATCGGCATCTACCTGCCGCCGACGATCAGCACGGTGCTGGTGACGGGCGCGGTGCTGGCGTGGGTCATCGAGAAGATTCTCGCCAAGCGCGCGCAGGCGGCCGGTGTGCCGTACGCGCGCTATGCCGAGGTGCCGAACCGCCACGGCGTGCTGCTGGCGTCGGGCCTGATCGTGGGCGAAAGCCTGGTGGGCGTGCTGATGGCAGCCGTCATCGGGGCCACGGGCAAGGACGCGCCGCTGGCGATCGTGGGCGCCTCGTTTGAAGGCACGGCGCAATGGCTCGGGCTGATCGTGTTCGCCTTGGTGTGCTGGGCGTTTGCACGGCGTGTGCTGGCGGTGCGCCCGACCCACTGATCGACGCGCCGCCGGCTCGGCAGGATCAAGCCGGCTGCGCGGCCGCCTGCGTCCAACGCCCGCAACCGCGTCGCACGGTCTCGTGCAGGTTGCGGGTTTCACGTTGCGCCGCGCGGATCCACTCGGCATCCGTATCGCGCGCCTCCACCACCTTCCGCACCATGTCGAGCGCGCCTTCGGACGACAGCGCTTCGGCATGTGCCGACAACACCTTGCTCGTTTCCAGGATGTGATCGGCCAGCGCCCCACGGTTGCCCGTGGCCGGGTCGACGTATTCGCCGGCCAGCCCGAAGCGGCATGCCTGGAAGCGGTTGAAGGTGTAGACGAGGTAGTCGTCTTCCACGGGCATGAACGGGCGATCGAGCAGCAGCCAGCGGCCCAGCGCCTGAATGTAGGCGGCGATGGCGGCGGCGCGTTCGACGGTCAGCGGGGTGTCCATCACGCGGACTTCGATCGTGCCGAATTCGGGCTTGGGGCGGATGTCCCAGTAGAAGTCCTTCATGCTCTCGATCACGCCGGTGGCGTGCATCTTGTCGAAGTACGCGATGAAGGCGTCCCACGTGAGCACGAACGGCGCACGGCCCGACATCGGGAAGGCGCTGACCGAATTCATGCGAGCGGAGGCAAAGCCCGTATCCACGCCCTGCACGAACGGCGACGACGCGGCCAGCGCAATGAAGTGCGGTACGTAGCGCGACATGGCGTGCAGCAGGTACAGCGCATCGTCGGGATTCGGGCAGCCAATGTGCACGTGCTGGCCGAATACCGTGAACTGCTTGGCGAGGTAACCGTATAGATCCGAGATGTACTGATAGCGCGGCGATTGCGAAATCTGGCGCTGGCTCCACTGCTGGAACGGATGCGTGCCGCCGCCGCAGATGCCAATGTTCAGCGCCGTGGCGGCTTCGGCCATGCGGTCGCGCATCTCGCGCAACTGCCAGAGCGCTTCATCGTGGCTGTGGCAGATGCCGGTGGAGATCTCGATCATCGAATCGGTGATCTCCGGCTTGATGTCGCCGGGGTATTCCTTGCCCTTGAGCATGCGCAGCAGGTCTGGCGACGCCGAAGCGAGGTCGTAGTCATGGCGATTGACGAGCTGCAATTCCAGCTCGACGCCAAACGTCAGGGCTTCGGATTTCGAGAACGGTTCGAGGGACATGGGGCTCAGTGCCTCCCTTCTTCTTGTCGCACCTCACCTGCCCAGCGCAGCGAACGCGCGGTCAGGATCGGCGCGGCAATCTGTTGGATCGCCAGCGTGCACAGGATGATGGCCGCCAGCGGCCCGCCGGTTTGTGGATACAGTGCCGCCGTATCGTGCATCAGCAACCATGACAGTCCCGACATGGGCCCAAGCGCCAGGCCGAGCGCAATGCTCTGCCGCATCGACAGCCCCGAGAACGAGCCCAGCGCCGTTGTGGCCGCCAGTTTGGCGATGAAGCGTGACAGCACCAGCGCCACCGCCGCCACACCGCCGATCACCCAGTCCGACGCCTTGAGCGGCAAGCCGAGCGACACGATCATCACCACAATCAGGATGCTGCCCGCGCTGCCGAAATGCGACGGCCACACACGCGGATGATCGTCCTGGTGCTTGAACACCACGCCAGCCAGCAGCAGCGTGAGCGGTACCGACAGCTTGAGCAGCTTGGCCATCGCCAGCGCAAACAGCACCAGGCCCACCAGCACCAGGAACGCGTAGTGATCGTCACCTGCCATGCGGTGATACAGCGCGTGGCCCACCTTGCCGACCACCCAGGCTAGAAGCACGGAACCTGCCAGCAGGTACAGGGGATGGAACAGCGCCGCCGCCCAATGGCCGTATTCGCTGTGCAGCCACCCGGCGGTGAGCGGCGCCAGCACGCTTGCGTAGATGCTGTTGAGCGCGCCCAACGAGAGCAACCGCTCCGTCACCTGGCCTTCGGCGCGCAGTTCGTTCTTGAGTTGCAGCAGCACCGTAGGGGACGTGGCCACCGCGATGGCGCCCGCAGCCACCGCCACCGGTGCCGCCACGCCAAACAACTGCAGCACCCAGGTGACGAGGCCCCAGGTCAGCAGGCTCTCGAAGCCGCTGGTGAGCAAGAGCCAACGATTGGCACGCAGCCACTCGAATGACAGCCGGTGCCCCAGTTCGAACAGCGCCAACGCCAGCGCCATCTCGATCAGGATGTGGGTCTGGTCGAGCATGTCGGCGTCGATGAGCGGGCGGCCGAGCACGCCGGCCACCAGCCCCGCCGCCGCATAGCCGACGATGCGGGGCAGCTTGAGCGCGGCGCGCGCGAACTCGCCGCACAACGCCGCGCCGACCAGCGCCAGCCCGATCCAGAAGAGACCGCCAGGTGCGGGCGGCCACGAAGGGAAGAGATCGTGAAGTCCTGTCATGGCCGACATGGTACCCGAAGCACCCGATCGGAAAAGTCAGCCAAGCACTGACACGCGTTAGACCCGTGTTACGCGCTATTTAACAATGGATAGATGATTTTCGGCGCAGAAAGCGACAACTCTGCGTTTGGAGCCATTCGCCACCGACAAAGAAAAACCGCCCCGGAGGGCGGTTTTCATACTGCGAATGGCTGAGAGCCGGTCGGATTACTTGCCGCCCACGCTCTCCAGCGGCGTCCACTTGCCACCGGTGACCTTGTAGACGGTGATGCCGCCGTCCTTCAGGTCGCCCTTCTCGTCATAGGCGTAGTGCTTGGCGGTCACGCCTTGCATGTTGGTCGCAGCCAGGATCGGCAGGTACTTGCTCGGATCCGACGAGCCGGCCTTGACCATGGCTTGCATCAGGGCCATTGCGCCGTCGTAGGCGTACGGCGAGTACGTCTGCACCGGCGTGCCGAAGCGCTTCTCATAGCGGGCCTTGTAGGCGGCGCCGCCCGGCATCTGCTCCAGCGGCAGACCAGCCAGCGAGCACACCACGCCTTCGGCCGATTGCGCGCCAGCCAGCTTGATGAAGTCGTCGGTCTTGGACATTTCGCCCGACATCAGCGTCGACTTCATGCCCAGTTCGCGCATCTGCTTAACCAGCGGAGCCGATTGGCCTTCCGCGCCGCCGTAGAACACGGCGTCAGGCTTCTTGGACTTGATCTGCGTGAGGATCGACTTGAAGTCGCTGGCCTTGTCGTTGGTGAACTCGCGACGCACGATGGTGGCGCCGGCAGCCTTGGCGGCCTTCTCGAATTCGTCTGCCAGACCTTGGCCGTAAGCCGTGCGGTCATCAACGATGGCGATGTTCTTGTAGCCCAGCTTCTTGACGGCGTACGTGCCGACCACCGAACCCTGCTGGGTGTCGGAGGTCATCATGCGGAACGTCGTCTTGTAGCCTTGCTTCGTGTATTCCGGTGCCGTGGCCATCGCGATTTCTGCGATGCCGGCGTTGTTGTAGATGCGCGAGGCCGGGATGGTCGTACCCGAGTTGAAGTGGCCCAGCATGCCCTTGATGCCGTTGTCCACCAGCTTCTGTGCGACGGTGGTGCCGGTCTTCGGATCAGCCTGGTCGTCTTCCGAGATCAGCTGGAACTTGACTTCCTTGCCGGCGATCTTCGGATGCGTGGCGTTGAACTCCTCGACCGCCAGCGTCAGGCCATTCTGCATGTCCTTGCCGTA
>JAGWNU010000229.1 GCA_028871175.1 Burkholderiaceae bacterium | reverse complement strand
GCGCCGTAGCCGCCGCCGGCGGCGACGTGACGCTGCGTGGCGTGCCGCCGGGCATTCTGGATGCCGTGCTCGACAAGCTACGCGAAGCGGGTGCGACGCTCACCACCGGCGACGACTGGATTCGCATTCAGATGACCGGCCGCCCGAAGGCGGTGAGCTTCCGCACGTCGGAATACCCGGCGTTCCCGACCGACATGCAGGCGCAGTTCATGATGCTCAACGCCATTGCGGAAGGCTCTGCGACGGTGACTGAGACCATCTTCGAAAACCGCTTCATGCACGTGCAGGAACTCAACCGCCTGGGCGCTAATATTGTGATCGACGGCAAGACGGCCGTCGTGACGGGCGTCGAGCAGCTTTCCGGCGCGACGGTGATGGCGACCGATCTGCGTGCCTCGGCCAGTCTCGTCATCGCCGGACTGATCGCACAGGGTGAGACGCTGGTCGACCGCATCTATCACCTCGACCGCGGCTACGATCGCATCGAAGACAAGCTGTCCGCCGTTGGCGCCAAGATCCGCCGCATCCAGGGGTAAGCAGGCCATGAACGCATTCCAGTCCGCCTCCAACCAGCTCACGCTGGCACTGTCGAAAGGGCGCATCTTTGAAGAGACGCTGCCGTTGCTGAAGGCTGCCGGCATCGAGGTGACCGAAGATCCGGAAACCTCGCGCAAGCTGATTCTGCCGACCTCTGACCCGGCGTTGCGCGTGATCATCGTGCGCGCTTCGGACGTGCCGACCTACGTGCAATACGGCGCGGCGGACTTCGGCGTGGCCGGCCGCGACGTGCTGATGGAGCACGGCATGGCGGGCCTGTATGCGCCCATCGATCTGAACATCGCCCGCTGCCGCATGTCGGTGGCGGTGCCCAAGGGCTTCGATTACGCCAACGCGGTGCGCCAGGGCGCGCGCCTGTCGGTGGCGACGAAGTATCTGAATACCGCGCGCGAGCACTTCGCCAAGAAGGGCGTGCACGTCGACCTGATCAAGCTGTACGGCTCGATGGAACTGGGCCCGCTGGTGGGCCTGGCCGATGCCATCGTCGACCTGGTCAGTACCGGCAGCACGCTGCGCGCGAACAACCTCGTCGAGGTGGAAGAGATCGTGCAGATCTCATCCCGACTCGTCGTCAACCAGGCCGCGCTCAAGCTGAAGCGCGAGCGGCTGGCGCCGATCCTCGACGCTTTTGAGCGCGCGTCCCGCCAGGGCGAGCGCGTTGGGGAACCCGCATGAGCCTGACCATCCGTAAGCTGGATTCGGCCGAAGCCGGATTCGCGGCGCAACTGCGCCAAGTGCTTGCCTTCGAGGCGAGCGAAGACGAAGCCATCGACCGCGCCGTCGCGCAGATCCTGGCCGACGTCAAGGCGCGCGGCGATGCTGCCGTGCTGGAGGCGACGCGCCGCTTCGACCGCATTGAAGCTGACAGCGTGGCTGCGCTGGAGCTGTCGCCTGCCGTGCTGCAGGCCGCGCTGGATGGCCTGGAGCCCAAGCGCCGCGCCGCGCTGGAGGCCGCCGCCGCCCGGGTGCGCGCCTATCACGAGAAGCAGAAGCTGGAGTGCGGCACGCACAGCTGGGAATACGCGGAAGCCGATGGCACCGTCCTGGGCCAGAAGGTCACGCCGCTCGACCGCGTCGGCATCTATGTGCCGGGCGGCAAGGCGGCATATCCGTCTTCGGTGCTGATGAATGCGATTCCGGCGCGTGTGGCCGGCGTCAAGGAAATCATCATGGTGGTACCGACGCCGGGCGGTGTGCGCAACGAGCTTGTGCTGGCCGCTGCCTGCATCGCCGGGGTGGACCGTGTGTTCACCATTGGCGGTGCGCAGGCCGTGGGCGCGCTGGCCTACGGTACCGAAACCGTCCCCCCGGTCGACAAGATCGTCGGGCCCGGCAATGCCTATGTGGCCGCCGCCAAGCGCCGTGTCTTCGGCACCGTCGGCATCGACATGATCGCGGGACCGTCCGAAATCCTCGTCATCTGCGACGGCACGACCGACCCCGACTGGGTGGCGATGGACTTGTTCTCGCAGGCCGAACATGACGAACTGGCGCAGTCGATCCTGCTCTGCCCGAACGCCGAGTTCATCGCGCAGGTGGAAGCCAGCATCAACCGCCAGCTCGAGGACATGCCCCGCCGGAACGTGATCGCCGAATCCCTGTCGGGCCGCGGCGCGCTCGTCAAGGTACGCGACATGGAAGAGGCGTGCGAGATCGCCAACGACATCGCACCTGAACACCTTGAAATCTCCGCCGAAAACCCGCGCCAGTGGGCCGAGCGGATCCGCCACGCCGGGGCGATCTTCCTGGGCAAGTACACCAGCGAATCACTGGGTGACTACTGCGCGGGTCCCAATCACGTGCTGCCCACCTCGCGTACGGCTCGCTTCTCGTCGCCGCTGGGCGTGTACGACTTCATCAAGCGCTCGAGCCTGATCGAGGTGAGCGAAGCCGGCGCGCAGATGCTTGGCGAAATCGCTGCGGAGCTGGCCTATGGCGAGGGCCTGCAGGCGCACGCTCGCAGTGCTGAATACCGCCTGCAACGCACCGACTCCGAATAACACCAGACGCCTCACGATGACGACCGCCGCTCCTACCCAGCCTCCGCTCGATGACCTGCTGGCCCATATCGTGCGCGACGACATTCGCGCAATGGGCGCGTACCACGTGTCCGACGCGACCGGCATGGTCAAGCTGGACGCAATGGAGAACCCATACCTGCTGCCAGCCATGCTGCGTGAGGCTCTCGGGAAGCGGCTTGCCGACGTAGCGCTCAACCGCTACCCGGTGCCCACCGCCGATGCGCTCAGGGCGCAGCTCAAGCGCGTCATGCACGTGCCGGCCGGCAGCGAGGTTCTGCTGGGCAACGGCTCCGATGAAATCATCAGCTTGATCGCCATCGCTGCCGCCAAGCCGGGCGCGACCGTGCTGGCGCCTGTCCCGGGCTTCGTGATGTACGCGATGTCGGCGCAGTTGATGGGACTGAATTTCATCGGCGTGCCGCTGAAGGCGGATCTGACGCTTGACCGCGAAGCCATGCTGGCCGCCATGGCCCAGCACCAGCCCGCCGTCATCTACCTGGCTTACCCGAACAACCCGACGGGCAACCTGTTCGACGCAGCCGATATGGAGGCCATCGTCCGCGCGGCGCGTGGGCCGGTGTGCCAGAGCCTGGTGGTGGTCGATGAGGCGTATCAGCCGTTCGCGCAGCACAGCTGGATGCCTCGCCTGCCGGATTTCGATCATCTGCTGGTGATGCGGACGGTCTCCAAGCTCGGCTTGGCGGGGATCCGCCTGGGCTACGTGGTCGGTCACCCGAAGTGGATTGCCGAGCTGGACAAGGTGCGTCCGCCGTACAACGTCAACGTGCTGACCGAGGCCACGGCGCAGTTCGTGCTCGAACATGCCGATGTGCTCGACGCCCAGGCAGCGACGCTGCGCGCCGAGCGCGCCCGGTTGATGGCTGCACTTTCCGCGTTGTCGGGTGTTGAAGTCTTCCCCAGCGCCGCCAACTTCGTATTGCTGCGTGTTGCGGATGCTGCAGGGCTGTTCGAGAAGCTGCTCAAGCGGCGGATTCTGATCAAAAACGTCAGTAGAATGCACCCGTTGCTGACCAACTGTCTGCGCGTGACGGTCAGCAGCCCCGAAGAAAACGTGCAATTTCTCGATGCCTTTGCCGCATCGCTGCAGGAAGCCCCATGAGCCGCCGCGCCGAGGTCACTCGCAACACCTCTGAAACGCAGATCCGCGTCGCCCTTGATTTGGACGGCACGGGCAAACAGACGCTGAATACCGGCGTTCCCTTCCTCGACCACATGCTCGACCAGATCGCCCGCCACGGCATGGTCGACCTGGACGTCTCTGCCACCGGCGACACCCATATCGACGACCACCACACCGTGGAAGACGTTGGCATCACGCTGGGCCAGGCCGTCGCCAAAGCCATCGGTGACAAGAAGGGCATCGTGCGCTACGGCCACAGCTACGTGCCGCTGGACGAAGCGCTGTCGCGCGTGGTCATCGATTTCTCCGGCCGTCCGGGCCTGGAGTTCCATGTGCCGTTCACGCGCGCGCGCGTCGGCAACTTTGACGTGGACCTGTCCATCGAATTCTTCCGCGGGTTCGTCAACCATGCCGGCGTGACGCTGCATATCGACAACCTGCGCGGCGTCAACGCGCATCATCAGATCGAAACCGTGTTCAAGGCTTTCGGCCGTGCGCTGCGCATGGCGGTCGAGATCGATCCGCGTGCCGGCGGCACGATTCCGTCGACCAAGGGCGCGCTCTGATCCAGCGCATCGGCCTGGCCGAGCGTACCTGACTCCACGACCCGGCCACCGATCCCATGGATCTGACCAAGAGCTTTTTCTCGTTGCTCGCGCTGATCAACCCGATTGGCGCGATCCCTTTCTTCATCAGCTTGACCGAGAGTCAAACCGACGAGGAAAAGCGCCGCACGATCCAGGTTGCATCGATTTCGGTGGCGATCGTGATTGGCCTGTCGGCGCTGCTGGGCGAGCAGATCATCAGCTTTTTCGGGTTTTCGGTGGGTTCGCTCCAGGTGGGCGGCGGGATCATCATGATCATGATCGCGTTGAACATGCTGAACGCCCA
Organism: Burkholderiaceae bacterium; assembly: GCA_028871175.1. Taxonomy (GTDB): domain Bacteria; phylum Pseudomonadota; class Gammaproteobacteria; order Burkholderiales; family Burkholderiaceae; genus Ralstonia; species Ralstonia condita. The sequence goes on along the minus strand of JAGWNU010000229.1, from coordinate 1,240 downwards.
GACCAGCCGCACCAAGGCCACGCCCGAGGAAGAAGACGAGGCCGGCGCGAAGGCGAGCATTGCGGTCGTGCCGCTGGCGATACCGCTGCTTACGGGCCCAGGCTCAATCAGCACGGTGATCGTCTATGCGGGCAAGACAAAGCATTGGTGGGAACTGCTGCTCCTGGCGGGTGTGGGAGTGGCGATTGCCGCCGTGGTATGGGTCGTGTTGCGGGCCGCCGAGCCGATCGCCCGGGTGATCGGCCGCACCGGTATCAACGTCGGTACGCGGCTGATGGGTCTGATCCTGGCGGCCCTGGCCGTGGAATTCATTGTTGACGGGCTGAAAACCCTGTTGCCTGTACTTAAGTCATGACTAAGATAGCAATCGTCGATTACGGCATGGGTAATCTGCGCTCGGTGGCGCAGGCCTTGATGGCCGTTGCTCCGGAGGCCGATGTGCGCATCAGCGCGCACGCCGACGAGATTCGTGCCGCCGACCGCGTGGTGCTGCCGGGACAGGGTGCCATGCCAGACTGCATGGCCGCTTTCGACCAGTCGGGCCTGCGCAATGCCGTGCTGGAAGCGTCCCGTACCAAGCCGATGCTCGGCGTTTGCGTGGGCGAGCAGATGCTGCTCGAGCGCAGCACCGAGGCGCGCCCGGGGCAGCAATACACCGACGGACTCGGCCTGATCAAGGGCGATGTGGTCCGCTTTGAGCTGGAAGGGCAGTTGCAGCCGGATGGTTCGCGGTACAAAGTGCCCCAGATGGGCTGGAACCGTGTACACCAGAGCCGCCCCCACCCGTTGTGGGCAGGCGTGCCGGACGAGAGTTACTTTTATTTCGTGCACAGCTACTATGCACGACCCGCCAACGCCGAGGAATCGGTCGGAGAGACCGAATACGGCGTGCGGTTTACCTGCGCCATTGCCCGGGATAATATTTTTGCAACACAGTTTCACCCGGAAAAAAGCGCGCAGGCCGGTCTGCAGATTTACCGGAATTTCGTGCATTGGAATCCGTGACGCCAGAGGCCGCGTCGCAACCGAACCCGTTTTCCTACCCCTTTATTTTTCCCCCTCAACTCTGTCGTCACGCTTATGTTGCTCATCCCGGCCATCGACCTGAAGGACGGTCAGTGTGTGCGCCTCAAACAAGGCGATATGGATCAAGCCACCGTATTCTCGGAAGACCCTGCAGCGATGGCGCGGCATTGGGTCGAGCAGGGTGCGCGCCGCTTGCACCTTGTCGATCTGAATG
>JAGWNU010000228.1 GCA_028871175.1 Burkholderiaceae bacterium | reverse complement strand
GCGATGGCGGCATCGATGGCGGCGCGGATGCGGATGTGATGCCCAGCGCTGCGCAACGCGCACTCGTGCGCGAACGCCACCGCCGGCCGCTGAACCGCCTCGTGCGCGACGAGAAGAACCCCAGCATCGTCATTGCTGAGATCTACTTGCCCGAAGAGGTGGGCGGCTGGTGGTCGCGCGAGCTGGGCCTGTACGACGAAGATGGCGAGCTGTTCGCCGTGGCCAACGTGCCGCCCAGCTACAAGCCTGTGCTTGCAGAGGGCTCCGGGCGCGGTCAGTTCTTCCGCATGATGCTGATCCACAAGGCGGCCGGCAATATCGTTCTGAAGATCGATCCGGCCGTGGTCGTGGCAACGCGCGAGTATGTCGACGACGAGGTGCAGGAGCTGCGCCTGGCCCTCGAGGAGAAGGCGGATAAGGCCATCACCCTCGCGGGCTACGGTATTGCCGATGCCGTGACGATCTTGCAAGGCACGGCGGCCGGGATCGGCGCAGATCTGAGCCTGACCAACGGCATTGTGGGCGATCTGAACGCGGTGACAGCGCCCGGCGAGTACTACTACAACGCGACGAACACCAATGCGCCGTCCGTCTACGGCCTGCTGAAGGTTTGGCGCGAGCACGGGACCACCGTCTATCAGATTGCGCATGCAGACACCAATGACGTCTACACCCGCCGTCTGCTGAATGGCGCATGGGTGCCTTGGCGCAAGCTTGCGGCAACCGATAGCCCCGAGTTCACCGGTACACCGCGGGTGCCGACGCCTGCCATTGGTGACAACAGCCTACAGGCAGCAAACACCGCCTTCGTGCGTGCCTACGTGGCCTCTGCGGTCACCGGCAACGAGGTTGGGCGCATCTTCTTTGAGGTGCGCACGCTGCCTCGCGCGGGGTGCCTGCGGCTCAACGGAGCGTTGCTCATGCGGGCAGACTATCCGGAGCTCTTCGCCTATGCGTCGGGTACCGGCGCCATGGTCACCGAGGCCGAGTGGTCTGCGAACGCGTGGGGCTGCTTCTCCATTGGAGACGGACAGTCCACGTTCCGACTGCCGGAGTTCCGTGGCGAAGGTTTGCGGTGTTGGGACGATGGGCGTGGCATCGATGCCAAGCGCGGCGTCGGCAGGTGGCAAGACAGCCAGAACCGGCAGCACACGCACACTGGCGCCAGCGCTGCGGCGGGCGAACACGCGCACTTGGCGTGGACCGACGCCCAAGGGTGGCACGCTCATACAGGCTCCACGTCGGTGGGCGGGGCGCATGCCCACGGTATCGGCGGCGGCATACCCGTCGCCCCGGTCGGCAATTGGTCATACCGCGATGCGGGCGGCAGTTGGTCGGTCACTAGTACCACCGACGGCAACCACAGCCACACCGTGTACCTGGACGGCAACGGTTCGCACGGCCACAACGTCGGCATCGGCGCCAACGGTTCGCATAGCCACGTCATCACCATCAACGCGGACGGGGGCACGGAGGCGCGCATGCGCAATGTCGCCTTGCTGGCCATGATCCGCGCATTCTGAGGGTTCACATGCTGATTCACCATTACGACAACCAGACCGGCCAATATTGCGGCAGCCAACTGGCCGATGCAGATCCGCGCGCTCCGGGGCGCTGGCTGCTGCCGGCCTTCGCAACGGATCAGGTGCTGCCGGAGCGCACCGCCGAAACCTGGCCGTTCTTTCGTGACGGCGCATGGATGCTGCTGCCGGATTTTCGGGGCAAGGTGCTGTATCGCACCGACACTGGCGAGCAGGCCGAAATCGTCGCGCCCGGAATCCGCCCGCAAGACATCGGGCTGACAGTTGACCCGCGTCCCTCCGCTGAACATATCTGGAAAGACGGCACGTGGCAGTTGTCCGCCGAGCAGGTTGCCAAGCGAGCGCGCGATGAGGCGATGGCCGTCTTCAACGGAAAGATGGAAATCGCAAGACAGGCCAACGCCGGCAAAGCCGATGCCTACGCCGCAGGACTGCTGTCCGATGTGGAGGTGGCAATCTTCAAAGCGTGGGCTGCGTATCAGATGAATCTTGTGCGCGTCCTGTCTGCGCCGACCTTCCCTGCGGGCATCGATTGGCCTGATGCGCCCGATGTAGAAGCCGTGACGGCCAAGGTGCTCGCCGAACAGGCGGCGGCAGAGCAGCTTGAGAGAGCGCGCGCTGAAGAAGCTGCAGCCGCCGCAGCGGCCCAGGCGCCGGAGGATGCGGGCAACCCCGAGGCCCAGACCTCCGACACATGACGCAAGCCCCATAGGAAACCGACGCACCGCTCCCTACCGTAACGAGAGTCATCGGCGCGCAGCCATGACGATCCATTCACGCTAAACAGTTGAGGAGCAATCATGACCAAAGTCGTCGTCAAGCTTATCGGGCCCAACAAAGAGAATCTGGTCGGCCCGGCCGTCACGGTGGGCTCGAAGCGGTGGGGCCACAACGGAGTCGATTTCGGCAAGGAACAGGAGGTCACACCCGGCACGCATACCGTCACGGTGTACAGCGCAGGAAACGTGGTGCGCACACTCCACGCCGAAGTGCCAAACGACGATCACTTTGCGATTGATATCGACATTGACTAGATCGACATCAGCCGCCTGCCTGCCGTAACTCATCAGCAAGCCCCGCCACCGAGCGGGGCTTTTTCTTTTCCACTTCCCATCGAGGAGCCGCATGGCATCTTCTTTCTTTCACGGCATCACCACCACGATTGTCGATACTGGCCCGCGTCCGATCGCCGTGCCGTCGTCGTCCATCATCGGTCTGGTAGACACCTACACCCCGGGCCCGGATCTCGTGCAGCCCGGTGTGCCGGTGCAGATCACCAACCCGCGCGAGGCGGCGCAGGCTTTCGGCCAGGACAGCGCCATCACGCGTGCCATCAACGCCATCTATACCCGCACCTCGGCGGTCATCGTCGCCACTGGCGTCGCGCAGTCCGACGATGCTGATGCGCTCACATCGAGCGTGATTGGCGGCACCACCGGCGCTGGCATGCGCACGGGGCTGCAATCGCTGCTCGATGCCAAATCCCGCTTCAACGTGCAGCCGCGTTTGCTGATCGCGCCGCAGTTCACCGCGCGCCAGCCGGTCGCCACGGCCGTTGATGCGCTGGCGTCCAAGCTGCGCGCCATCGGCATCATCGACGGCCCGAGCACCACCGACGAAGCCGCGCTCGCGTACGCAAGCAACTTTGGCTCCAAGCGCCTGTACATGGTCGATCCGGGGGTGCGCACGTGGGATACCAGCGCCAACGCAGAGGCAGACGCGCCGGCATCCGCCTTTGTTGCAGGCCTGTTTGCCTATACCGATTCGGAATACGGCTACTGGGCGTCCCCGTCCAACAAGGAATTCGTCGGCATCACTGGCACTGGACGGCCTATCGAGTTCCTCGACAACGATCCAACCTGCCGCGCCAACCTGCTCAACGAGGCGCGCATCGCCACCATCATTCGCGACGGTGGCTATCGCCTCTGGGGCAACCGCACGTTGTCGGCCGATCCGAAATGGTCGTTCGTCACACGCGTCCGCACGCTCGACATCCTTATGGATGCAGCGCAGGCCGGCCACAAATGGGCGGTCGACCGTGGCATCACCAAAACGTACGTCCACGACGTTACCGAAGGCCTGCAAGCGTTCATGCGCGACCAGCGCAACGCAGGTGCGTTGATCAATTTCGAGGTCTATGCCGACCCGGTGCTCAACACTGCCAGCCAGATCGAGCAGGGCCGCGTCGTGTGGAACGTGCGCTTCACCGACGTCATCCCCGCAGAAAACCCGATCTTCCGCTTCGAGGTCACCAATGAGTGGCTGACCGAAGTGCTCGACACCAAATAACGGAGGTGCATGTTGGTACCCGAGACACTCTATAACTTCAATCTGTTCGTGGATGGCGCGAACCTCGCAGGGCAGGCGTCCGAACTGACGCCGCCCAAGCTCAAGATCAAGACCGAGGACTACCGCGCCGGCGGCATGGATGCGCCCGTCAAGCTGGACATGGGCATGGAGGCGATGGAAGCGTCGTTCTCGCTCGTTACACTGTCGACGGCCGTGCTCAAGCTGTTTGGCCTGGCCGACCAGAACGCCTTTAACGGCACCTTCCGTGGTGCCTTGCGCACCAAAGACGGCAAGACCCGCAGCGTCGTGCTCGTGCTGCGCGGCATGCTCTACGAGGTCGATCCCGGCTCATGGAAGCCGGGCGAGAAATCCGAATCCAAATACTCCGTCAGCGCCGATTACTACAAGCTCGAAATCGACGGCCGCGTCTGGCACGAGATCGACGTGCTCGGCTGCAAACGCGTCATTGACGGCGTCGACCAGCTCGCCGAAGTGCGCGCCGCCATCGGCCTGTAAGCCACCACACGAGAACCACGCAAATGCAAACCACCACCATCAAGCTGAAGTTTCCCGCCGTCGTCAACGGCGTCAAGGTCGATGCGCTCACGCTGCGCCAGCCCACCGTGCGCGACATGCGCGTCGCCGGCCAGCAGTCGGGCGGCGATGAAGAGCTGCGCGAGATCCTGCTCTTCGCGTCGCTCGCCACCGCCGGGCAGAACGACATCGAGGGCCTGACCTACGTCGACTACCAGCGCGTGCAGCGCGGCTACTTTCGGCTGCTGGCCGACCGCGAGGCTGCCGATGCCGGACATCAAGCGGCTGACCAAGCGCCTGCTGGCGATGGGCGCGAGCCCGCGTGACATTGACGCCATGACGGTCGACGACATGGTCTGGTGGTTGACCGACTGACGCGGCAACGCAGCGCCACACAGCAGGAGCACGGATGGCAACAAAAGACATAGCGCTTGGCATCCTCATTGGTGGCGCGGTCAGCTCAACCTTGGGCCGTGCCGTCAACGAGGTCGGCACCAAGCTGGAAGCACTCAAGAAGCGCGCTGGCGAGGCGCGCGTCTGGCAGAACACCATCGGCGAGACGCAGCGCCTGCAGCGTGAGTTTCGCGACCTGCACGCCGCCGGCGACAAGGCCGCCGATGCAGTGCGCCGCAAGATCGAACGCAATACCCGAGCGCTGCGCGATGCCGGGTTCGAGGTGGATCGCCTAGACCGCTCGTATCAGCGTCTGGGCCGCACCGCACGCGGGCTGGAACTGCGCGCCCGTGGTACTGCACTTGTGGCAGATGGCCGAGACCGCCTGCGCAACACCATTGGCGACACCGGCAAGTTTGTCGCCGCCGCCGCGGTCCCGACCGCCATCTCCGCCGGCTACGAGGCCATCATCCGCGATATCGCCATCAAGGCCGGTGCCGCGCGCACCGACAAAGAGCGCGAGATGAGCAGCGGCATTGCCGCCTCCGCGCAGCAAAGCGGCATCGGCCGCAACGTGCTGGCAGACGCCGTCAACCAGATGGTATCTGCCGGCATGGATCTGGACCGCGCGCTGTCGTTCGCGCCGCTGGTCGGCAAGTTCTCCGTCAGTCAGGGCTCCGACGCGAAGGAGACCGCGCGGATGATCCAGGCGCTGGAGCAGAACGCCAAGATCTCCGACCCGGCCAAGATGGCGCAGGCGCTGGAAACCATCGCGTTTCAGGGCAAGGAAGGCTCGTTCGAATCGAGCGACATGGCGCGCTGGTTCCCCGTGCTGCTGGCGGATATGCAGAAGCTCGGCATTGTCGGCAACACCTCTGTCGAGCAGCTCGGCGCGCTGCTGCAAGTGCAGATGAAAACCGCCGGCAGCGCCGACGAGGCCGCCAACAACACCAAGAACTGGTTCTCCAAGATTGGCAGCGGAGAAACAGCCGGCAACTACGCAAAGGCCGGCATCGACTACGAAGCCAAGATGCGCGAGGCCATCGGCAAGGGCTGGAGCACGATGGAGGCATCGTTCGTGCTGGCCCGCGCCTACATCGAGCAGGCCGACC
>JAGWNU010000227.1 GCA_028871175.1 Burkholderiaceae bacterium | reverse complement strand
TCATCTGCTTGACCAGCGCAGGCAGCAGGTACGGTCCGATGGTGTAGATCACCCCGAGGCGCAACGGCCCGGCCAGCGGGTCCATCCCCTGCTTGGCGATCTCCCGGATCGCCATGGTCTGCTCGAGGACGCGCTGGGCCTGCGTGACGATCTGCTCGCCCACGGGTGTCACGCTCACTTCCGACGCGCCGCGCTCAAAAATCTGCACGGCCAGCTCGTCTTCCAGCTTCTTGATGGCAACCGACAGCGTCGGCTGCGAGACGAAGCAGGCCTCGGCGGCACGCCCAAAGTGGCGTTCCCGCGCGACGGCGACGATGTATTTCAGTTCAGTGAGCGTCATGGCAATCAATCGGCTTTTGGATGTCGATAGATTTTACCAAGGGACGCAGAATACTGCTTGGCGTTTGAACGATCGACCAGGCATCACAACAGGGTGGCCTCCGTTGACATTGCTCGCCGGCACCCCCATCTCTATCGACTACGTGTCGTCCAAATCATAAGGAACCGATCCCAGCATGAGTGATGAACAGAACAGCAAGGCAACCGTGCCTCGCCGCATGCGCCGCTTCCTTGCGACAGCAGTCGTGCTGATGGCCGCGCTGCACCTCTATATCGGTTGGCGGTTGCTGCCAGACCTCGGCCTGAAGGGCGCCGGTTGGATCGCAGGCGTGGGGTTCCTGTGCGTGTCGTCGCTGATGATTCCCTTCGGCATGGCGGCGCGCTTCGTGGTCCGGCCTATCGTATTGGCTGACCGCGTGACCTGGGTCGGCGCCTTGCTGATGGGGTTGTTCTCGACGCTGCTCGTGCTGACCCTGCTGCGGGACATCGCGCTCATCTTCCTGCCGGTGACGTATCGGCTGGATTCCGCTGTCCTGGTTCTGGCGCTGGCCGCGTTCGTGACGCTGGTGGGTTACATCAACGCGCGTCGCATTCCGCGTGTGGCACACGTCACCGTGTCGATCGCGGATCTACCGGCGCCGCTGCATGGCTTCACCATCGCGCAGATCACCGACCTGCATGTCGGTCCGACCATCAAGCGCGCCTATGTGGCCGGCGTGGTGGACCGGCTCAACGCGCTGGAACCCGACATGATCGCCGTCACGGGCGATCTTGTGGACGGCGAAGTGGCCGTGCTGCGTCATCACATCGCGCCGCTGGCTGACATGTCGGCGCGGCATGGCGTCTTTGCCGTCACCGGAAACCATGAGTATTACTCGGGGGTCGGGCCCTGGGTGTCTGAGTTTGGGCGATTGGGCATGCGCGTGCTGATGAACGAGCACGTGGTGCTCGAGCACGACGGTGCGTCGCTCGTCATCGCCGGGGTGACGGATTTCAGCGCGGGCCAATTCCACGCCGACCACACGAGCGATCCGGCGCGCGCGCTGGCGGGTTCGCCGGCTGACGTCACACCCGCCATCCTGCTGGCCCACCAGCCGCGCAGCGCACCGGCCGCAGCGGAAGCCGGTTTCGACCTGCAGCTTTCGGGGCACACGCACGGCGGTCAGTTCTGGCCATGGAGCCTGTTCGTCCCGCTGCAGCAACCGTTCACGGCGGGCCTGCACAGGCTGGGCCGCCTGTGGATCTACACCAGCCGCGGCACTGGCTACTGGGGACCGCCAAAGCGCTTCGGCGCGCCGTCGGAAATCACCTTGCTGCGCCTCGAACCGGCCCGGGAGTAACCCCGTGCACCGATGCCGTGCGCGCTGCCTGCGGACGTACCGCGATGATGCGCGAACAGGCGCTGGTCCCACGCTGAAGCGGGGAGGCACAAGACCGAGCCTGCCTATACGCGCAGGTAATGCTCGCGCTCGCCGAGCCAACGCTTGAGATGCGCATCCACGGCTTCCGGATAACGCAGCAGCATTTCCTCTGCTGCACACTGGGCAAACTCCACGAGCCACGCGTCATGGTTCAGGTCGGCAAAGCGCAGCATCGCCTCGCCCGATTGCCGCGCGCCGAGGAATTCACCGGGCCCGCGGATTTCCAGGTCGCGCCGTGCGATCTCGAAGCCGTCGGTGGTCTCGCGCATGGTCTGCAGGCGCTGCTTGGCCGTGGGCGACAAGGGCGCCTGGTACAGCAGCACGCATACCGATTCCGCGGTGCCGCGCCCCACCCGTCCCCGCAACTGGTGCAACTGCGCAAGGCCGAAGCGCTCGGCGTGTTCGATCACCATCAATGAGGCATTCGGCACATCGACGCCGACTTCGATGACGGTGGTGGCCACCAGCACGTGCAGCTCGCCGCCGGCGAAGGCGCTCATCACGGCCGCCTTCCCGGCCGACGGCAGACGGCCGTGCACCAGGCCCACTTTCAACCCTTCCAGGCTTTGCGAGAGCGTCTCGAAGGTTTCGACGGCGGTCTGCAGTTGCAGTGCTTCGCTTTCCTCAATCAGCGGGCACACCCAGTAGACCTGTCGGCCTTCGCGCGCGGCGGCGTAGATGCGCTCAATCACCTCGTCGCGACGGGCATCATTCACCAGCCGCGTGACGACCGGCGTGCGGCCGGGCGGGAGTTCGTCGATGGCAGAGACGTCGAGATCGGCGTAGTACGTCATCGCCAGCGTGCGGGGGATCGGTGTGGCAGACATCATCAACTGATGCGGCACCTGCGCATTACCGGCCGCAGGCGCGTCGCCGTTGCCAGCCTTGCCGCGCAGGGCAAGGCGCTGCGCGACGCCGAAGCGGTGCTGCTCATCCACCACGGCCAGGCCGAGACGCGCGAACGTCACGGCGTCCTGGATCAGCGCATGCGTGCCGATGACAAGCTGCGCCGTGCCTGCGGCCACGCGGGCGGCCGCCTCGTCCTTCTGCTTGCGCTTGAGGCTGCCGGCCAGCCAGACGATGTCCACGCCGAGCGGCGCGAGCCATGCGGAAAGTTTGCGGTAGTGCTGCTCGGCCAGCAATTCGGTCGGCGCCATCAGCGCGGCCTGCCAGCCGGCGTCAATGGCCTGGCACGCGGCCAGCGCGGCGATGACGGTCTTGCCGCTGCCCACGTCGCCCTGCAGCAACCGCTGCATCGGGTACGGGTGCGCGAGGTCTGCGCGGATCTCCTCCCACACGCGGGCCTGGGCGCCCGTCAGCTGGAACGGCAGCGCATTCATGAAGCGGGCAAGCAGGCCATCCGTGCGGCTGGCGCGCAGGACAGGCGCATTGCGCATGCGCCGCGCCGCCTGTGCACGCTTGAGCGACAGCTGCTGCGACAGCAGCTCGTCAAACTTGATGCGCAGCCACGCCGGATGCGTGCGTTCCATGAGGCTGTGCTCGTCCACGTCGGGCGTCGGTTGATGCAGCACGCGCACCGCTTCGGCGGGCGCCATCAGCTTCAGCGGCAAGAGTGGCCCCGTGATGAGGCTGTGAGGTAGCGTTTCCGGCAGCGGCGTGCGGGTCAGCGCGTTGAGAATCGCCTTGCGCAGATACGCCTGCGCCACACCGGCCGTGCTCGGATATACGGGCGTCAGACGATCGGGCAGCGGCTCGTCCGGTGCGACCGCGCGCACGGTCGGATGCACCATCTCGGCGCCGAAGAAGCCGCCGCGCACCTCGCCACGCACGCGCAGCCGCACGCCTTCGGCCATCTGCTTGACCTGGCTGCCATAGAAATTGAGGAAGCGCAGCACCAGCTCACCAGAATCATCGGCGACGTGCACGACGAGTTGCCGGCGCGGGCGGAACGCCACTTCGTTGCGCGTCACCACGCCTTCGACCTGCGCGGCCCAGCCGGTATTGGCACGGGCTGTGGCTTCCGCAATGGTCAGGAGCGTGGTTTCGTCTTCGTACCGCATCGGCAGATGCAGGACGAGGTCGACATCGCGGTGCAGCCCGAGCTTGGCCAGCTTGTCGGCCGGCCGGGCCGTTTTGGGCGCGGGTTTTGCCGCGGCGTCACGCTTGGGCTTGGCAGCCGGCGCGGCCTCGGTATCGGGCACGGAAGCAACGGCGGAGACGGAGCGGGCGCGAGGCGGCACAGGACGTTTACAATGGCGAACTTTGCGGGTCGCTGTCGATTGTACCGGCGCTCGCCACTACCACTTGGCGCAATCCACGTCTGCGCCACTTTTCATGCTGACGCTGTCCGATTTCGATTTCGATCTGCCGCCCGAGCTGATCGCGCAAACCGCCCTGCCCGACCGCACCGCGAGCCGCCTGCTGGCCGTCCGCCGTGAGGCCGATGGCGTGCACTTTGATGATCGCCAGTTCACCGACCTGGTCGACTACCTGCGCCCCGGGGATCTGCTTGTATTCAACGACACCCGCGTCATCAAGGCGCGCTTCTTCGGCCACAAGGCCAGTGGAGGCAAGGTCGAGGTGCTCGTCGAGCGCCTGCTGGACGAGCACACCGTGCTGGCGCAGATCCGCTCCAGCAAGTCGCCTGTGGAAGGCACGACACTGCGCCTGGCGGATGCCTTTGACGTGACGGTCGGCCCGCGCGCCGAGCCGTTCTTCACGCTGCGCTTTCCGCAGCCGGCGCTCGACCTGATCGAGCAATACGGCCGCCTGCCGCTGCCGCCGTACATCGAGCACGACCCGGACAGCTTTGACGAGACGCGCTACCAGACCGTGTATGCGCGCAATCCGGGCGCCGTTGCCGCCCCCACGGCCGGCCTGCATTTCGACGATGCGCTGTTCGCCAGGCTGGACGCCATGGGCATCCGCCGCGGCTTCCTCACGCTGCACGTGGGCGCGGGCACGTTCCAGCCGGTGCGGGTGGAGAACATCGCCGAGCACCGCATGCACAGCGAGTGGTATGAGATCACGCCTGCGTTGGCTGAAGCCGTACAGGCCACGCGTGCAGCCGGCGGGCGCGTGATCGCCGTCGGCACGACCTCGATGCGCGCGCTCGAATCTGCGGCACTGCCCGACGGCACGCTTCACGCGGGCAGTGGTGACACCGACATCTTCATCACGCCCGGCTACCGCTTCCGCCTGGTCGACGCGATGGTCACCAACTTCCACCTGCCCAAGTCGACGCTGATGATGCTGGTGTCGGCATTTGCGGGCATGGACGCGATCCGTGCGGCCTACCAGCATGCCATCGCCCAGCGCTACCGCTTCTTCAGCTACGGCGACGCGATGCTGCTGACGCGCGCCGAACCCGATTCCCCCCTCGCCTGACCATGCTCAAGTACGAACTGCTCACCACCGATGGCCTCGCCCGGCGCGGCCGCATGACCCTGAACCACGGCGTGGTGGAGACGCCCATCTTCATGCCGGTGGGCACCTACGGCGCGGTCAAGGCGATGTCGCCGGCGGAGCTCAAGGACATCGGCGCGCAGATCATCCTGGGCAATACCTTCCACCTCTGGCTGCGCCCGGGGCTGGAAGTCATGGATGCGCACAAGGGCCTGCACGGCTTCAACGGCTGGGACAAACCCATCCTGACCGACTCCGGCGGCTTCCAGGTGTTTTCGCTGGGTGATCTGCGCAAGATCACCGAAGAAGGCGTGCATTTTGCCTCGCCCATCAACGGCGACCGGCTGTTCCTCTCGCCGGAGATCTCCATGCAGATCCAACGCCGGCTGAACTCCGACATCGTCATGCAGTTCGATGAATGCACGCCGTACAAGATCGGCGATCGCCCCGCCACCGAGGCCGAAGCCGCAGCCTCGATGCGCATGAGCCTGCGCTGGGCACAGCGCTCGCGCAACGAATTCGAGCGCGAAAACAACCCGAACGCGCTGTTCGCCATCGTCCAGGGCGGCATGTTCGAAAACCTGCGCGATGAATCGCTGGCCGGCCTGCAGGCCATTGATGCCGACGCGGGCGGCCAGGGCTTTGGCGGCTACGCCATCGGCGGCCTGTCGGTCGGCGAGCCGAAGGAAGACATGATGCGCATCCTGTCGCATATCGGGCCGAAACTGCCCCCCAACAAACCGCATTATCTGATGGGCGTCGGTACGCCGGAGGATCTGGTGGCAGGCGTCAGCAACGGGA
>JAGWNU010000226.1 GCA_028871175.1 Burkholderiaceae bacterium | reverse complement strand
GTGACGAGCACGGCCAAGCCAATGCCGGCGGCACGGAAGAACAACGGGTGGCTGAGGAATTGCCGGTTCCAGGGGAAGAGGTGATCAGTCAGTTCACGACGCAACCGGGCGAGCGTGCCCACCGGTGGCGGCGGCAGCGAAGCGGGCGTTGGTGCAGCGGGTTTGGGCGGCGCGCTTGGCACTGGCTGGATCGGGATGTAGTAGCCGTCGGCGCCGATCGGTGTCAGTTTCAAGCCCGCACTCGTGCGGTGCTTGCGCTCCTTGACCAGCGGAGGGCATGCATGATCGTCGTAATACATGACCATGCAATCCAGGCACAGCAGGCATTCGCGCTGGTCGATCTTGCCGTCGCGTCCGATGGCTTGCGATCCGCAGCCCGCCTCGCAGGCGCGGCACGGGCCGCATTCCTGCTTGCGCTTCAGACCCCACCACCGGAACGTTGACGGGATGGCGAGCGAGGCGCCCAGCGGGCACAGGTATTTGCAGAATGGCCGCTCGATGAACAGGGCGGCGACAGCCAGCACGCTCCAGAACGTGACGAAGGGCCACGTCCGGTTCCAGACGCCGACCAGGAACGTGGTCTTGAACGGCTCGATCTCTGCCAGCTTCTCGGCGGTGCCCATCGAGTAGAACGACATCCCGAGCAGGCCGGCAAACACGCCGTACTTGATCCACTTGAGCTTGTCGTGCAGCGCCTTGGGCAACTGGAACTGGAAGCGCGCAAGGCCAAGTTTGCCCCCCACCTTGTAAAGGATCTCACTCAGCGAGCCGTAGGGGCACAGCCAACCGCAGAACATGCCGCGACCCCAGAAGAACACGCTGATGATGATGAACCACCAGAACAGGAAGATGAACGGATCGGACAGGAACAGATCCCACCGCCACTTGAAGAGAATGGCGTGGAACCATGTCAGCACCTGCGTGATGGACGGCTGCGCCATGAGATGGAATCCAGCGAAGCCGATGCTCGTGGTCCACAGCGCGTACTTGGGCCAGGAGACCCAGCGCTTGTCCTTGCGCCTGGAGCGGCGCACCAGCGTGTCGCGACACGCGTACACCACGCCCGCGCCAATCAACAGGAGGGCGAACAGGCCAATCTCGACGGCGCGCGCCTTCCAGATCTGCAGCCAGGGCGGAGCGGGGCGGTCGTACTGCGGCCGCCCGCCAACCAGCTCATCCGCCGGGAGCCAGTATTCCTGGTCGAAGCTTGTGAACGTCTTTGCGCCGGTTTCCGCGTCCAACTTGTTGGCCAGGAACACCAGCTTCCACGGATACGCCGACGAAAACCCCGGGCTGCGGATGATGAAGATGCCTGATTCGCGATACTCAGGCGCACCGGTTGCGCGGATGCCGTAGAGGTTCTGGTAATCGAGGTCCCGGAAGGTGAAGGTGTCGGTATCCTGGGCGACCTGGATGCGGTCGAAGATGCCCCCGCGCACGAAACCGGAGCCTTTGAAACTCTCCGTGCCGTTCGACGCGATGAAGATTGCGTGTTCTCCGGGCTTCAGGCTCGACATGAGCGATGCGTAATTCGCATCGCCCAGGATGCTGCGCCCTACGACAGGCGCACTGATGTCACCGAACACCATATCCACGTAAGGCTGGCCGCTGGCTTGGAGTCCAACGTCTTCAGGGTGCACGGTCAGGCGCTGCACCGCGCCCTGGTCGAGCAGTGCCTTCCAGCTCAGCGGTTGATTTGCCGGCGTGAATTTCGCCTGGGCGCGCCGCTTGGGAGCGATGATGCCGGCCTGTTCTGCCACGGCCTTGCCGCTGCGCAGGATGACCTGGTTCTCGGACATCACCGTCACGGTCGCGCCACTGATCGCGTCGAGTTCGACGGCGCCCTCGCTCACGGCGTGGGATTTGCCGATCTCGATGCTCCCCCCAACGAACTTGCCGACGTATTGCGAGGTGAAGTGCGTCAGTTGGGTTTCTGGAATGCCCAGCAGAAGGATCGGCTCGGAATGTCGCAGGACCTTGACGCCCGTGATCACGCCGTGCGCATCCATGCCCATCAGGGTAATGATGGGTTTGCCCGAATAGCCGGGCATGTCCACGATGTCGGTCGACAGGAACGCATAGCCGACCAGCTGGCGCTTGCCCGCAACGTCGCGATAGCCCTCTACGTAAGGAGGGTGCCCCTTGCGCGGTGAGAAGCTGCTGGCGCCAGGCAGCACGTCCGTGCAGGGCACCATTGCGCAAAGGTTCGGGTCGGTCGATAAACCGGCGGGCAGCGGCGCCTCGTAGGCCATGCCGCTGATGCCCGCCAGCGCGGACGTGTCCATCGCACAAGTGGCGGCAATCACCGCCAATCGTGAGAACAGGTGTTTCATACGTCCGCCTTCTCCCTTACGCCTCAACAAGCATGCGCGAGCGCATTTCCAGGTGCAGCGCGTGGCAGAAGTTGGTGCAGTAGCACCAGTAGACCCCGGGCTTGTCGACCTTGAAGGTGACGGACTTGGTTTCCTGCGGGTTCACGATGAAGTTGATGTTGTACTTCGGGATGGCGAAGCCGTGGGTCAGGTCCTCCACCTTGTCGAGGTTGGTGAGGATGATCGTTACCTCATCGCCTTTCTTCACGGTGAATTCGCGCAAGCCAAAGGCAGGTGCCTGCGAGGTCAGGTAGACCGTCACCTGCTTGCCCTTGCGCTCGACGCGGCACTCCTTCGGGTCTTTCACCGCGTGCGGGAACTCATCGATGTTGTAGACCTGACGCGTCTTGATGATGTCGCGGCGGATCACGATCGAGTCGTGCGGCTCGGAATAGACCGCATGGTCTGCCACGAGCTTCATCTTGTCGCCGGAGATGTCGATGAGCTGAGCCGTTTCCGGGTGCAGCGGGCCGACCGGCAGAAAGCGGTCTTTCGAGAACTTGTTGTCCGAGATGAAGAACTTGCCATCCGGTTCCTTGGTTTCGCCCATCGAGGTGAAACCGTGGCCCGGCTGGTAATTGACGTCGATGCGGTCCACCACTGGCACAGCGGTCTTGTCGCCCTTGAACGCCTTGATCGCCGCCTCGAGGTTCCATTTGACGATCTGGCTGTCGAGGAACAGCGTGGTATAGGCGTTGCCGCGGTTGTCAAAGCCGGTGTGCAGCGGGCCGAGGCCGATCTCGGGTTCGGCAACGACGCAGTCGCGCGGCTCCTTGATCTCGCCGTTGAACCACTTCAAGACGAGGTCGTGCTCGATCAGGGTTGCCGTCGGCGACAGCTTGCCTGAACACGCGTAGTACTTGCCGTCCGGGCTGGCATTCACGCCGTG
This sequence comes from Burkholderiaceae bacterium, assembly GCA_028871175.1. Classification (GTDB taxonomy): domain Bacteria; phylum Pseudomonadota; class Gammaproteobacteria; order Burkholderiales; family Burkholderiaceae; genus Ralstonia; species Ralstonia condita. The sequence goes on along the minus strand of JAGWNU010000226.1, from coordinate 2,674 downwards.
CGGGTTCTTGGGCACGGGCACATAGCAGGTCAGCGCGGTCTTCGGGTCCGTGTTGGCGGCTTTGGTGCCATCGACAACAGGGACTTTCGAAGTGCCGATGGTAAAGGTCTTGCCGGCTTTGACCGCGGCTTCGATCCGTGCCACGTTGAAGAACACGCACGCGTCGCGCTCGGCGGACATCATCTCTTCGTAATGCACGCCGCCTTCGGTGTTGTACTGGTTGGAAGCAGCGAGCTTGCCGTCATACGACGTGGCCACCAGGTCCATGTTGCCGTCGACCTTGACCTGCCAGCGGGGCTCCATCGTCTCGGCGTCCACGCAGGTGAACAGGCAGAAATACTTCTTCGGGTCGTTCAGGTCGCGGCCGTCATTGGGCTGTGGAATATGGAACTCGTTGCCACAGAACACGCGGGTGGTGTGGTTGATCTTGTCATCCACCGGGTCCCGCTTGTCCGGGAAGACGCCGTGGAAGCCCTGGACGTTCGGCAATTCGACGATCTTGTCGCATTCCATCGTGTCCATGCGCACCCGGGCGAGCCGGCTGTGGATCTTGTCGTTGACGAAGATGTATTTCCCGTCGTACGTGCCGTCGGTATAGGACGGATGCACGTGATGGGTATCGCCGGTCCAGTACTTGAGCGTGCCGTCCGGGTTGGTGCCCATGATCTTCTTCGATTCGTTGGTGATACCCCAGCCCACCAGGCAATCGATGTTGAAGACGGGGATGCGCTTGAAGCAGCGCCCCGAAGGCAGACCGTAGATGCGAACCTCACCCGAGTGGCCGCCGCTGGAGAACGCGTAGTACGTGTCCAGTTGGCCGGGCGGCACTTCGTACTTGCTGTAGTCGACGCCGCCGGCTGCGCTCGCTTTGCCATCCGCCGGTGCCGCTGCCGCAGGCGCGTCCTTGTCCGTGCCTTTGTTGCAGGCTGCCAGGCCGGCGGACAGGCCCACGCCGACCAGGCCCGCCGCCGTCCGGTTCAGAAAGCTGCGTCGTGTCGGACTGACAGGAATCGGATTCTCGAAATCATTGTTGGATTGGCTCATCTTTTACGCTCCCTCAGAATTGGAAACCACATTAACAAACCGTCAATTTTCGCTATTGATAGCCATCAAAGGTCATGGAAAACCCATCCATTCGAATTGAATTGCAATGCGTCCTATTGGATTGACCATTGGAAATTCGAATAACCTATTTTTAATGAGGCTATTCGGATATGAATGAATGTGACGATGCCGTTGCGCTTTGTGCGGGTTGCCGAGTGGATCAGGTGGATGTGATAGGGCGACCGCCCAGCGCAGCAAACGCGGTTGTCATCCGGTCTCGATGACGGCCATCCACATCGCGCAGGATGAAATAGGCGGCCAGCCCGAGTTGCTCGGCCACCTCAAGGCCGCGCTCGGGGCCCAACACAATCAGCGCCGTAGCGTATGCGTCGGCAATCGCACACTGCGATGCGACCACGGTGACGGAAGTCAGGCCATTGGCGATTGGGCGGCCTGTACGTGGATCGATCTCGTGTGAGTAATGTTGCCCATCCTGCTCGAAGCAGATGCGGTAATCACCCGACGTCGCCATGGCCAGATCGCGCAATGGCACGATGAACCGTGCACGGCGCGGTAGCGTCCGCTGAGGCTCTTCAATGCCGATTTGCCACGCGCGACCGTCATGGCGCCGGCCCTTGGCGCGCACCTCTCCACCCACCTCGACCATGTAATCGGAGATGCCAAGCGCGTCGAGCGCGATGGCCGCCTGGTCGACACCAAAACCCTTTGCGATGGCCGATAGATCGGCATAAACGCGAGGGTCGGCTTTCGTGGCGGTACGCGTGCGCGGGTCGATTTCCAGTGCGCCGGTGCCGACTGCGCTCTTGAGCATCGCCAGCTCGTACGGCGTTACCACACGTTGAGCCTTTTCCGGCCCGAAGCCCCACAGGTTGACGAAGCTCCCGGCGGTGACATCGAAGGCGCCATCCGTTGCGAGGCTCACTGATCTCGCCATCTGCAATACGCTGATCGTGTCGGCGGACAACGCGAAGGGGCGCCCGCCCGCATACCGGTTCAGTTGCGACAGTTCCGAGTCCGCCCGATACGTTGACATGCGTTGGTCGACTCCCTGTACAGCCGCATCCACGGTAGCGCGCGCCGCATCGAGCAATGCCGTGTCATCAAGCGATGCAAGCGCGACCCGGACGTGATATGTCGTGCCCATCGTGTCGCCGTCGAAGGCATAGCGATACCGCACGGGCGGTGCGCTCGCGGCCGGACTGGCGGTCCAGCGCAGCGTGTGCGCCAGGCCGGTGGGCCCGATATTCGGCAGGGTTCCACGGAGGGGCGGAGTGCAACGGTTCAAGATTTCACCGCACATGTCAGAAGCGGCCGATGGTAGCGCGACGCCTGCAACACAGATTGATGCGTATCAATTGACCGGAGTCCCCGTGGCTGGAATTGATGCAAATCAAGTATTGCGGATGCATTTTTTATCCACAATGCGATGTCAGGTATTTTTTTGGGCGCTTTTTTGCTATGCAGAAACAGGAAATGCGAATACCGGAAAGAAGCGCTGATTTAAAAAATGGGCGACAGCAATTCATGCCCTCGATCAATCGGGAAGATGGGCAGCGCCGTTATGCTCGACACCCCGGCCTTGGCTGGCTGTGACTGCCAATGGGTTCGT
>JAGWNU010000225.1 GCA_028871175.1 Burkholderiaceae bacterium | reverse complement strand
AGGGCAGTTCGGGCACGCTCAAGGCGGGCACCAAGGTCAAGAACATCCGGCTGGTCTCGGGTGACCATCCGATCGATTGCAAGATCGATGGCGTGAGCTATCTGCTCAAGCCGGAGTTTTTGAAGAAGGCCTAGCAGAACGAGGGATGACGCTTGCGGCTGTCCCTGCGCGCTTTATTTAACATAATGCAAATTATGCGTAGTTCGTAGTACAAAAGCGGGGCCGGAATGTGCGCCAACACAGCACCGGCCCCTAACCACAATCAATCTGCACAAGAGGTTGACTATGGCTTCTGCCGATTCTAGCCGTCAGGCTCTGGAGCGTCTCAATGACGCCGTTTGGGCCCTCGATTCTTTCGTTCAAATAGTTTCAACAACTAGCCCTCCTAGCTACACCTGGCTAGAGCATGTCTCGTTAGTTTTTTGCCACTTGGCTAAGGGCGTGACCCTTGCTCATGACGCCTTACAGGATGCTGAAGCGGAAAAAATTTCAGGCACCTTGGAGGCGGTCAATGGCTAAGAACCCGTCTCGCAAGTGGGCCAATCACGCCGAGTGGTGCTATGAGCGGCAGGGGCTGCCAATGAAGGCTCTTATGCGCAAGCTCAAGAGTAGCCGCCGCACCATTCACGACTGGGATGCAGGCCTTCGCCCTGTTCCTCATTGGGCACCTCAAGTGCTTCGCCTCCAACGGCTTGAGATGGCCTCCTACTGGCGCCAGCTGGGCCGCCCTGATCCACGCAACGAAACATCTGCGGCGTCTGCGCTCGTTGACCTGGTTCCTGCGACTAGCGTTAGGAGTGCCCGCGCCTCAAACGAAGCCACTGGGGGACCCCTCCGGGGGCATGGCGTCGATTCCGGTGGTCTGGGCGGCTGACGCGCGGCTAGCGCGCCTCGCGGGGCCGAGTAGCGGGTATGACTGGCGAATCTGGTCCCTATGGTCTTGCCTCCCCTAGCCCGAATCTTTGCAAGCTGTTGTTCTGGAAGGGGCGGCGGAGGCTGCCCCTGCCGAGCGCAGCACGGCTGCGGCAGTTGTAGCCGCCACTCCCACGTGCTAATCTAATAACCAATTTGACACCAATTGGAGATATTCAATGCACCAGATGGTGGGTTTCCATCAGTACTGCGTTTTTGGTTCAAGTCGCCACTTGCATACCTGCCGGTATCTCTGTGGTGTCATGTCATGATGCCCCCCCTCTAGTAAAACGGGGGGAACGGTCGGGAACGGAATATTCCGTGTAATGCACCAATTGGAGTTAACAGGTGGGTGAAGCTAAACACAAAAGGTTGATTCAGCAGATGGCCCAGTCCCTTGCTGCTGAGGATGACGAGCCTCGTCGTCCTGCATGGGATGATTCTTCGTTGGATGAGGCTGATGAGGGTGTGGGCGCTGACCCGGCCCCTAGGGTGGCTCGAAAGCGACTGAATTTGAGTCTTTCGCCGCAGCTTAGCAGCGCGGTGCGTGCTGCGGCGGACGTGCTTGGCGTGACTGATACGCAGATTGTTCTTCAGGCTCTTATTGTTGGTTTGCCCCAGTTGCAAATGCAGGTTCGTGCTTTGTCTGACTTGCTGCCTTCGTCCAAGTCTAATTAGTGCAAATTATGCGGCTATTTGGTCAGGTAGCTCTGCGCAAAGTGCCGGATTTCCTTGCAAAACTCCGCGCACGCATGCGTCATCAGATCGGCCGACCGATAGACCAGATAGGCGCTGAATTCGGGCAACTCGTCTTCCATGGGCAGCACATCCAGCGACCCCGGGACCATACGCAGCGGGCCGCCGGTGCCACTGAAGACGAAATCCGACCACATGCTGATGAGATCGGTCTTGGTGGCCAACTGCAGCCCGAGCAGATTGGAACCGCTCTGCACGATACGGCGCGGCATCTCGAGCCGATGCAGCCGCATCAGGCTGACCAGCGGGCTGCCTGGGTCGTCGAGCGGGTCCAGCACCAGCCAGTCCGCATCCAGCAGCGGGCGCAAGCGGCGCGCGCGGCGCAGCGGATGACCTGGCCGCACGGCCAGGCGCATCGGCACGGAAAACAGCGGCTCCCACTGGAAGCTGCTTGTGCCTGGCCCGCTGTTGCTGGAGATCAGCCCCAGATCGAGACGCCCCTCGCGCAGGCCTTCCAGGATCTGCTGTGGACGCTGTTCGAAGCAGCGCAAGGCGACATTCGGAAAGCGCTTGCGCAGCGCAGCCATTGCGTCGGGCAGCGGCCCGCTGGAGGCCACGGCGGTAAAGCCGATGTTGAGCTCGGCTTCGGCGTGCCCGCGGATGGTTTCGATGTCTTCCAGCGCGTGGCGAAGCTCCTGTTCGACGACGCTGGCACGCTTCACCAGCGCCATGCCGTAGGCCGTCAGGCTCACGCCCCGCACGGACCGCGACAGCAGCGTGACGCCAAGCTCGCGCTCCAGCTCTGCAATGGCTTTGGACAGCGCAGGCTGCGAGATATGCAGCGCGCGCGACGCCTCGTGGATGCTGCCGTGCTGGGCCACAGCCAGCAGGATGCGCAATTGGTGCAGTTTCACCGTGCTCTGCCCTCCTCCGGTGCGCGTGTCGTGGAATTCGCATCGCGTGTCGGCGCTGCACCGGGCTTTCCCCGATGGCGGATGCGCGCCGGTTATGACGGTGATTCTATTTGGTTATCGCGATGAATATTTACGATTTTTTCATGGCGCGGCTTACCGGAATACTGCATCGCGAGGGTTCAGAGAAACCCCTTTTCAACACGATGGACGGAGACCCGAATGAATGACGCCACCCTGCAGCCTGCCCTGACACCCGTGTCCGCGGCTGCCACCCCCAAGCCTGCGAGCCAGGCGCGCCTGATCGCCGCGTGCTCGATCGGCAATGCGCTCGAGATGTACGACTTCACCGTCTACAGCTTCTTCGCGTTGATGATCGGCAAGCTGTTCTTCCCGTCGGATAGTGCCTATGGCTCACTGCTGCTGGCGGTCGCGACGTTCGGCATCGGCTTCGTGATGCGCCCGCTGGGCGGTTTCGTGATCGGCAACTATGCCGACCGCCGCGGGCGCAAGGCCGCGATGACGCTGACCATTGGGCTGATGGTCATCGGGACGCTGTGCCTGGCCGTGGCGCCGACGTATGCCACGGCAGGCGTGCTCGGTCCGCTGGTGGTCGTGGCCGGGCGCTTGCTGCAGGGTTTTTCACTCGGCGGCGAGATTGGTGCCTCCACGGCCATGCTGATGGAGTCCGGCGGCATCAAGGGGCGCGGTTTTCGCGTGAGCTGGCAGTTGGGCAGCCAGGGCATCGCCGCGCTTTGCGGGGCCCTGACGGCTGCGGCGCTGTACGGCAGCCTGTCGCCCGAGGCACTGCAGGGCTGGGGCTGGCGCGTTCCCTTCTTTCTGGGGCTGCTGATCGCTCCGGTGGGCTTTTACATCCGCGCGCACCTGGATGAAACCCATACCGCGCAACCGCATGCGTCGAGCCCCCTGGGTACCCTCTTCCGCGCGCATGGTGACCTCGTTGTCAAAGGCGTGCTCACCATCATTGGCGGCACGGTTGGCACGTATCTGGTGATCTATTTCATGCCGACCTACATGATCCGCGAGCTGCATCTGCCGCCGTCGCTGTCGCTGCTCGCGGGCTGCGTGACCGGGCTGACGAGTTTTACCGCGTCGTTGGTGTCCGGCTGGCTGGCCGACCGCCTGCCGCGCCGCAAGCCGCTCGTGGTGGGCGCGACGCTGTTCACGGTGGCGGCGCTGTATCCGGCCTTCTGGCTGATGACGCATTACCCGAGCGTGCCGCTTGTGCTGGCGCTGTCGGCCCTGCTGACCGGCGGCCTGTATCTGGGCACCACGCCAATGCTGCTGATGATGATGGAGATGCTGCCGACCAAGGTCCGCGCCAGTGGCCTGTCGGTGATCTACGCGGTGGGCGTGACGGTGTTTGGTGGTTCCTGCCAGTTTGTCGTGACGTGGCTGCTGGCCCGCACGGGCAACCCGCTCTCGCCCGCCTTTTACATGATGGCGTGCAGTGCCGTGACGCTGCTGACCGTGCTGAGCTTGCGCGAAACGCGCGAGTCCCACCAATAAACACCATCCCGCAAGGAGCCCAGACATGACCAAAGCGCCCACGCTCACGCCCTTCCAGCTATTGCCGCATCTGCTGCCCCCGGTGCAGATCGACGCCGAAACCTTCGTCAACATCCGCCGCCAGATCCACGCGCAGCCGGAACTGGGCTTTGAGGTCGGCGCGACCAGCACGCTCGTTGCCGACCTGCTGAAAAGCTGGGGCTACGAGGTCCATACCGGCATCGGCAAGAGCGGCGTGGTCGGCCAACTGAAGCTGGGCAACGGCACGCGCAGGCTGGGCATCCGTGCCGACATGGACGCGCTGCCCATCATCGAAGCCACCGGCCTGCCCTATGCGAGCCGCAACCACGGCAAGATGCACGCCTGTGGCCACGACGGTCATACCGCCATCCTCCTGGCGGCCGCCAAGGCGCTGGCCGACAGCCGCGGCTTCGACGGCACGCTGAATCTGATCTTTCAGCCCGACGAAGAGAACCTCTGCGGCGCTCGCGCCATGATCGAGGACGGACTGTTCGAGCGTTTTCCCTGCGATGCCGTCTTCGCCCTGCACAACATGCCGGGCGTGCCGGCTGGCAGCTTCCGCGTATTGCCGGGGCCGGTGAGCCTGTCATCCGATGTGGCGGACGTGACCGTCAAAGGGGTGGGCGGGCACGGTGCAATGCCGCACCGCGCGCGCGACCCGATTGCAGCGTCGGCGGCGATCGTTACCGCGTTGCAGACGGTGGTCGCACGCAACGTGGCTCCCGACGATACCGCCGTGGTGTCGGTCGGGTTCATTCGTGGCGGCGCCACGCACAACGTGATTCCGGAAGCGGTCACAATCGGTCTCAATGTGCGCGCGGCGCGGCCTGAAACGCGTGCCTTGGTGGAGCAGCGCATCCGCGAGATCGTCAGCCTGACGGCGCAGGCGCACGGCGTGGAAGCACAGGTCGACTACCGGCAACTGACGCCTCCCATCGTCAACACCGAGGCCGAAACGCAGCTGGCGCAACAGGTTTGCACCGAACTGGTCGGACCGGACAACGTGGTCACGCAGGCGCCCAAGGGGCTCAATGGCAGCGAGGACTTTGCCTGGATGCTCAATGAAGTGCCCGGCTGCTACCTCATCCTGGGCAACGGCGAGGGGGAATTCGGCGGCTGCATGGTTCACAATCCGGGATACGACTTCAACGATCAGGTCCTGCCACTGGGCGCGGCCTGCTGGGTGCGACTGACGCAAGCTTTCCTGAAGGGCTGACCACTGCCATGTACGCCGACCTCTCTGCCACGGCCAACCAGGACATCGTTCAGTGGAGCGCAATCGAGCTGTCCACGCGCATCCACAGACGCGATGTGTCCTGCGTCGAAGTGATGGAAGCTTTCCTGGCACAGATCGACCGCCTGAACCCGGCGGTCAACGCCATCGTCGCGCGGGTCGACGCCGAAGCGGCGCTCGAACAGGCCCGCATGCGTGATGCGCAACTGTCGCAGGGGCGGTCTGGCGGCTGGATGCACGGTTTTCCGCAGGCGCCCAAGGACCTTGCCGCCACAGCGGGCCTCGTCACGACCATGGGCAGCCTGGCCCTGGCGAACCACGTGCCGACGCACGACAGCATCGTTGTGGAGCGCCTGCGCCGCCAGGGGACGGTGCTGGTCGGCAAGACAAACACGCCCGAGTTCGGCCTGGGCTCCCATACCTATAACCGCGTCTATGGCACCACGGGCAACGCCTGGGCCCCTGCACGCTCGGCCGGCGGCAGCAGCGGCGGCACGGCCGTCGCGGTGGCCCTGAACATGCTGCCCGTGGCCGACGGCAGCGACATGATGGGTTCGCTTCGCAATCCCGCAGCCTGGAACAATATTTACGGGCTGCGGCCTAGCCTCGGCCGCGTCCCTTATGGTCCGACCGCCGACGTGTTCTTCCAGCAGCTC